>QHQA01000138.1 GCA_003219695.1 Verrucomicrobiota bacterium
GCTTTCCACCAAGCCGGGCGGCTTGGTTCTTACAGAAAGAAACTTGGGTTTTGCAGGGCGTTCCGGCAGGATGGGCGTGACGATGCGCCGAGCAGCCAAGACCGAAGCATCAATGGTGGAGAGTAACCCCGTTCGTTAGCATGGTTCCAAGTGTCAAAGAGGTTCTTACATTGGTGAAGCTACCCTGAAAGTGTCCTAACACCTCCAAGGCAGTTATCCCGTTTAGAAGACTTCCAACATACTTACCTGACACTGGGCTCGGTCGCATCGTCACTAACCCTTAAGAGAAAGAGAGAGAGTATGAGACGAAAAGCAAAACGTAAAGCAAAAGCAGCCACGGCCCTGCCGCCCGGCTTGGAATCGATCAACCTCAACGCGGCGGCCATCGACATCGGCTCGACCGAACATTATGTGGCGGTCCCGCCGGGGCGGAGCGCGGAAGCGGTGCGGACCTTCGGCAGTTACACGGCCGCGCTCCACGAGATGGCGCTCTGGCTCAAAGAGTGCGCTATCACCACGATCGCCCTGGAGAGCACGGGCAGTTACTGGATAGCACCTTACCAGATCCTGGAGGCCAACGGGTTTGAAGTGGTCCTGGTCAATTCCCGCCATGTCAAAAATGTGCCGGGCCGCAAGACCGACGTGCTTGACTGTCAGTGGCTGCAAAAGCTCCACACCCACGGGCTTTTGAGCGGCAGCTTCCGGCCCGAGGATAAAATCTGCGTGCTACGCAGCTACCTGCGCCACCGGGAAAACCTGGTGCGCGCCGCCGGGGCGCACATCCAGCACATGCAGAAGGCGCTGATCGAGATGAACCTGAGTCTGCATCACGTCTTGAGCGATATTACTGGGCTCTCGGCTCTGGCGATCATCCGCGCTATCCTGGCGGGAGAACGTGACCCCTGGAAGCTGGCGGCGCTGAAAGATAACCGGGTGAAGAAGTCGAAAGAGGAAATCGCCCGTTCTTTGGAAGGGGACTATCGGAAGGAACATCTTTTTGCCCTCTCCCAAGCCCTGGAGCTTTACGAGTTTTACCAGACCAAGATCGCTCAGTGCGATTGCGAGATCGAAGCGCAGTTGCACAAGTTCCAAGCCCGGATTGATGTCGGGGAACATCCGCTCCCGGAAAAGTCCAAGAAGAAAACCCTCAAGGCGCAGGACAACTTCGAGCTCAAGAATCATCTCTACGCGATCTGCGGCGCGGACTTGACGCAGATCGACGGCATGGAGGTCTTAAGCGTGCAGGCGCTGCTCTCGGAGATCGGGCTGGATATGACCCGCTGGAAAAGCGAAAAGCATTTTACCAGCTGGCTCAACCTCTGCCCTCCCAGCCGGATCAGCGGTGGCAAACCTTTAAGCCGACAACCCCGCAAAGGACATAACCGCGCCGCCGACATCCTGCGGCTCTGTGCTCAGTCGGCCCTCAAAAGCAAAAGCGCGCCCTTGGCGCCTTCGGCCGCCGCTTGAGAGCACGGCTCGATGCTCCCAAGGCGATCAAAGCCGTGGCGCACAAACTGGCCCGGATCGTTTACCGAATGCTCAAATACGGCCAGCAGTATCGCGACGCCGGCGTGCGTTACTACGAAGAGAAATACCAGCACCACCTCGTCCGCCGCCTCCACAAACAAGCCGCCGCTTTTGGCTTCCAACTCACTCCTCAACAGCGTAGCGTGACAACTGTTTCTTAGAAGGCCATAAGACCAGGCATTGCAATATGCACCGCGTAAGGTACCGTCGCCCAGCAAAATCCGGTCTAATACTTTTGGCGGTTGTGTGTGGTATCTTTGTCCCAATTTACTGGTTCGGCGATGCGCAGGAACACAGCCAGCACGTGCGAGTCACCGCCGATATTCAAAAGCTGAATACTCAGTTGGCTCTCTACAAGAGCATGAACGGTTTCTTCCCAACCACCGACCAGGGGTTGCAGGCGCTGGTGGTCCAACCCGATACCGATCCAAGGCCGATGCGTTGGCACCAACTTTATAAGAAGTTAGCCAAGGATCCGTGGGACAACGATTACATTTACCGAGAACCTGGGTTCAAGAATCCAAATGGATATGATCTCTTTACAGCAGGTCCGGATCGCAAACCGGGTACCGCGGATGACGATTGGGGCGATTAGCCCTGGGGCCTAACCCCTCGATGCAGCCGACGGCTGGCCCGGCGTACTGCCTCGTGTTAATTCATGAAAACACTTCCACTGTTTTTCACTCGCGTTTTCACCGGCCGCGGCTGATCTTGTTCTCGTTAGGCGGCTTCGCCACGTTTTATGCTTAAAGTCAACACCGCAAGAATCGCTGAGTTCACTTGGTCATCGCCGAAAGGAAAGTTTGTTGGCGCTGGCAAGGAGATTTCAGAGGAGCTGGGACGCAAGCCCGAGTCCACAGACCTGAACGAGCGGCATCCCTTTGATGTCGAGATTTTGCGTATTCCGCCGGGGAAGGCTCCCTACTCGTATCATTCGCACAGCGCACAGTGGGAGTTCTACCATGTGATTTCAGGCAGCGGCGTCGTCCGCCACAAAGATGGGACCACTACGATTGAGGCTGGCGACGCATTCATTTTCAAGCCGGGTGAGCCTCACCAGATCACCAATGACACCACCCAAGACATGATCCTTTACGTCGTGGCCGACAATCCGATTGGCGATACATACTATCAGCCCGACAGCAATAAGTGGGGTGTGCCGATACCGGAGCGCAGACTGGTTCGTTCGGACGCGCTGGATTATTTCGATGGTGAAGAATGAAACCGTCGCCTAACTAGGCGATGCAGCGAACCGCGACCCGTCCTTATGCCTAGATTTGACAGCATGCGAACATCATTTCTAATTCGCGCGGTCGCTGATCTTGGGTCTCGTTAGCTGAAACGTGACCACTCGTCGATGGAATGCGAATACCGGAACGTGGGACCATTACACGCCTGCGCATCGCGAGTATCGGCGTCTGCCTTCCAACCTCGACGCGCAGCTTCATGCCATCGAGCCAACGCACGATGGCATGATGGAGTATTTCCCGTGTATGGTGCTGCTCGCGAACGGCGAGCAGCACGACTGCGTCTATATCGCTGAGGCTAACTCATACATTCGCTTCTGGGGAGTCTGGCCTGATGACGATCCCGGAAAGAGAGCGGTCCGGATTGAGGACGTGGCGCAGATTCAGCCCACTCCTTCTCGCCTGCCATTCAAGTTCGCGCAGAAGATGTACGCAGTTGGCGAGTCCGGCATGGGCTACTGCATTTTCACACTCCACTTTGCAGATGGCACACATCAGTCTTACTGCACCGGCAACCTCATTGACTTTCCCGAGATGCCGGCAGGGAAATCGACGCGTGATGTTCTCGCACTCAGACCAAATCAAGGCAGGGGAGAGGAGAGCTTGGGCACTCGCCAATATCACTGGTGTTTATTCGCCGGTCACTCTGCGAAGACTTTTATGCAACGTCTCTCACATGCGCTACGTTTCAGCTAACCAATCGCTGGAGCCCCTATGAGGATTGTCAATCGTAGGGATGGGCGTTGTTTGTTTTGGCTTTAGCTTTTTTCCTTTCCCGCGGTTTCTAAGTTGTTAGTTGGATGCGCAGGGCGAAGCTTCCGATGTCGTGTTTCTCGCCTGGGCGAGTCACCAGCTCCTATTCGAGCATCGCTTTTTATGCGAGCCCACGATGTCGTGCTTGACTTAGGAAGCCGCCTTGAGTGGAACGCGCCCCATCTAACCGATGATCCTTTTGAGGACCAGCTCCAGCGTCGAGCAGCGTTCCACCCTGCGGCCCAATCAAATTGGAAATTGCGTTTCGTAAAAGTTGGGAGTTAAGGAGTTGTTTTCTTCTCGAGTCACACTTGGGATGTAGACAAAGTCCAGCCCAGTTCGGAGGCGGTGGCCCGGCCGGTCCGCCAACGCCAGATGTCAATGGCCAGTTGCCGGGCTAGCGCTACGGCTATTTTCTTTTTCAAGGAGGCGCCGTGCTTCAATTTCTGCAAATACTTCTGGCGAGCGTGCCAGTGAGGCTGCCATCTCAAGAGCCGCCAGACCGCTTCCACCAGCAGCACCCGCAGGTGTTTGTTTCCATGCCGGTCGATCGCGCCAAAGCGTTGCACCCCGGCCGAGCTGTGCTCGCTTGGACAACAGCCAGTATAACTGCCCACCGCTTTGCGATGAGAGAAGCGCCTCCAATCGCACACCTCCCCTTCGATCAGCGATACGGTCAGCGCGCCTAAGCCCACCGGGATTTTTTCTTGCCTTACCAAGGCCTCGACTTGCTCACTTAAACGATCCAGTTGGGCTTTGGCCGCTCGGATCTGTTCCACTACCGGTTCAAGTTGAGCGCGCACAAATTCACTGCACTGCGGCCCGATCGCTTTCCACTTGCGCGGCCCGGCCCAGCCCGCTGGCAGCGTTTCGTGCTCATGCTCGATGCGCAGTGCCCGCCCATGATTTTCCAGTCGGCGCACCTGCCTCTTCCAAAACTCCCGCTGCCGTCCCAACTCCCGGCGCTCTCTCTCGGCCCGGCTGGGAATGCGGATCCGTTTTAACTCGTCCCGGTGCCCGTCCAGATAACGCGACAGCCGCACACACAACTCCCGCGCATCCATCCGATCGTTCTTTCTTCGTCGCTCCAGGTTTAAACGCATCGGCGTGGTGATAAAGGAGCGTGCTCCAGCCCCAATGAGTTGCTCGTGTAACGTGTAGCCAAACCCGCAGCACTCCGAGACCGCGTGCACCAAGTGGCCTAACGCGGTCTTTTGCTTCACCCAGCCAATCAGTTGCTCGCGGGAAAACTTCCGGGCCGGGCCGATCGTACCCCGCTCACACTGGATCGCCACGGCGATGTTGCGCAGGTCCACATCCAGCCCCAGCTTCAATACCTGGCCCATTGCGCGATTGCCACCGGCGCTTGGTTCGATAAGGTTGTTCTTGTCATGAAGGGTTGAGTTGATTTTGTTTTTCATACACCTGCGTGTGCCCATTTTGCTCACGCTTTACAACCCTTCATGGCATCTAACCGCTGGCCGTCGCGATGCGCACACCTAATTTTATGAACGAATTCTCAGAGATTGCCAAGCTCGTCCCCGCCAGCGGTGGCTCATCTTCGTCTCGTTAGCTGAAACGTGGCCACTCGTCGATGGAATGCGAATACCGGAACGTGGGACCATTACACGCCTGCGCATCGCGAGTATCGGCGTCTGCCTTCCAACACAGAATCCCTGATTTTCAACAACTTAACCCAACTGTTTCTTAGAAGGCCGCTGGAATTAGGGATCCTTATGAAAGTCGATGCCATCTGCAGGGCGATCTTAAGTGTCGCTTGCTTGGTTAGTGTCGGCTGTCAGGCAAAGGTCGCAGATCAGGATGCGCCCCCGTTTCGGATCATTGCGACGGATGCCGGATTCGAAGCTCCCGATGCGGTCGCCGCCGGAGTGCGTCACATCGTCTTCGAGAATCACGGATCTGGAATCCATGAGTCCATGCTGGTGAAGCTTCCCAAGGGCATGAGTGCGGAAAACTACGTCGCGGCGGTGAAGAAGGGCTCGCTTTTCCCCGAGGGTGCTTTGGATTACTCCGGCCCGGGATTAACCTCGCCCGGCGAGACCGCCGAGATGTGGCTGCGGGTAGACCCGGGACGATATATCCTGATTTGCTGGAACAGCGGTCACGCCAAGACCACGCCGGTCCACCCATTTACCGTCGAAGAAGTCGGAGCAAAGGACGATCGGCCGCCGAAAGAAGATCTGGTGTTGAAACTCTTTGACTACCGATTCGAGCTCTCGGGCGATTTGCGCAAGGGAGTGCAAGTGATCCGAATCGAAACCCCCGGCCCGTCGATGCACGAGGTGGATATCTACCGTTTGCACGAGGGCAAAAGCGTCGTCGACTTGAACAGCTGGCGGAAACAGCAAGGCCACGGCCCTGCCCCTGCGGAAGCCTTGGGCGGTGCACTCGACGGCCATGATATCAGCCGGGTGGTATGGCTGCGGAAGAAGTTCACGCCGGGGCATTACGTGCTGCACTGTGAAATGCCCGTCACAAACACGGAGTTGACCCATGCTGATGTCGGAATGGTTCGGGAAATAGAGATTAAAGAATAGACATTGAAG
>QHQA01000139.1 GCA_003219695.1 Verrucomicrobiota bacterium
ATTCCCTGGGAGCAAGCCAAAGCCGAACTCGAGCTCGACTGACTGTTCATAGGAAATTCCTGGGCCCGAGCATTGGTCACTCACCTCGCCGGGCTCGTGCCAGCTACCCTAGCTGAGTTACCACCCGCCCGGCTCCAGCTCGCGCGTGTTCGTCATTCGCTTGCCAAGCCGTAGCCTTGGCGAAGGCTGGTGCTTCGTCATTCGTCTGTCCTCTATTATTGTGTCCGAGCTGCCGAAAACAGCCACCGGCAAGGTCCAGAAGTATGTCCTTCGCGGCAAGCCCGCGATTTCGAAGTAGTGACAGGCATAACGACCCAAGCTCAGCGACCGCCGCTGTGGACGCGCTCGGCCGGCAGTGAGCGCTCACGAACCGCCCCAAACCGTCCGACTGCTCAGTGGGCGGCGGTTCGCTGGAGCGCTTTTGTTCGGTCGTTCAGTTACAGTTGAGTCCAAACTCGCGTGTCAACAGTGCGTCCTTCCAGTGTGATTCACGGGAAAGAATGTATTCGTCGCTAGCGTTGATGTCGCAAACCTCAACCAGCGAAAATCGGAATTTGTAGGCATGCTCGATGCCCCTTTGTTTCAACACTTCTCGAAGTTCCTTGTTTCCACCGTGGCCCGTCGCAGCGTAATTACTCCAACGCTGCCATAGTCCGACACCGCCACAGGCGCTTCCGACATACTGTTTGCCCGTTGTACGATCAACGACCACGTAAACCCCCGCAATGCTCGCAAGCGCAGCCCGCCAAGAGGGATTGTCTTGGCGGATGATGGAAGCCAACATTTCAAATGATAACCGAACACCATTGAAACCGGGGAAATCCGCAATCGATAGTTTCTCTTCCCGGATTTCGCTGACAATCAGTTGGTCCGCGAAGTTCGCGCCAACAAGGTAAGACGCTCGGAAGGACTTCGAAAAACGCACGACCTTCCAAGTGCTCCAGCCCGCGCTGGCGCTTTAGGCTGTACGTGAAGCCAGACTATCCCTTTGCACTTTGGACACCGTCAACGCGGTACACGCCGACGAAAAGCCAGCGGTTGCTGTTTCCAAGCTTGATCAAAGACAGCACATGGTCGCACTCGAAGTTCTTGTGCGACTGCTGGGATTGCCCTTCCTCAAAGTTCCCAGCGTAATACTGTTCGAGTGGATGCCAGCCACTGATTTTGTTGTCCGTGGCGCAATGGATTTTGTAGTCGCCAAGGTCGACACCAGAAATGTGAAGAAGATCAATGAGTTTCAGCATATGTTGGGACCGAACTAGGATTATACCAACGTATTTCGCCTAATTCCCTTATAGACGAAAGCTCTTTAACGAATATCCGCACAGCTTAATTCTCTCAGAGCCGCTCGTTCGCGGCAAGCCGGCTGACAACAAAACAGCCCGAATGTTTTCGGGGCTGTTTCGATCTTTGGACGGAATTCGACGGTCGCCAGAGGGTCACATTGCCGAGTGCGAGAGGTTTGGTGTCCTCCACCGACGTGCCTGAGTGATCACTTTCAGTTGTAGGCCACGATCAGCACTGGAGGCTATGCTGCATGACTTTTTCGGAACAAATGTTGAATGTTAGATGCCACCCCATTTCTCCCTTCGCCTCGCGTGCGAAGGCGTGGAATAATCGACCTGCTTACGGGGCAAAGATCAACATCGTCGTAGCCGAGTCGATGGCTCGCCGGGCTGTCTTTGATCTTGCTCCGATATGCACACTGCTGTGTTGTTAGCGCATGCCTGCGGAACGAAATCGGCCGAAGCGTGACTGCTTTAATCCGAATGCAAATCTTCCGTTTCAATTGCGCTTGGAGGATTTTGAGATTGCGATGCAGGATGTTTACGATCTGTTCTACGACGTAAACACCGGCTTGTTGGAAAAAGGATTGGAGCGGCTAGATGACTTTGTTCGTCCTGCAATCATGTCTGGACTCCTCTCGGATCTGTTGACGGCGAGTATCGCAAAACACTCACGCGCGCTCACACAGAACGAGTATTTCAACGGTCATCCTGATCTGCTTGTTAAAGGGATTTATCCTAATGATGCTGTGAAAGCGGGCAGCGAGGGTGTTGAGATCAAGACGACGCGGAAAGTCGGAGGTGCCGTAGACACGCACGGCGCGAGAAACCAGTGGATGGCGGTTTTCGTTTACAACATCGACATCGAGAGCGAACCGGCGCGCCAACGTAGGCCGTTGTCCTTTTCTGAAGTCTATCTTGGTCAGGTCACAATCGAAGACTTTCGCAGAAATCCGCGCGGTGAACTTGGAACGCGCACTGCAACTTTACATCGCGAAGGTATTTTGAAGCTGCGCAGCAATTGGATCTACAAAGATCCAGCTACACCTTCAACGACCTGAGTTTCGGCAGCGCCTGGCAAGCGGCGTCGAAGTAGCGCGGGTCCTTTTCGATTCCAATACTCCGGTACCCGACCGCTTCGGCAGCGGCCAATGTCGATCCTGCACCTGCAAAAGGATCGAGCACAGTTCCCTCACCGAGTGGCAATGCAGCGCGCACAACTTTGCGCATAAATGCTTGAGGTTTGAGACTCGGATGTGGCGCAAGCGACCGCTCTTGCTTTCGCGTTGGCGCGGAGGTTATCACGTCGCCAAACGGTTGATCTTTGTTCGGTCGGCGAAATCCACCGGTCTTCCAGCGACGAAGATTATCTTGTACACGGCCTTCAATGGGTTTCCGAAAAATCAGCCATGGTTCCCACATAGACCGTGGCATAACGCTGATCTCCGCAAATTCCGTATGCGCTGCTTTTGGCCGATCACCGCCTCGCATCGTCATTGTGAGTCGAATGATTTCTCCGCGACGCTCGAATCCAGCGCGTGTTACGGCATTCGCAACGACAAACGAGAGCAAAGGATTGGAAGCGACGATCACGTGCGCACCAGGAACGAGAACCGGAAACAGCAAACGCGCCCATGAAAAAAAAAACGTTCGAGTTCGGTGATGTCCTCGCGTGAGAGGACGGTGAATCGCGGTAATGGCGATCTCTTGTTTCCATCGAACGAAGGCGGAATACGCCAAACTCCGCCTCGTCCTTCCCGAAGTTTGTTTTGCTCGATTTCGCTGTACTCGACAAGCCCGTAAGGCGGATCGGTAACGACGGCCTCGATGCTATTCGTCTGCGCAATCGCCAACCACTGAAAACAATCGCCGTGAATTAGAGTTGCGTTGCCGAAGCGAAATGCCTCGCGTGGCGCGGCGGCCCGCAACGTAGCAGTTCCGTTCCGTTGATCCATTAATGGAAGCGCGGGCTGCGCCTCTTCGCGCACTCGGTAGTGGCCGCGGTCTATTTTTTCGAAAAGCCTAGGCGTATTCAGCCGCAGGTATGACCGGATCGACGATGCTGGCGTCGGCCCGATACGTTCGCTGACTTCGCGCGTTATTTGCGCGATCGTTGCTCCGTCTGTGCGATACGTTAGCGCATCCATGATGGCATCACGGACTGCGCCTGGTTTGCGCTTCGGCGGATCGGAATATTTCACGAGACGATAATAGACGTCGCGACGTCTTTCGCGCAAGAGCGAAATTATGCGTGCGACGCTATGACCAGACGATTATGCAGTGGCGAAAAGCCGCGCGCGATAAAACCGCTCGAAGAATTGAATTAAGCTGAGCCGAGCTAAGCTTGACTCGCGAATAGGCATGGCGAGGATCGAAAAATGGTCAGCACAACTCAACAAAGTCTTGCGACTACGAACCAGCTTGCTCACGTTACAAGACCAGCCAGGGCACTTATTGGCTGGATGTCACAGCAGGAGGGGCAACTTTTTCTGGCAGGAAGACAAATTCAGAACGCACAGAAGCCAGAGTACATTAACAAGGTTCAGGAAGCGAGAGCGGCGGTACAAAACCGCCAGCCTGGTGTCGACCAATCCGAACTCCTTGCTCAAGTGCCACCGGAATTGCAGGAGTATCTGGCTAGTTTTCAATCACAAGATGCATTCAAGCCATTCGCCGATGAGAAATGGCTTCCAAAAATTGCCAACCTGCTAAAAGTATGCGCATTGCAGCCGGTTGTATTTTGGGATCATGCCGAAGAACGCGCGACTTCCGCAGATCCGGCGGAGATGCTGTCTGTCGCTAAAATCACTCTTCCTATTCCGGACCGAGCAGAAATTCCGCTTCAGTACGATCAGAGTCGTAATACCTGGATGATCACATCGAGAAATCCGAACCTAAAGATAGTTGGTAATTTTTCAGCGCCCATTCAAGGTTTCACCGGATGCGGTTTCTTGGTTGCCGTAAGTGCATCTTTTGTTCAAGTCGTGTTGCACCGGGGACGCTATTTGTTAAGGGACGGCTACCACCGTTCACTTGGACTATTGGCTCGTGGAATTACTAACGTTCCCGTGTTATATCGTGAGTTCTCTGAGTACGAAAACCTCGGTCTACCGGCAGGCATGTTGCAAGCCCAATCGTACCTCGGTGAGCGCCCTCCCCTTTTGGAAGATTATTTAAATAATGACGTAGCGAGTGAAGTACTTTTGCCCGCATCGGAAAAAATGATCGTTGTCCAAGGTATGGAGATGAATCCGCTGGGGTAACTTCATATTCGCTGACTTTCTCCTACGCCCAAGGCTTCCGTCTGCGTGCAGCTACGACGTGACGAGTCGGCGTGACCTGCTTTCACTTCGCTTTAGCGCGGCAAGCAAGTGACGATCCGCCTTCGTTGACTTTCAGCGCGACCCGCCGTCGCCGAAGGCTATGACGTGGCAAGCAAGTTACGGTTGCGCCGGGCATCGAACAAGGGGACACTGCGCGCTTTTCGCAATGCTGACCGTTTCACAACTACATCGTCGATGTGCTTCCACCCGCGAAGAGTAAAGTAACCAACGCAGAAATCGCCACGCCGCGCGACGTTCAGCGCGTCGCGTAAGCCATTGTGTGCCGCGTTCTCCAGAAACACAGTCTCAATGTTGTCGAAGATCGTCGGCATGAAAGCGCGCAAGATAGCAGAAATTTAGCTATGTGAGGAGCGGAAACTGCGCTGAGAGCGTAGTGATTGGTGATCAGTGACCAGTGAGAGGTGAGAGGTGAGAGGTGAGAGGAAGT
Organism: Verrucomicrobiota bacterium; assembly: GCA_003219695.1. Taxonomy (GTDB): domain Bacteria; phylum Verrucomicrobiota; class Verrucomicrobiia; order Chthoniobacterales; family UBA10450; genus Udaeobacter. The sequence goes on from QHQA01000139.1 coordinate 5,058, forward strand.
GCAGTGATCCGTGATCGGTGATTAGTGATTAGTGAACGGCAGAGGACACAAGAGAAGGTCATTCAAAGAGCGATCGGGGAAGTCCACTTTGACGAATGATGCCGCGTACCGTCCCGCGGTCGAGTTGGCGATGCAGCGGAACCGGAAAAGAAACTTGGCCGCGACGCATGATGACGTGACTGCCGCGCTGCCGCACGCGTTCGAAGCCGTGTTCGCTTAAGAAATTGCACAACTCCGCGCCCGAAAAGACGCGCAGTTTAGGCATGCGTCAGTTGAAGCTCTTTGATGGCAACTTTGCGTTCGTCCAGCCTGCGACGAACCTCCGACTCATCCGCGCATTCCAGCCACAGTTCGACTGCTTCTTTAATCATTTCTTCCGCGTGCTCAGGCGTTTCGCCCTGACTGACGATGCCGAGTTCGGGGCAGCTCGCGACATACCATCCATCCTCTCCGGGTTCGATCACGGCGGTAAGTTTCGGAAGTTTCATGATGAAGAGTTTACCTCACTCTGTCTCTCTTGGCCAATTGTCACGCTCATAGTGCTGATTTTTCGCTGGCGGGCAGCAGTGATCCGTGAACAGGGGGAAGGAGTTGAGAATTGAGCGTTGATCCGCCTTCGCGGGATTACACTTCGCGGCTGGCACAGCCGCCGCTGGAGCCCTACGACAAGGAGCGGCGTGCCAAGGAGGTCCTAGGTTCGGCACGGCGAATTCATTAGGCGTGTGATCCTTCTGCGATGTCACTGCCTTCTCCGAACTCGATATCCTCGCGTCGCCCCTTCGCGAACATGGAAACCGATCTGTCGCTTTGGCGGAGCTGGCGGAAGCATCAGTTCGCGAATGGCGTCGAAGACGACCTTAAACTGGGCGTCGTACTTGTTTTCGAGCGCGGCAAGCTTGCGGGCAAGTTCCGCATTCGATAGGAGCATCTCGCGCAAGCGCACAAATGTGCGCATGATGGCAATGTTGACCTGTACGGCCCGCGGACTCCGCAGGACGCTGGAAAGCATCGCGACGCCCTGCTCGGTGAAGGCGTACGGAAGATAACGACGGCCACCGCGAGCGCGTTTTGAGGTTTCAAAATGAAACCTCAAACCAGCGGCCTCGTCGGCGGTAAGTT
>QHQA01000140.1 GCA_003219695.1 Verrucomicrobiota bacterium
CGGGATTATGAAGCGTAAGAACTCCGGTTGTCTGCGAACGTTGAGCTCCTGCTCCAAATCGAAGCCAAAACCAATCAATTGTGGTTCGTGCAGGAAAGTGCTGTACATCAGCATTCCCGCCGGCCTGCCGTCATCGCGAATGCCTACGGGAAGCGACAGGTTTGGATAACCCGCTACCGCTGGGCCGGTCGAGTTGGTCAGGTGTGGCGCCACAATTGCGTCGAGATTATCGGCGGCGAGTGCGTCATCAATTCCGGAGCGCGCTGTATCCGTAGCATGTGTTCGCGCCGCCACGTAAATGGGATTGTGGGGATAACCCATGGTCTGTTCCGATTCTAGGAAGACGTCCTGATCATAGTAAACCAACTCCTGGCGACAATGCGCTTCGTTGAAAGCGATCAGATCAGCCAAGCTCCGCATGTTCGTGTTTGTAAGCGTGGCGAGATACTCCGCGACTTGCGCCTTGAATTCATATAGGAGCGCTGTGAACTCGTCACCGTTGTACGCGAATACGTCACCTGTATCAGTGTCTACAATAGTTGCACCGAGGCTTTCCATTACGCTCAAAGCATGCTCCGCAAACGCGACCGTGTGTTGGTCGCCCGGAATGCCGCTGCCGTAGTAGCTGTAATCGAAATACCGCACATCGCGTCCGATCCGCGCGCCTTGAAGCGAGCCGCGCTGCAGAAACTGTGTGTAATCATCGGGCAAATGATGCCCACGCACTTCGCCAAATGGTGACTGCAACGCGCCGAGAAGGATCGCGACATCGGTCACGCTGCGCGCCATCGGACCGGCTGTGTCTTGCTGATGAGCGATTGGAATAATTCCGTCTTGCGAAACGAGGCCCAGGGTCGGTTTCAAACCAACAATATTTTCAACGGCGGATGGTCCCGTGATTGACCCGTCTGTCTCGGTACCGACTGCCACCGAGCACAGGTTCGCGGCAACACCATTGGCCGAACCAGAGCTTGAGCCCCACGATGTGTAACTCAAGTCGTAGGCATTGTTCGTACTGCCACCGCGCGCGCTCCAACCGACTGCTAGAGGATAGGTCTCAGCCTCATCGTCCCGAAAGTTTGCCCATTCGCCGAGATTCGCTTTGCCGAGAATCACGGCGCCCGCGTCGCGTAGGCGGTGAATGATCACCGCGTCGGCCGGCACCTGGCTACCAACCAGCGCGAACGACCCCGCGGTCGTCTGCATTCTGTCGTCCGTGGCGATGTTGTCCTTGACCAAAATGGGAATGCCGTGAAGCGGGCCACGAACATGCCCTCTGCGGCGTTCGCGATCGAGATCTTCGGCAATGGATATGGCATCTGGATTGGTTTCAATCACCGAGTGAAGCAGCCCGTTGAACGAGTTGATGCGTTCCAGGTAATCGATAACCAATCCCTTGCTGGTCAGCTGGCCGGACGCCATCGCGTCCTGAAGCTCGGGAATACTTTTTTCAACAAAATCGAAACCGCCCGCCGCAGAAGCAGAGCGTTGGAGCAGTGACGCGAGGCCTCCGCTTAGGAGTGCAGCGCTGCTCAGCGCGGTTGTGCCGAGAAATTTTCGGCGTGTGATGCCGTGGTCGAGGTCAAGATGATTCGAACTGTGCTTGTTCATTGTGATTTCTCCGGTTGCGCTGTTCCGCGAATGAACAGGTGTGATTTGATGTTTGTTGACCTGTGTACGGACGACTCCGTTTCGGTCATTCTGAACGGCAGGACGGATACTGTTCGCGATACTTCCATAACCCCTGCGTCAGCTAATCGATTCTAATATTGAAATTGGTTGTGAATTTTTTCAGTAGCCGCACGTTATTTGACGCTTTTCCCTTCCTCCGCAAATTAGCTTCTCTTCACGGGCGCCCGTAGCTCAACTGGATAGAGCATCTGACTACGGATTAAGGAAAGTGGTTTTGCGTGGTTTTGCAGCCATTAGTAAAATCCCGTTTTCATAGGTGATTTCAGGAAATGACGGCTGCGTTTGTTTGCGCGGATTTGTGCTGAAATCATTACAGACCGTAGAAAACAGACCGTGAAAGAATTGCTTCCCCGCGATTTCGATTCGCTCGCCCGTGTTCGTTTCGTTGAAATAATGCCCGGCCCTTGCTTCCCAGGATCGCGCTAGAATCGTTTTTGATTGCCGGACGGCAAATGATCCGGCCAGTATGTCATCGACAATTCCTGCACGCTTTACGAGTCACGGCGCTTTGTGATTGAATACCGGCGCGATGACATTGCTCGGACTCGCGGCAATACTTTTGCAGTTTATCGGTACGCTGTTTGTCTGGTTTGACACAGAGCGTATAAGCTACGCAATCCAGCCGGGCCGCGCCGTGTTGACCGATGATCCAAAATGGAAAGCGTGGCGCTACAACAAGTCCAAACTTGGTTTCGCTCTGCTTTTCATGGGGATTTTACTGCAAGCCGTGTACTTGTTTGCAGCGAGTGAACGCCAGACTGAATTGAGACCCGAATTTATCCTCGCGATTGCGACCGTAATTCTGGCGGGTGTAACAGCTTGGATGGCGTGCGAAACGCGTAGCACAGCCAAAACAGCCACAAAGGCACTTGCACTTGAACAGATGCCGATTCTCGGCTTTCGCGATCTTAAGACTCAAACTACGTCGGGCATGCCGACAACGCTCGAATCTATCCGCGTCGGAATAGAACTGTTCAACGCCGGGCGCGTGCCAGTGAAATTCAAAGTAAAGTCCGTTTCAGTGGCGCTTGCCAACCAGCTCGCTAGTACTGGCGAGTTCGCGTCTAGTGGCGGTCGAGTCCTTCCGGGCGCTTCGACTATCTTCTGGCATTCAACGCTGACTTTTAAACCTCCACTCTCGACATTTCCAGCCAACGGTAACGCTCGCTTCGATTACGAATACTCAGATGAATCAGGCGGCCAACTACAGTCAATTACTGAGAAGGTGACGTACACGGTTTCCCCGACGCAGTCTGGCTTTTATGTGAACTGGCTGCACGTCGATTAACAAATGCACGTTTACGAAGTCCGCCCGCGCAAAGACAAACGCGGCGTCGATCTGATTTCCGATGCGCTGCCATTTGGTCGTCTGTGGTACGCCTGGCCGGATGCCATCGCGAACGCAATCGGATATGCCGAGCATCGCAGTCGATCACATCAAGCTGTGATTCGCATTTACGATGCTGCTGGCAATGTGGTTAGAAACGCACGAGCATAGCGGAGATTTCAAAGAGTGAAATACGCGATTTACATTTCAAAGAATGGCGAAGTGACCGGGCCTTTCACGAAGAAAGAATTACGCGACGCAGTCCACTCCAAAAACGTTTCGTCCAACGATTGGGCTTGGCATAAAGAACTGCCCGAATGGAAGCCCGTCCACGCAGTCATTCCGATCATTCATGTCTCCCGAAACGGGGAAGAGATTGCTCAATTTGATGAGGAAAAGGAAATCCTGAGTGGACTACGCGACGGAAC
>QHQA01000141.1 GCA_003219695.1 Verrucomicrobiota bacterium
GCCTTCGATTCCGATGAAATCGCCAATGTCCAGCAGGCGAAATAGCTCGACTAGTTCCGGGCCGACTTCTTTCGCGTGAATATAAATTTGAATGCGTCCTGTGGCGTCGCGCAGATCGAGGAAGTGGCTCTTGCCCATGTCGCGATGCGCGGTGATGCGGCCCGCCGCGCGAAGAGTCTCCCCTTCTTTGAATCGCTCGCGCACCTCCGCGATCGATCCGCTAACCTCGAAGCCCGAACCGAATGGCTCGATACCTTTCGCGCGGAGTGCGTCCAGTTTTTTGCGCCGCAGCGCGATCAGCTCATTTTCTTCTTCCATCGAGGGCGAATGTAAAGCGCCGCGCGAGCTTCGCCACGCTAAATCCTTACCAAGGAACGACGGCTTGGGCAGCCGTCGTATAAAACATGACGGCTGGGAAGCCGTCACTCCTTGTGAATATATTAGGTTTGCCAAGCCAATACCGAAAATGAGATAGTTTGCGAAGCGCGCCGCTCGAAAGCCTGTCGTCGCGTTGGTACTCGAAATGACCGCTGAATTCCCGCAAACCACTTCGAAGATGGAAGGACCGCTGGTGAAGCAGTTCTCCGTTTTTCTGCCGAACAAGGTGGGGGCGATGCTGGAAATTGTGAAGATGCTCAGTGCCCAGCACACCCACGTGGTGGCTTTGAGCGTCTCGGAATCGACCGACTCGGCGATCGCGCGCATCATTGCGAGCGATCCGGAGCGCGTGGAAAAGTTGTTCCGGGAAAGGAATGTTCCATTCGGCGTGAGCGAAGTGGTGGTGGTGGAGATGCGAGAAGTCGCCACCCAACTGATGAAACTGCTGGCCTCATTGGTGATGGCGGAGGTCAATGTTCATTTCGCGTATCCGCTGTTGATCCGGCCGCGCGGCTTTGCCGCAATCGCCTTGCACGTGGACGATACTGAATGCGCGTCCTCGGTGCTGACCGGTGAAGGATTCAAAATGCTGAGTCAGGACGATATTTCCCGATAGAAAAACAGACCATTCAAGGAATGACGGCGTCCGGGGCCGTCATGTTTCGACCAAGCTGTCATTCCTTGTTTCCCCTCTTCAATCTTTCAACTTTTTAACGATTTAACCTCCGCGGCCTGTTGACAGCCTGCCGGGAGCGCGGTTAGAGAAATGGGTTTATTGCGGGTTTATTGCGCTATGCGGGCTCTTCTCTCACGGACTATCCAGATCGACCCAAGCTTCCACGTCGCGCTCGGCCTGATTGTAATTTTCGGGATGGCGGAGATCTTCTTCGCGACTTCCTACTATGTCGGACGGGCTCGCACTGCCCGAATCTCGGCAGAGGCAGTTGCACCACCTGTGGTACGCTCCTCGGCTCCTTCTGTTTCATCGCAAAGGCCCGCGCCAGCGCCGGTTCAGCCGGCGGTTTCGCAGCAGGCTGCAGCACCCGCCGCCTCTCCGTCGCTTGTTGATCAGTTGCTACGTGAAGGCATCGAGTTGCGCGACCGAGGCGATACGACAAACGCGATTGACCGGTTGGAGGAAGCGTTGGACAGCGAACCGAACAACGCCACTGTGCTCGCCGAAATCGCCAAGACCTACGATCTCATGCAGCTTTACGATCGCGCGAATGAAATGTGGCGCAGGCTTCAGGAAATGGGGCCGTCGGCCGGTGCGGCATACGAGCTGGCCGATCAACGCTTGAAGCTGGGAGTGCCAGCTCCGGGTACGGCGGATGCCGGTATCGCGAACTCGTCAGCCGGGGCAGCGGAACCCAAAGATGTTGGCGGCACACGGGAAGGCTCAGTGATGGGTATTACTCAGGTCAAAACCACCGAGGCACCCGATCCAGACGCCGAGACCAGCCTGGCATTGCAGATCGGTATAAAAAAACAGCCCGGCACGACCATCGACCACATGAAAGTGAAAATTTTGGTAGAGTTCTACGACACAGTGGGCGACAAAGATATTAAGCTGACCGATGCCGATGTGAATTACGAATGGCTGACACCGAAGCACGATTGGACGGATACGAATCCCGAGGTGCTATCGGTGAAGTACGTGCGCCCAAAAATGGGCGGCGCTTCGTCTGAGTCATCGCTTGTCGAAGAGGCGGCAATGGCCCGGCCGGGTCGAAAAGCGCGAGCGACGAAAGGTTCTGCCGCAAATGGCGCACAGCGAAAATATCTGGGGTACATTGTTCGGGTGTACTACAACGATGAGCTCCAAGCCGTCCAGGCAGAGCCGTCGCGGCTTTTGCAACTTTTTCCTCCTTCGAAAATTACCCCGGGACAATGACCGCATTGCTCATCTTCCATCGCGAGGCGCCATGAGCATCGCCATAATCCCCATGCTTTGGCCAAAGCTGGCGTGCGGTTTGCCGTACGCATGTGTTTTGCTTTTTGCCGCTGCCGCAAAAGGACAAATTCAGGTGGACCTGAAACTCCCGCGATTGCAGTACATCGCTTACGAACCGGTGGTAGCGACGCTCGGCATCACCAATCTGGCCGGACGCGATATCGAGCTTCACGACGCCGATGGGCAATCATGGTTGGGATTCGAGGTCACGGGAAGCGAGGGCCAGCCGATCGCGCCGTTGAGCGCCGAAAGCGCCCAGCCGCCTTTGAAAATCGAAGCCGGCCAGAGAGTCACGCGACAAATTGATCTCGCTCCGCTTTATCCCGTGCACGATTTCGGCGCTTACCACGTGCGAACGCATGTTTATTTCGCGGATTTGGGAAAGTTTTTTTACTCGGGAACGGGAGTTTTCGAAGTGACCGACGCCCGACCGATCTGGCAACAAACCGTGGGAATTCCGACCGGCGTCGCCGGGCCCGGAGACGTGCGCACGTACTCGCTGCTCACCAACCGCTTCCCAGACCATACCTCTTTGTACGTACGCGTGCAGGACAAGGACACCGGAGTTGTCTATGCGACTTATTCGTTAGGCCGAACCATCGCTTTCGAACAGCCGCAAGCGGAGATCGATCGGGCCAATCAATTGCATGTTTTGCATTGCGCGGCGCCGCGTGCCTGGTCGTATTCCCGGATCGGCTTGAATGGTGAACTGCTGGCACACTCTACGTTTATGGAAACTAGCAGCCGGCCTCGTCTCATTCACGCAGCAAACGGCCAAGTAGCGGTGCGCGGCGGCACGATCGAAGCGGCTGCGCAAAAGTCGCGCAGCACGGCGCCGAAACTTTCCGCGCGCCCGCCCGGCTTACCTAAAGACGACCGGTAATGCCGACAAATTTTTTTCGACACGGACTTGCCATTGCCAGTTTGCTGGTCCCGCTTCTGGCAAGCGGCACGGCATGCGGGGGAAGGGCGGCCGGCACAACTGAAAACAGCTCGCCCATCACTGTCGTGATCGATGCAGGACACGGGGGCCACGACCGGGGCGGGATTCCCGGCCAGAGCATCCCGGAGAAGGAGATGACACTCGACGTGGCGCAGCGGCTTAGAAACGTTCTTGCGGCCAGCAGCTATCGCGTGGTGATGACCCGTGACAGTGACGTTTTTGTTCCGTTGGCGACGCGAGTGGCAATCGCCAACTCCTATCGCAACGCCGTGTTCGTTTGCATCCATTTCAACGCGACAAAACGCATAGGAGCGGAAGGCATAGAAACATATTTTTACAGCCGCGACAGCCTGCCGCTCGCCTCAGCGATTCACTACTATGTTGTCGGCGGCGCGCCTTCGGCCAATCGCGGAGTGCGCCGGCGCGGTTACTATGTGTTGCGAAAGACGAGCATTCCGGCAGTCCTTGTGGAATGCGGTTTCCTGACTAACCCCACTGAAGCCGCGTACGCGCAGACGGCTTCTTATCGCCAAAAACTCGCAGAAGAAATTGCGGCCGGCGTCCGCGGCCGCAATTCGGTTGCCAGCGCCGCGACAAGCGAAAGCATTCCGCTGCAACCGTACATTGATCAAACCAAAGTAGCGAAATCTTCCCATCACAGCTCTAAGCGTTCGCACAAAAAAAGCGCGCGAAAGAAGAAAAGCTCATCGAAACCGGCTGACTCAGCAACGCGGGCGGCCTCAACAGATCGGGAGGGCTGATTGGATCTGCCGATTTTGACTTCGGCGCAGATGCGAGCCGCTGAAGAAACTGCTTTTGCGCGGGGCGTGCAAGTGGAAGCGCTAATGGATAAGGCGGGTGCCGGCGTCGCACAGACAGTCACGAAATTTTTTCCGAAACCCGGCAAATGCATTGTGTTCGCTGGAAAAGGACACAACGCCGGCGACGCCTTGTTCGCCGCGCAATGTTTGCAACACATCGGATGGAAAATCGAAGTCCGACTTGCTTTCAAAGAAGACGATTGCAGCGAACTCATGCGCAAGAAGCTGCAAGACCTGCGCCGCAGGCCACCTGAAATTTTGGGCGCGACACCAGCCTCTAGCGGCTCCGATATCGGTGCGGCCCTGGTTGAGCGTTTGGCAGACGTCGCAGATCAGTTGTCCGGCGCGCAGGAAATAATTGCGCCGAAAATGTACGTGGGCGTTGCTCCTCCCCTAATTATTCTTGACGGCCTGCTCGGGGTTGGAGCAAAGCCGCCGCTACGGGAACCGATTCGCGCTCCCTGTCGCTCGATCAATCAGTTGCGAACGGAAAAGGGCGCCTACGTGTTTGCCGTCGATCTTCCGACCGGTCTCGATACCGATTCAGGCAAGACAGATCGTGACTGTGTCGTCGCGGATTTTACGGTCACCATCGGCTTCGCAAAGCCGGGCTTGGTAGCAGATGGCGCGCTGAACTTTGTCGGCAGACTGGAAGTTGTCTCGCTGGACGAGTTGCGATCGCCGGACAAAAAACCGAGGGAAATCATTGCCAGCCCGTCGGCTTTTCGCGGCTTGCTCCCAAGACGTGATTACAACGCATACAAAAATCAGTTTGGCCGCATTGGTGTCGTAGCAGCCTCGAAGGGATTCATTGGCGCCGCTCTGATGACATCGCGGGGCGCGTTGCGCGCAGGCGCGGGTCTCGTGGAAGTTTTTGTTCCCGAAGCAATCTACGAGGTGGTTGCGAGTGCTGCACCGATGGAAGCGATGGTGAAGCCGGTGCACTCGTACCGTGACCTGCTCAAGGAAAAGGCCGACGTTTGGGCCGTTGGACCTGGTCTTGGAAAATCACGGGCAGCGGAGATTCTCGAACTGATTGAAAAAGCGAAGCAACCGATGGTGATCGATGCTGACGGTCTCAACATTTTATCCGAAAAAACTTCCTTGCTCAGGCGTTGCAAAGGCCAACTGCTGCTCACGCCGCATCCGGGCGAGATGAAACGGCTTTTTCCGGAACAGAAAGAGTCGCGCGCTCAAACCGCGACGAAGTTCTGCAATCATTTTCCGGTGGTGCTGCTGTTCAAAGGCAGTCGCACCGTCGTGGCCGAACGTGATCGCCCATTGAGCTACAACACCACCGGCAACCCAGGGATGGCGACCGGCGGAATGGGCGATATTCTCACCGGTGTTTGCGCGGGTTTGTTGGGACAAGGCCTCTCTCTTTACGATGCGGCACGACTCGGCGCTTGGGTTTGTGGACGCGCCGCGGAAATCGCAATTTTTAATGATGGCCAAAGTGAGCAATCGCTCTTGCCTCGCGATGTTCTTGATCACTTGGGCGACGCATTTAAGGAACTGTAGGGCGTCCGCCGCGGCGGACGCCACCAAGTTGGCGTTTCACAGAAACGCCCTACAATTTCTCGAGTACACACAGTGAATCTTCAGACCGAAAGAACCGAAGAGTACAAAGCGCCATCGGAAGAGACTGGGTGGAGCCGCATAAAAAAGGCGCTCGGCCCGATTGCGGTGGTGGGCGCCGTGATCGCGAAATTCTTCGCGAAGCTCAAGTTTGTTCTTCTGCCACTGCTGAAATTCCTGCCCATTCTGCTGAAGTCCGGCGGCACGATGCTGTTGATGGTCTGGATCTATATGCAGCTGTGGGGCTGGCAGTTCGCGCTCGGTTTTGTCCTGCTCCTGCTTGTGCACGAAACTGGCCATTTGCTGGTCGCGAAAAAATTCGGGCTCAAAGTCGGCGCGCCTGTTTTCATTCCGTTCATGGGCGCGTTCATCGCGCTGAAAGAAGCGCCGCGCAACGCGTGGATGGAAGCGTGCGTTGGCATTGGCGGCCCGATACTGGGAAGCTTCGGCGCATTAATCTGCAACCTGTTGGGCGAAGTGTTCGCCGCGCCCATTTTCATCGCGCTCGCGTGGTTCGGATATTTTTTGAATCTGTTTAATCTTACGCCGGTGGGAATGCTCGATGGCGGACGCATCGTGACAGCGTTGTCTCGGTGGCTTTGGCTGCCGGGGTTTGCCCTGCTCCTTTGGTTCGGGTGGAAGTATCCGAACTTTATTATCTGGTTGATCGTGCTTTTGTCGCTGCCGCGGATTTATTCGCTTTTCCGCAAACGAACGGAGGAAGAACAGCGTTATTTCGAAGTCACCGCGTCTCAGCGTTGGGCAATGTCGATATTGTATTTCGGTCTGATCGCGGTTTTGCTCTTCGGAATGCACGTGGCTCAGCGGGATTTGCATGAGTACGGCGTGCGCTCCCACGGTCACGGCCGAGACGCGATCGTTCAATAATCAAGGCGCCGCTGCGAAGACTTTCTCCGGCTCCAGTCCGATTTGTCGCAGAAGCGACAGGAAACGTTTGTCCGGGCGCAGCGGAGCGAATTCGGGCGCGATGCCTACGAAGTGCAGCGAGGACGAATGTTCCTCATACGCGCGTTGCAATTCGCGAATGGCGTCATCATTCGCTTGCAATGCCACGTGCACATGCGCAATGGCATCGCCCGGCGTGTAGCTGCCGCGCGTCGCAATGGCTGCCTGAAGCGTTTCCCGCGCTTCCTCACGCCGGTTCATGCGCGCGTAAGTAATCGCCAGGCCAAACGCCGCTCTGCCGCTCACATTTTCGGTTTTTTTATACAGCGCGATCGCGTCATTAAAGCGGCCCATTTCGCGATAGAGCGCCGCCAGCAATGGCTCGCCATAAAGAAATGTGGGATCGAGTTGCAATGCGCGTTCGCCGGCCGCAATCGCTTCATCGTGCAAACCGAAGTAACGATAGAGCTCACAGGCAAAGTTGTTCACCCAAAGTGATGCCGGGTCGATCTTCGCCGTGCGTCGCAAGTAAGTAAGAGCTTCTTCGCGTTCGCCGCGGGCGGCCCAAAACGCGGCCGAGAAATAATTCGAAGGCGTCGATTTCGGATCGAGCTCAACCGCGCGGCAAAATTCCTGCGCCGCTCCATCCAGGTCCCAGTCAAGAACCCGTTTCGCTTCGCCGAGGTAAACGTGGGCCTCGGCATCACCGTCGTCGATTCTCAGGGCGTTGGTCGCGGCATCGCGCACTTTCGGATACGCTTCCAGCGGCGGGACGTAAGCATCGGCCAGCCACAACCATGCCTTGGCAATCCCCGTCCAGGCGCGACTGAACTTCGGATCTTTCTCCAGCGCGCGCTCAAAAAATTCGAGACTTCGCCGCAGCGCGTCCTCGGTGCTCTTATCCGAGTAAAAAAGGCCTTGCAAAAAGTCCTCGTACGCATCGGTACTGCGAGAGGGAGGCGGCGGCGAGATCGCCAGCTTAAGTTTGAGAGCATCGACAATGGAGCGTGTGATCTCATCCTGTAGCGCGAAAATTCCGTGCATTTCGCGCTCATACGTTTCCGACCAGATGGTAAATCCATCGCACGCATCAATCAGTTCGGCCGTGATGCGCACCCGGTTGCCGTCGCGCCGAACACTGCCCTCGAGCACGTGGCAGACACTCAACTTTTCCGCGATCTCACTCAACTCGGCTTCTTTGCCTTTGAACCAGAACGAAGACCGCCGCGCTGCTACGCGCAGCCCATCCACTTTTGCCAGCGCAGTGAGGATTTCTTCCGCCATGCCGTCGCCAAAATAATCCTGATCTTCCGCCGGGCTCAGATCATTGAACGGTAAAACAGCGATCGATCGCGTCTGCGATGTCGATTTTGACAAAAGGTCCTGCTGCGCCTGCTTCAGTTTTGACGGCAACTCCGGGTTCCCGACTTCATCGGTATAAAGATTGACCACAAATATCCCGACGCCGTGCTTTGCCTCGAACTCGCCAAGATCATGAAGATACGGGCGCCAAAACCGCGCCTGACTCAAATCTTCCGCAACACGTTTGGAGAGAAGAATGTGACCGGCGTCGCCGCAATCCATCACCCGCTGCGCGATGTTAACTCCCGCGCCGGCGACGTTCGTTTGGTCGTTCACGTCTCGAACTTCATTGACCGGGCCGCTGTGAATGCCGATGCGCAGCGGGATATGTGACGAATCCTTGGCCGCCTGACTGATCTCAATCGCGCAGCGGACCGGCGCCTCCGGACTATTAAAAAACACCAGTGCCATCCCATCGCCCGTGGGCACCCGGATCAGTCTGCCCGCCGCTTCCGCAGCGCGGACCTGCTCACTGTTGCGGACGATTTGAGTGAGTTGTTCCTGGAGCTCGCGCTGCTCGTCGAGAAGCAGTTTCGAGTAACCGACCATGTCCATGAACAGAACATGTCCGATCTCCAGCTGAACATTCGTTTCGGAACCTACGGTCATATCACCTAACTCGATAAAGACGGCCTTTGAGGGCCTCCGCTCGAAAGAGCGAGATTAAGCCTCGCATTTCACGCTCAGTTGGCAATCAACAGGCTCGAAGTTTGACAGCGCCAGCGAGCTTAATACGATTCGTGCAGAATGAACTCGACAAGTAATGATGGCGAAAAATTGGAAAAACAGATCTGGGAAGACATCAAGGCCAAGAACTGGAAAGCAGTGGAAGATAAAATCGCTGAAGGTTTTCAATCTGTACATCCGGACGCAGCGCGAGATCGGGCCGGCGAAATATCGTTGATCAAAAATCTGAACGTCGGCGAGGTAACGCTAAACGATTTTAAATCGACCACGAATGGCGACGACATTGTCGTTTCCTATATGATTTCGGCTCAGGAAACAATCGATCTCGAGCGATTGCCGACGAAGCCGGCGCCACGTTTGAGCGTCTGGAAAAAAGGAGCGAGTGGCTGGCAGTGGATTTGTCACGCCAATCTCACTCCGATTCCCTAGTGGTTAAAAGGAGCGCACTTTTGTTTAGAGTCTTTGTGTAATCAACCTCCGAAAGCGCGGGTCATCACGAATCGGGTCCCATTCCCAGCGATATTTCAGATCGCTTAGGGTGATGCTGTAATCGGCACTGTCCACCGCACCCGGTATCTTTAGCAATCGCTCAATCAGCGGAAGTGCCAGATCCTTTTCGCCGACACGCGCGTAAATCAACGCGAGGTAGCAATTCATGATTGCGCCATCGACAGCGTCTTTCCATTCTGGTTTCAGCTCGACCGCGCGCTGTCCCTCCCTGATCGCCTCGCCTTTTCGTCCCATAAACGCGTACAGCCAACCGAGAATCGCGTGCCGATCGGCGCTTGCCGGCGCTTCTTTCGCTAACGCTTCAAAAGCGGGTCTTGCCAGTTCGAACGCCTTCTGAGCATTCACACTGTCACCTTGGGCTAGATAAATGCAGCCTTCGAAAAAGATTTTCGGAGTCGTTCCAGCGGTCGTATAAGAGATCTCGTTAACCGACGAAGTTTGGAGAACCTTTTCGGCCGCAGAATAATCGCGCCGCAGCATGGCGAGTTCCCATCGAGCCGCAGTGACAGAGCCATCTGGATCGGTACCGGCGGGCACCTGATCCACCAACGACTTCAGCAGTTGAGTGTCTCCTTTCCACCAGAAATCGACGTAACCGCTCTGTATCTTGGCCACCAGCGATGCCGGAGCCATCGCGCGCATTCGCTCGCCCCACTGCGCCGCTTGCGGCCAACGGCGCATCGCGATATTCGTAAACATAAGCTCGCGGACCGTATTTGGGTTTTGCGGATCGACGTTTGCCACTCGTTCGTACGCCTCGCGCGCTTCCTGCCATTTGCCCTCACGACGCTTAATCGCCGCGATCAACCGGCCGATATCCCCGTTGCTCGGTGATAAACGCGAAGCGATCTCGAATTGCTCGAGCGCACGATCATAATTTTGCTCAATCCAGTAAATGCATTGTCCAAGCGCGAAGTGCGCTTCCGCCAGGTTCGGCTGGAGGCGAAGAGCCGTGTCCGCTTCGTTCCGCGCTTTTATTTTCCAAGCTTCGGTTGGCTCATAATAATGAAAAATCTCAGCGCAAACGGATGCCAACCGCGCGTGGGCAAGCGCAAAATTCGGGTCGAGCGCGATCGCCTGCATATAAAGTTGCTCAGCCTTCTTGTAATCCTCCAGTAGGGTGTCGGGGTTCCGCTCGATCTGGTTGGCACGCAGATAAAACGCGTACGCTTCTGTATTACTCGTTGGTATCTCTTCGACGCGCGCTCTTTCCTGCGGCGAGAGCTTGGCTTGCAGTTGGTCGGCGATCGCTTTGGCAATTTCGCTTTGGATCGCGAAGACATCTGCGAGATCGCGGTCGTAGTGTTCTCCCCATTGCTGTGTGTCCGTACGGGCATCGATGAGCTGGGCAGTTACTCTGACCCGATTGCCGGATCGCTGAACGCTCCCTTCAAGCAGATGCGTCACCCCAAGTTGCTGTCCAATTTCGCGAAGATTACGCTGGGATCCGCTCTTGTACTGCATGACGCTGGTGCGGCTGATTACGCGCAAATCTGCAATCTTGGCGAGATCCGTCAGAATCTCGCCCTGTACTCCATCCGCAAAATAAGCATTCTGCTTTTCATCGCTTCTGTTTTCGAACGGAAGCACCGCGATGCTTTTCTCGGGAATCGACGGCTCAGGAACAGGAGACGTCTGAGACGCATGGGCACTTGTCGGTTTAATTGATGGCCGATGAAGCAAAAGCAAAATGCCAACACCAAATCCGCCTAGAATCACGACCGCTGCCGCAATCAACGCCCAACGGCCACGTGCCGATCTCGCGTGTGATCCGGAAATCGGCCGTGGAAGAAGTCTTTTCCCGGTTCTTTCTCGTCTAAACCTCCCCGGAGATTCTGGATTGCCCAGTTCCTCAGTGTAGAAATTGATCACGTGGATCCGAACGCCGTGTTTCACTTCGCACTCACCCAGATCGTGCAAATACGCCTGCCACTGTCGCGATTGCGCGAGATCCTCTGCCGCTCGTTTCGAAAAGAGAATATGTCCCGTATCGCCGCAATCCATCACCCGCTGTGCGATGTTAATTCCAGCACCGGCGACATTTCGTCGATCGTTGACATCCCGGACCTCGTTAACGGGTCCACTGTGGATCCCCATTCGCAGTTTCAGTTGCGGATATTGTTTTAATTGTTTGGAGATCTCGATCGCACAGCGAAGTGGTGCTTCCAAGCTATTAAAGAAAACCAGCGCCATTCCGTCCCCGGCAGGAACCCGGATCAGCTTGCCGGCCGCTTCCGCAGCGCGGACCTGCTCGGTGTTTAGGACGACTCCGCTAAGTCGTTCCTGGAGCTCGCGCTGCTCGTTGAGCAACAGCTTTGAGTAACTGACCAAGTCCATGAACAAGACGTGACCAATCTGCAACCGATCGCCAGATTCAGCGTCAACAGACATGGAAGTTTAGCTCACCGACAAAGATTGCGCAGTCTTAATTCGGCAAAGAATTTGCGCAGGTTCACAGTTTTCGTCGTTAAGTTAAACGCTCTACGACCCGGTTTCACAAGCGCAACCTCGCTCGCGGTGCTATTTTAACTGATGCCGTTTCAGCTCGAATCGAACTACAAGCCGCGCGGGGACCAGGGACAGGCAATCGCCAAGCTGTTGAAGTCCGTCGAGGCTGCAAATCGCCATCAGACGCTGCTCGGAGTCACCGGGTCGGGGAAGACGTTCACCATCGCGAACGTGATCCGCGACCTGAACCGGCCCACGCTGGTCATCTCGCATAATAAAACGCTCGCAGCGCAGCTTTACTCCGAGTTCAAGCAATTCTTTCCGCGTAACGCGGTCGAATATTTTGTCAGCTATTTCGATTATTATCAGCCAGAAGCTTATATCCCCCGCTCCGACACTTACATCGAGAAGGATTCCTCCATCAACGAGGAAATCGAGCGGTTGCGACTCTCGACTGCCAGCGCGCTGCTGTCGCGTCGGGACGTGATCGTGGTGGCCAGCGTCTCGTGCATTTATGGCATCACGTCGCCGGAAGATTACGAACAGATGTTGCTCACGGTCAAACGCGGCCAGCACGTCAGCCGCGAAGCGGTGCTAAGCCGGTTGATCGACATGTTGTATGAGCGGAACGACGTCAATTTCACGCGCGGCAGGTTTCGTGTGCGGGGGGATGTGGTCGAGGTTTATCCAGCCAGCGCGGATGAAGAAGGGATTCGCCTCGAGTTTTTCGGCGACGAAATTGAGGCGGTCACCCGCTTCGATCCATTGACCGGTCACACCCACGAATCGCTTAACGTCATCACATTTTTTCCAGCTAAACAGTTCGTGACGCCGGCGGACAAACTGAATCGCGCGCTTCGCACGATCCGCGAAGAGCTCGAGCAACGCATCGTCGAGCTTGAATCACAAAACAAACTTCTGGAGGCGCAACGGCTGCGGATGCGCACCGAATACGATCTGGAGATGTTGCAGGAAATGGGCTTCTGCAACGGGATCGAGAATTATTCGCGGCATTTGTCGGCGCGCGCTCCCGGCTCGAGGCCCTACACGATCATCGATTTTTTCCCGGAAGATTTTCTCACCGTGATCGACGAATCGCACGCGAGCATCCCGCAAATCGGCGGGATGTACGAAGGCGACCGCTCGCGCAAGACGGTGCTGGTCAACTACGGCTTTCGCCTGCCCAGCGCGCTCGACAATCGTCCGCTCAATTTCGATGAGTTCATGAAGCTGACCAACCAGATCATCTACGTGGGTGCGACGCCGGCAGAATTTGAAATTCAAAACAGCATCGTTGGCAATAAGACATACGTCCCACATCGGCGACAGCGGATTGGCGAAGAGGAACTGGTACCGTTTGCTGTAGCTGGCGGCGGTGACGCCGGCCGCGCGAAACTGAGCAACGCAAAGAACCGGGGTCACCGACCCCGGCTACAACCAATTTCCCCGACAGATGAACCGCCGGAAAAATTTGATGTGCACACGCCGGGCGCCCCGCTGGTGGTCGAGCAGATCATTCGGCCCACTGGACTTCTGGATCCGAAAATTACCATCAAGCCGTTGAAGCATCAGATCGACGACACGATCGAGCTCTGTCGCCAACGCGTCGAAAAAGGCGAGCGCGTTTTGGTCACGACACTGACGAAGCGAACGGCGGAAGATCTTGCCGATTATCTGCGCGATGTCGGATTGAAAGTGCGCTATTTGCACAGCGACATCGACGCCATCGAGCGCGTGGAAATTTTGCGCGGATTGCGCGCGGCGGATTTCGACATTCTCGTCGGGATCAATTTGCTCCGCGAAGGCCTCGATCTTCCAGAGGTTTCGCTGGTTTGCATTTTGGATGCGGATAAGGAAGGATTTTTGCGCAGCCAGACGTCGCTCATTCAAACCGCAGGCCGCGCCGCCCGTCACGTGAACGGCGAAGTGGTGCTCTTTGCCGACACCATCACGCAAAGCATGGAGGCGCTCATATCGATTTCCGAATATCGGCGCGCGAAACAGATGGATTACAACGAGAAGCATGGCATCACGCCGCAAACTGTCCGGCGCGCCGTGCAGGAAAGTTTGCACACAATCTTGCGCGGACGCGAAATCGAATCGTCGGTAATCCGCGAAGCCGGCGGCGATTTCAATCTCACGGAGTTGCTCCGCGAGCTTGAGCAGGAAATGCAGGAGGCCTCGGCTAATCTTGAGTTCGAGCGCGCCGCGCTTTTGCGCGATCAAATCATGGAAGTAAAAAGCGGCGCCGGGATCGACAAGATCGAACCGAAGCGGCGTGCCATACAATATTCTCGCAACGCCGGCCGCCGCCGCTCGCGCGTGTAAATGCGAACTCTGGGGAGCACAGGCTGCCAGCCTGTTGTCGTCGGCAGCTTGCCGACGACTCTCGCGCGTGGCAAGAGCCGACGGGAGGAAACGTTCGATGAGCTTTTCGGCAGGCTGTGCCGAAAAGGACAGGCTAGCAGCCTGTGCTCCCCGGAGTTGCCTCGAACAACGCAATCTTGTAATGCGCTTGTTGGAATGCGATCAAATCGCAGTGCCTAAAACCAAAACAAAAACTGGGACCACGAACATCTATGCCGTCGTCGGCTCGGACGAGGCCGAGGTGAAACACGTGGCGGCGGAGCTGGCCGCGAAATTGGCGCCGCCGGATGCAGGCGATTTCGGATTAGAGATCATCGATGGCGCCGCCGATAACACCGAGCAGGCCGCCGCGCGAATACGATCGACCATCGAGGCGCTGCAAACGTTGCCGTTCTTTGGCAGCATAAAAGTCGTTTGGCTCAAGAACGCGAATTTTCTCGGTGACGACCAAAAGGCGCGGTCAACGCCGGTGCAGACCGCGCTGGAGGAATTGTCTGCTTTGATCGAGCACGGTTTCGGTTCGGAGGTCACGTTTTTGATCAGTGCCATCGACGTGGATAAGCGGCGCGGATTTTACAAGACGCTGGTCAAACGCGCGGAGCTGCAAGTGTTCGACAGGCTCGATTCCGCACGGGCCGGCTGGGAAGAGGAAGCGACTGAAATCGTGCGGCGTCGCGCCAAAAAACGCAAACTCCAGTTCGATGACGACGCGCTCGATCTGTTTGTTTTGTTGACCGGCGGCGACACGCGCCAGATCGAGAACGAACTGGAAAAGATCGACACCTTCCTCGGCAAAGATTGCCTAGCGCGTGTGGATGTTGTGCGTGAGCTGGTGCCGCTCTCGCGCGCAGGTGTCATTTTCGAGTTGAGCAACGCGCTGGCCAGGCGCGATCTGGACCTGGCGCTCACGCTGGTGCGCCGCTTGTTGGAGCAAGGCGAAAACGCCGTCGGCATTTTGTTGGTGGCCATCGTTCCGACAGTCCGCAATTTGTTACTCGCAAAAGATTTGATGGAGCGGCATGCCCTCCGGCCGCCGCACTCGCCGTTCCAGTTCATCTCGGTCATTAACCGCCTGCCGGCAAAAGCAACTGACCATTTGCCGCGTAAGAAAGACGGCTCAATCAATGCCTACGCGCTGGGAATCGCCGCGCAGCATGCGCACCAGTTCGACACCAACGACTTGATCGAGGCAATGCGAGCATGTCTGGATGCGAACCTGAAGCTCGTGACTACGCAGCTCGATCACGAATTGATCTTGACCGAAGTGGTCGTTAGGTTGCTGGGAGAGTAGCGCATGCGTCTCGCCCGCCGCGGCGGGCTAGGAGGCTCGCGCTACTTTAACCGGCGCCTTCTATCTGCTTGCGCGCGATCGGCCCGACATAAGGAATGTCCCAGCGTACGTTTGTGAATGCTTTTATGGTCGCCACAATCCAAACAACCAGAAACGCGATCTGAACCAGCGCGGCGATGATTGCCCAGAAAAAGACCAGAATGCCTCCAATAGCCGGGATGGCGCCAAAGATCGCGTGCAGTATAGAAGAGGCGATATTAAAAAGAAGCCACGCGCCGCCGAAAATGATCGATTGCATCGCGTAGAAACGAACGAAGCCGTCGCGCTTTTCCAGAATGTAAAAGACAATGCCCCCAATGAGTGGAATGCAGGCAATGGCCGCAGCCACGTTGGAAGGCAACCCGGTGGTTGGGGACTCCGGGGCCGGCGCTGGTTCGGGACCTGCGGGAGGCTGCGGCGGAATCGGCTCTTGATCTGGCATGATCTACATACACAAAATGGCAGTTGCCTTGTCAAGCAATCTTGGTCTGCAACTCTTTTTTCGCTTTCGCTCCCGGCCTAAGCGCCATATCATGCGCTCCTAATCCCGCAAAATCCATGACCACAAGTCCCCCTCCTCGTTTCCAACGCGCGTTTACCCTGATCGAATTGCTCGTCGTAATCGCAACCATCACCATCCTCGCCGCGATCCTCATTCCAAGCCTCAATAGTACTCTTCAGAGCGCAAAGGCGACGAAAGACCTGAGCGACCTGCGCCAGATCGGCATCCTCATGCAGGCATACCTCAACGATAAGGATAGTATTCTTCCCGTAATAAATGTTGACCCTGGCATTGGCAAGGACGCAAGCCCAGTCATTTACCCGAAATACGTCGGGAGCAGAAGAGTTTTCCAATCGCCTTTTGACAAGCGAGCTGCTGCCGAAACGGACAATGCACCGGTTAGTTACGGCATCAACGAAAACATGTATACGGCGTCTCCGGGGATCGCAGGAAACATGACAAAGGTGGTCTCGCCGTCTGCCACGATCCTGATGGCGCCTAATTACAGTGGACCTCCCGCCGTCAGCGGCTCATGGCCGGGCATTGCCAAAGCTGTACCAAATCTCGTTACAGCAGGAGGCGCATTGATGACGGTTGGTCCACAACGCAATGGCCTCCAAATTAACGCGCTATTCTGCGACTTGCACGCCGAAACCATGACATTCGGTCCGGCCAGCACGACCGGCACATTCAAAGACATAACGACCAACGTCGGTCTGAAACATTGGTACCCGACGCAATAGAAGAAGCGGTCTCCAAGATCACCGTCTCTGTTGGTAGAGAGCGCTATCGTGTACTTATCGGTGAAGGTTTGCTCAAGCAACTGGGCAAGCACGTGCGCAAATATCTCTCTCGCAAAACCTGCGCAATCATTGCTGATGACGAGGTTGCCCAGCTCTTTGCCCGGCGAGTGGAGCGAAATTTAATATCAACTGGTTTTCACCCGACTCTCATCACGATTCCAGCAGGCGAGAAATCGAAAACACTCACGCAAGCCGGCGCGATTTGCGACCAGATGATCGGCGCGGGCCTTGATCGGCAATCGTTTGTCGTCGGCATTGGGGGCGGAGTGATCGGCGATATTTCCGGATTCGTGGCGGCGATTTATCAGCGCGGAATCCCGCATGTTCAGATCCCTGGAGTGAACACGCGCGATGGAAAAAATTTGATCGGCGCTGTGCATCATCCCTCGCTCGTGATTGACGACACTGATGTTTTGAAGACGCTGCCTCGGCGCGAGTTTAATCAGGCCTTCGCTGAGATCATCAAGCACGCCGTAATCGCCGACGCGAAAATGTTTCGGACGCTAAAAGTAGCGCGAGCCTTCTGGCCCGCCGCGGCGGGCGAGACGCATGCGCTACAATCGCTTATCAAGCGCAACATCGAGATCAAATCGAAAATCGTGGCGAAAGATGAGCGCGATCAGACAGGCCAGCGGGCGCTTCTTAATTTCGGGCATACCGTTGGTCACGCGATCGAGCGCGCCGGAGACTATCGCAAATTCCTCCATGGAGAAGCGCTTAGTCTCGGAATCGTCGCCGCGGGCGCGATCTCAATTAAAAGGGCCGGGCTGTCACCCGATCAACGGGAAGCGATTGTCGATCTTCTGCGACAGTTTGAGTTGCCCACGCGTTTGCCGAAAAATTTTCAGCGCGAAAAAATTTTCAGCGCGCTGAAATTCGACAAAAAATTCAAAGGCGGAAAAGTGCGATTCGTTGTGACCCGATGACATTCGTGAGGCAGTGGCGCAACTGTAGCCGGAGGCGGTGACTCCGGCGGCCGGGATCATCGATCCCGGCTACAGCGCGCCTTCGAATAATACTCGATCAGTCCATCGGTCACGCTGTCGGCGTATTCGCGGAAAATGCTTTTGCGTTCGATGCCGTTGATGTTGCGCGTGCCTTCGTAATCGCCGGCTTGAATCCGAGCGAAAACGTCTTTGCTGTTCATGACGTAGGGCTCGCAATAGACCACAGGGCAACGATACAGCCGCGTTGCCAGCAAATTGCGCGCATACACGTAACCGCTCGCGCCGACCTTGGTCGTGGTGTTCGTCGTGGGATATTGATACGGCGGCAGGCCAGACTCGCGAGCCATTCCCATCGCAATTGTGTCGGCCAACGGCAACTCCTCGTCGTAGGCACGACTCAGGAGCCGCCGAATCATTTCGAAACGTTCATCATCCAATTCGAGTTCCTCCGCCAAATATGATCCGTTCACAAGCAGGTGAAGATGATTGATGTCGGTCAAGGTCGGATTGTTCGGGTCGCCCCAGCCTTCGGCGTTGAAATGCAAACAAAGCACAAGATCGGGATGCAATTTGAAGTTTACCCGCGCAGCGCGGCGACGGATCTCGCTGTAGCGGTAGAACAAAATTTCGCTCTGCCAGCGGATCGTTTGCTCTTTTTCAGGATCATTTGGATCAAGAACTTCCCCGCCCATGCGAGGCTGTGGTACGCCGCTTTTGATCAAAATTTTCCTGGCGAGCTCCCGAAAATCATCAGGGCGCTTGGCCGTGGTCGGTTCATTGCTGTTTCGAACAAACGAAACGCTCGCCCCGAGTTCGCGCAATCGCGGCGCCAACAATCGCGCCACGCGCAGCGTCAGATCACCCTCCTCCACCGGCTTGCTGTCGCCGACCTGAAACCAGCGCTCCTCCATCTTCGCCCATTTCCCACCGAGATGACCCGGATCGAGCGCGATCTTCAAACCTGAAAGCGGTTTCTCTGGTCTTGGCGGCGGCAATAATTTCGCTGGCCGCCACAATCGCGGCACGTGTTTGCCTGCCGCCTCACCTGCAGCAAATCGCAACGTGAAAAATTTCTGCGTCTCTCGATTCATCAGGATCCGCGCTGTCTTCTCGTTGACCTCAATCAAATCGGGAGCGAATCCGTGGGTGCAGTAAACGTTCTTGATCAGGTGTGCGAACTCATCGTGCGTGATCGTTTCCTGATAGTGTTCGAGAACGCTCCATTTCGGTTTCGCGCCGAGAACGCTGATGTTGTCCGCAGCTTGCAGTGAAGTTGCACAGATCGCCCAAAGCAAAAATGACGAAGCACGAATGACGAATGGCTTCGCCACGTTAAATCGTTGAACTGTTAAATCGTTGAATCGCAAATCCGATGTAACTATGTAACGATTTAACGAATTACGCCTCTTATGCTAAGGGTCCTTTTTCTTGGCGACGTGGTCGGTGAGCCGGGACGCAGCGCGGTGATTGCCCGGCTGCCGGAGCTCAAGTCGAAGTACGCTTTGGATTTTGTCGTCGTCAACGGCGAGAACGCCGCAGGAGGCCGAGGTATAACGGGAAAAATCACGATCGATCTTTTGCGAGCCGGCGTCTCGGTGGTCACTACAGGCGATCATATCTGGGACCAGAAAGAAATTCTTTCGTTCATCGACACCGAACCACGCTTGTTGCGTCCGGTGAATTATCCCGAGGGCGCGCCGGGAAGCGGATCGATCGTCTTGGAAACAGCCAGGAGCAAAATCGGCGTGATCAACGTGCAAGCGCGCACGTTCATGCAGCCGATATTGGAAAACCCGTTCCGCGCTGTGGAAGCAGCAGTGACGAAGATACGCCAGGAAACCGCGAACATCATCGTGGATGCGCACGGCGAGACCACCAGCGAGAAAATTGCACTGGGTCGATTTCTCGACGGAAAAGTCTCGGCTGTCATCGGCACTCATACGCATGTGCAGACAGCCGATGAACAAATCTTCCCAGGCGGCACGGCTTTTTTGTGCGACGCCGGAATGTGCGGCCCAGTCAATTCCATCCTGGGGCGCGCCATCGACCCAATCATGAATCGGTTCATCTCAAATCTGCCGGCATCATTCCCGGTGGCAGGCGGCGAGGTGCGCTTGCGCGGAGCGCTCATCGAGATTGATGAAACAACTGGCCGGGCGCTGCGCATTACGCGCGTCGATGAGCCTGGACCCAGCCAGCCAGCTCCGCCTGAACCCGAGCCAAAGATTGATATCGAACAGGCGCCATCGCCGGAACAGACTTGAAACAGTTGCCCTTAGAGCCAACTATTCATGCCCTCAGTTTCGAATTCTCTAAGAGTATCAACGTCCAATACAAACCCATGAAAAATTATTTCACTTTTACTCTAATCACTGCTCTCGCCCTGTGCGCTTCACAGGTGTGCCAGGCGCAAGCGAAGAAAAGCGCCAACGAAGCAAACCGGCTGGCGCGGGAAGGCGCGGACGCCGCCAAGAGCCAGGACTGGGACAAAGCCGTGGATCTGCTTCGCAAAGCGTCCAATCTCGACCACAAATACGCCACGGACCTCGCCGCCGTCTATCAACAGCGCGGATACGGATTGGCAAAGAACCAGATGTTTCAAGAAGCCATCCAGGACTACACTGAGGCGATCAAAATCAAGCCTAACGACCCGCGGATTTACGAGCAGCGCGCGGCAGTCGAAATGAAAATGTATGATTACGACAAAGCGCTAGCCGATTACTCCGAGCTGATCAAGCTCAAACCAAATGACGTCCGCTACCTGAACTATCGCGCCTATATCTACGAGACCAAAGACGACGCTCAAAATGCAATGGCTGAAACGGAGAAGGTTTTGAAGATTGAGCCCAATAATCAGGAGGCCAAAGCACGCAAACAAAGATTGGAACAGAAACAAGCGGAAAAAATGCCGACTCCGCCGCCAAACACACCAGCGCCTAAAAAGTCACCATCGCCGGCCAAGAAAAAACCCTGAGCGACTGTTCAAATTCTGAGATAGTCCGAGCGGCCTTCTTGCGAAGACTTTCGGAGCTGCCGGGCCGTTAGGTTCCGCTCTGCGCGACGGCCTCCTCGCCTTGCTCGGGTGTTTTCGACACCGGAGTGAATTTTCGTTTCCGTCGATTGGCCGGCAGAGGTGCCAGGGTCATGGTGATATTGCGACCGGTGATCTTTGGTTCCATCTCTACTTGCGACATTCCGGAAAGATCATCGCGCACTTTTTCCACGAGCTGCATGCCAAATTCCTGGTGCGCCATTTCGCGGCCGCGAAACTGCAACTGAACACGCACTTTGTTCCCGCGATCCAGGAATTCTTC
>QHQA01000023.1 GCA_003219695.1 Verrucomicrobiota bacterium
CTATTGTACTTCGATGTTTCATCTTTTTAAGTTCCTTTTGTTGTTTTGAACAGTTTCAAGGTTGGTCCGCAATCACTTTGACCGTCGGCTTACTCATCTCGATCTGGGCGTTCACTTCCTGGATTTGCGCGGCCTGCTCTTTCAGCCGGGCTGTGAGCGTCTCTATTCGTTTTTGTTGCTGGGTGACCGTTGCCTGCAAGTTCTGAATGTTGCGATTGAGCATGGCTTGCTTGGCGGCATCGGGAATGGCTTGGGGCCGGATGCCTTTAGGCGAAGAAGATCCACCCGGCCCATCCATGGCCACCGTGCCTAATCTTCCGTCGGAATCGACCATTACGGTCATTGCCGTCGCGGCGGAGACCGGCGCACCGTGGATATTGTCGATAAAACACCTGTCACTTTCCTGGCCAAAAACACTGTGCACACCAGAGTGGTGGCCGATGATGATGTTGTTATCGGCAGTGGTAAGACCAGACCCGGCTTGGCCGCCTATGCAAACGTGATCGCTCGTGGTTACGCTGCTCTGGAGCGCCAGGTTACCGATGGCTGTGTTGTTGTTTCCGGTGGTGTTGAGCAGCAACGCTGCCGCGCCAACTGCGGTATTGGAACTCCCGTTGCTGAGAACCAGTGCTCCACCGCCAACGCCGGTGTTGAAGCTGCCGGTAGTATCGAAAAAGAGCGAGCGCCAACCAAGCGCTGTATTTCCTGCGCCAGTGGTGAGAGAATTAAGCGCATCGCACCCTTCCGCGGTCGTGAAGTTGGGATAGCAGACGTCCAGAGGAGGTGTGGGTGTGGGTATGGGGGTCGGCGTGGGCGTCGGCGTACCGCTCAGATTATAACCGATAACATCCAGATTAATGCCTTCCGGCGATGTCGCCGCGACGTCGGAATACTGGCCGGGACAGATAAAGGCATTTTGTACGTACGGGTGCGCCTGCGGACACGCCGCGCTCAACCAATCACCAAAATCGCCGTCGGAATCCTGATTGAAATTGACGATGTTCGTGACGCCGCCATTGATCGAAAAATAGCGTGTGCCGGAAGAAGTGATATTTCTCACGCCAGCTGATGACCAACTGAACAGGTCCTGGGGGCGAAGGTCGTTGCTATTGGTCCCGAGTCGCGATCCAAAGCCGATGACCTCATCTATCTCATGCTCAGTCGCCCTCTGCGCATCATAGCTGTCGCTGCTGATAGGCCGAGTGAACTGAAACGCAGACGCCGAGTTAATCGTAACGATCCCATCGTACGGTCCGCCGTCGCCGACCGTGCCGTCTGCAAACATCGCCGGTGGCGTGTTTAACCCGAGCGCCCGTCCATTCGCGCTCCCTGGTGTGATGTTTGTGGATAATGGGTTGGCGGGCAGGCTTGCATTGGCAAGATTGTCATTGCCGGTTGTGGCATCTGCTCTCAATACATCGATAAACGTGCCCCACGAAACCATATATACCGTGTAATCGCTTCGCGACAGGGTTCCCTGCCCTAGTGGAGAACCGTCCGGCGCAGTCGTTGAGTAGCGATATAAAATCTCGATCGTGATCGGATCATTGAACAACGACTCGTAAATTGCGATGGCCCGGTTAATCATCGCCTCGATCGCCGCCGCGTTCGGGTTACCGATAATGGAGCTGTCGAACGTTGCGTGAATGGTCAACCCAGTGGTCGGCACAGTCGTTGCCGACGTTACTTCCGAATAGCTACCTGGACCATTGGCCGTATAAGGACGGACCCGGTAGTAATAAGTCGTCCCCGGCCGTAATTCCGTGACGACTCGTCCGCTTACATTCCCAACATCCAAGTCGTGGTATCCCTCCACGTAGTCGCTGAACAATTCACTGGTGGAGACGTCCAGCAGGTAACCGTTGGCGCCGCTTACCTTGTCCCACTTTGCCATAAAGCTAGCGCGCGTCGGCGGCACCGACGAAACGGCTTCAATTTCCTCGGCAATTTCACTCGCGTTTGGAGACTGGACCGCTGCTGTGCGCTCTTTTCGCGTCTCGTGCGTACGTGCCCCGAGTGAGAATGGAGCGCGAGAAACGATGTTCTCCGCCGACGCATTGCTGTCGACAGCAAGCGCGGCAAGGCTCAGTGCCGCGCCAACAAAAACAATCAAACCCGTTATGGAAAATCCTGGCCGCTGCATGGTCTTGCCGCGAAAGAACTGCCAGTTTAAACGCGAATTCTTACTGCACAACTTGAAAAACGGCGGCCGTAAAGCTTTCGGAGGGATCGGCTGTGAAGGCGCGCACAATTCGTCACATCCTGCCGCGGCGTTGATAGAATTTGTAGCGATCGATGATCGAGTCGATGTACTTGCGGGTAGCAGGGAAATCGATGTTTTGGAGGAACTTTTTTGCCGGAATGTCAGCGATGCCGTTTCCACCGCTCCATCGCTGGGCGCGGCTGGCGCCGGCGTTATATTCCGCCAGCGCGAAAGGCAGCGGATCGGCCTGATGTTTCCAGTGTTCGATCGCCCGATGCAGATACCAACTACCTGCCTCCAGGTTCGTTTTCGGATCGAAAAGTTGCTCGACTCGCCAGGGCGCGATCTTATTTTCGCGCGCCCATTCGTTGGCCGCTTTTTCGCTCACCTGCATCAACCCGCGCTCGCCCCTGATGCCGTATTTTCTGGCGTCAAACCGGCTCTCCCGCCACACCACCGCCTTCACCAGCATGGGATCCAAATGATGTTCCAGCGCCACGGCGCGAATCAGCTGATCATATTGATGAAACCGGGCCGGGCTCATCCATTCGAAAAATGTGTAAACCGGGTCGCCGGATCGTACCGCGAGATAAGCAAATCCTGCGGCCGTTGCCAGCATTACGCAGATGGCCAGTTTAAAAACAAACTGCATCATCTAACTCCTACTCGTGCTCGCCTGCCACGTCCGCGCTCGTCGAGTTTTCGTGGTCGAAGTAGACTTTCATGGTGGCTACAATAGACGATTACGCGCATGAGCACGAGCGTGAGCATGAATCCTGAGCATCGGATGGGAACACCCAGTTACGTTCGGGTGCTTGTTGATCGAGTGATCCGTCGCGAACTCGATTACTCGGTGCCGGAAAATTTAGCCGAGCGAGTCGGCGTCGGCT
Organism: Verrucomicrobiota bacterium; assembly: GCA_003219695.1. Classification (GTDB taxonomy): domain Bacteria; phylum Verrucomicrobiota; class Verrucomicrobiia; order Chthoniobacterales; family UBA10450; genus Udaeobacter. The sequence goes on from QHQA01000023.1 coordinate 3,094, forward strand.
CGCGTGTGCGCGTGCCCTTCCGCGACAAGTCGGCGCTGGCCACTGTCGTCGCCGTTCTGGACGAGAGCAATGTGGAAGGCATCCGGCCAATTGAAGAAGTCATCGGCCAGACACCCGTTCTCAGCGAGCAATTGCTCGAATTGTCGACGTGGGTCAGCGTCTATTACTGCTGCCCGATCGAGACAGTCATGCGCAGCATGCTTCCGCAAGTCATCCGGCGCGCCGAAGTCGGATGGAAAAAACAGTTGTTCGTGCAACCAGCCCGCAACATCGAGGCTGAAGAAATTGAGAAATTACATAAGCGCGCGCCGCGGCAGGCGGAACTTCTGGAAGCGATCACTAAGTTGGAAAAGCCGATCCGCGCGGCAGAGCTTCTGCGGCAAACCGCTCTAGACAATCAAACGCTGCGCGCGCTGGTGAAACGCGGTCTCGCAGAGCTGCGCGAGGAAGCAATAATTCGCGATCCGCACGGTGACGAGCAGTTCATCGCAACTTCCAATCTCGTGTTGAACGAGGAACAGACGCATGCGCTAAACGAAATCACCCAAGCGCTCGACTCTCCCGAGAATGCGCGCCCGATTCTGTTGCACGGCGTGACAGGCTCGGGCAAGACCGAAATTTACTTGCAAGCGATTCGGGCTGCTCTCGATCGGGGTCGCACCGCGATCGTTCTCGTCCCGGAAATTTCGCTGACGCCGCAGACAGTCGAACGCTTCAAGGGACGGTTTGCGGAGTCGCAGGACGCCGTCGCCGTTTTGCACAGCCACTTGTCGGAAGGTGAGCGTCACGATGAATGGCATAAGATTCACTCCGGCCGCGCCCGCATTGTGATCGGCGCGCGCAGCGCAATTTTCGCACCGCTGAAAAATCTCGGGCTCATCGTGGTCGATGAGGAACACGAGACGACCTACAAACAGGAGGAAGCGCCGCGGTATCACGCCCGCGATATCGCAGTCGTGCGGGCGAAGATTGAGAAATGCGTGGTGGTCATGGGAAGCGCCACGCCGTCGCTGGAGAGTTATCATAACGCAGCCATCGGCAAATATCGGCTCGTCACTCTGACTCAGCGGGTGGACGAAAAGCAGATGCCGCTCATGCGGATTGTCGATCTTCGCCAGGAACGCCGGAAGGAAAAGAAAGCCACGATTTTGTCAGAAAAATTATCGCAAGCCATTGCCGATCGTTTGGAGAAACGGGAACAAACAATTTTGTTTCTGAATCGGCGCGGTTTTTCCACCTCGCTGCTGTGCAGCAATTGCGGCGAAGCGCGCAACTGCCCGAATTGCAGCGTCGCGCTCACTTTTCATCAGCATTCTCTCCAAGGTGGCTCGTCTCGCCGCGGCGAGACGATGTCCGGACGGTTGAGTTGTCATTTGTGCGGGCACACCGCCGCCGTGCCGAAGAAATGTCCGGCGTGCGGACAAGATGCGCTGATTTACTACGGCTTTGGCACCGAGAAAGTGGAATCGACGGTCGCCCAGATTTTTCCAAAAGCCGTGGTGTGCCGCATGGACGCCGATTCCATGACGCGCAAGGAAGCGTATCGCGAAACTTTAAGAAATTTTCGCACCGGCAAGATCGACATCCTAGTGGGCACACAGATGATCGCCAAAGGTTTGCATTTCCCAAACGTGACCCTCGTCGGAATCATCAACGCCGATCTCGCGTTGCATCTCCCCGATTTTCGCGCAGGGGAACGGACCTTCCAGCTTCTCACGCAAGTCGCCGGACGCGCCGGTCGCGGCGAAACGTCGGGCGAAGTTTTCGTGCAAACCTACACGCCGTTTAGTCCGTCGATTCAGTTTGCGCGACACCACGATTTCGCTGGTTATTTCCAACAGGAACTCGAGTTCCGCGAGCGCTGCGATTTCCCGCCATTCAAACACGCCATCCTGATTACCGCCCGTTCTGCGCATCAAGGACGCGCAAAATTATCAGCCGAAACGTTAAAGCGCCGTTTGAAAGAAGCGTTACCCGAAGAATTCATCCTGGGCGACGCTGCGCCCGCGCCCCTGGAAAAACTGCAAGGCCAATTCCGCTATCACATTTTGATCCGCGGCGAAGCCATCATGCGACTGAGCCGACTCGTCCGCGAAACGCTCGACAAACTCCCGTTACCTGAAGACGTAACCGTCACCGTCGACGTCGATCCTTATCAGCTGCTATAATCTTCTGGGAGCGCCGCGCCGCACGTTTTTAGTGATGTTGAAGCGGGCATCGGAGCGGTGAGCGGTTGGCTGACCGACTGGTCTATGTGGTTAGCGCAATAACAACACTGCAGTGGAAACGATGCCTACCACGCAGAAAGCGGCGTACACCGGCGCGAGGAATCGCAGACTGATGTGACAAGTAAGCTCGTAAAAGCGCCAGAAGTGCCGCCAACGCTCCACTCCTCGCGGCAAGGTAAAAAGCGCGATAACCAAGATGGGTGTCAGAACAAGCCAACCAAGGCCAACCCCAATGATCCACGGCGTGTTGCCCACACCTAATACGATGACGATCCAAATTGAGCCGACCAGGCCCGCAACAGCCGCAAGTTGTGACCAAACCTCAAGCCGTCGATACCGGCGACGAAGCGAGTAATACTCTGCGAGCTGCGCGGGCCGCGCGGGAAATGCCCGTGCAAGCGCGCGCATTATGACGGGCGTTAAGACGAGGGCGGCGAATGGTGCTAGCCACGTCATGTTCACCAAACTTTCACTTAGCGCTTTTCAACCGGTGGCAATATGCGGCCGTACTCGGAGGTTTTACCGCGCATCTCGAAGTAGTGATACGCTTCGAGGGCAACTTTGCTAATAGCGCGCTCGGCGGCTTTCTCGTCGCGGTCGTAAGCGGTCATCACACTTATCACAAACGGCCGGTTCGAGGCAAAAACGATGCCTACATCGTTCCGCACAGCTTCCAATTCTCCAGGCTTGTTCGCTATCTGAACATTGTCGGGCAACAGACGTGGAATGTAACTCTGCTTCAACGTCGATAGTTGTTTGATGAAGTCTGTGGTCATCTCCTTGTTTAAGACCTTCTCTTTGTAGATCATTTCCAACAGCCGCGCCATTTCCTGCGGCGTCGAGACGTTTTCGTCGCCGCGTCGAGCGGCGGCGATGTCTATCATTTTTCGGCGCAACATTGTTTTCGTTAGGCCAAGGCTCCGCAGCGTCGCGTTCACGTTCTGCATTCCGACGTGGTCGATGAGAATGTTGGCGGCTGCATTATCGCTCACAGCAACCATGAATTGAGCCAGGTCGCGATTGGTAATCCGCGTGACACCCGGGGTAAGACCCGCCATGATCCGGCTATCTTCAACCAGGTTTTTGGGATCGAAGATGTAGATGTCGTCCAACTTCGCCTTGCCTTTGATTCCCGTGCGCGCTTCCTGATCTTGACGATACAATTCGAGCAGCACCGCGATTTTGATTGAGCTCGCCGTAGGAAAAACGCGATCGGCGTTGCGCAAAAGGATCCGGCCGTCGGTGAGATCGAGAATGGCCACACCCATAACGCCATCGAGCCGACCGGCGATTTCTTCAACACGCGTCTCGAGCTTTTTCCAAAGCAAATCGCTGCCGGTGTCGCGCGGAACGGCTTCAGGTTTTTGTTGACCGAATGCACTGGCGGCCAATGCGAGCGCGACAGAGGATGCAACCAGTCTTCTAAGGTAGCGCATACCTCTGGTCCGCCACAGGACGGACCCGCCGGGGCGGACTTGCGGCATTGGTCTGCTCGCACGCGTAGACGCTTGCGCTACTTTATTCGGCGAGGCATTGCAGAGGAAGGAAACGACCATAATGACTTAGTTTGAGTTCGAATCTGAGTTTGATTTTTCGGCACGGCAAAAGCGGAAACGTCGTGCCCATTTTGCCCGGAGCACAATCGTCAAGTCGATAGCGATTTTAGAGTTCGGCGACGTGTCGCTGCGCACCGATTGCAAGCTAAACAGTCGTTGAACGCTGGTCCTGAGAAATCGACCTGCGACCATCCAGGAAATCGTCGATGTCGATCTTCCCCGGCCGCGCGACCTCGATTCGCCAGGTTACCTGGAAAAACGCGACCGCATCTTCCTCGTCACGGGCATGAGCCTGCGCGTGGGCGAAAGCGCTGCCGCTTGAACGGATACGTTGCCTGACTAAAATCCGCTGGCCAAAACCAAATCTCCTGAAGGACCTCCCTGCGCCGTGAAGACATAGGTCTGCCCGCTTTGCGCATTCAAAGGCATTTCCCACGGAATCGGTGACCGCGACCTCGGAGTCGCCAGCACTGCCAAAACGTGCCGGCCGGGGGTTAGGACACCCTGATAAGAGTGGCCATATCCAAGCGCTGCAACCGGCTGGCCATCGATCCACAATCGGACAATCACGTTGAAGCCCAGATTTGGTATTCGTCTTATGACCAAACGCGCAGGGGCTTGGCTTGGCGCGACGGCGTGAGGTGACCGTGGGTCGGCAGCCGTCGCCTGGCCGGCTGCAAATGCATTAACAAGGAGCAAGGCCATGAGCAGAACGATTACGCTGCGGGCACTGTTGCGATATATCTTCATAGTTTGTTACTCCCGTGGATGAATTCACTGAACGCGTGGCGGAAACCCAAACCGGCCGTCCAGAATCAAACTTCCCGAAGCATCTGACACCGCTGTGAAGTAGTACGTCTGCCCACTTTGCACGTTCAGAGGCAGTTGCCAAGGAACGGGCCAACGCGGACTGGGCGTGGCCAGCACCGCTAAAACATGATGGCCGGGAGCCAGGAACCCGTCGAAGCTGTGCCCATATCCAATAGATGCAGCCGGCTGGCCGTCGATCCACAATCGGGCGATTACATTGAAGCCCAGATTTGGATTGCGCCTTATGATCAAATGGGCAGGCGCTCCGGTCGGTTGCGCAGCGGCGCGAGGTGACCGCGGATCGGCGCCCATCACCTGACCAGCGCCATACGCATTAAAAAGCAGCCAGGCGACAACCAGAAGGACCGCGCTGCGAGCAACGTAGCTAAGTATTCTCATAATTTGTTAGTCAGTTGATAAACTTTTACTATTTCTTAAACCCAGCGTCTATCACTATTCCAGCGGAAGGCCTTCACCGCTCAGAGGCAAGAGCGCCTCTACTACGTTACCTAGCATGTCCTCATTTTTTGCTGTGCTGTTCCGAACCGTCTCGTGTAATCTCGCCATCTTTCTGGAGGAACAACATGCTCAAACGGATGATCAACCTCATTGCGATCGCGGTCGCGGTCGCATCACAAATAATGTCAGCGGCCGCTGCAAATGCGGAGTGGGATCGGACCGTGCTGCCGCGTCCGCCGCAGCCGTTTGAAGGCGTAGCAAAGCGAACGCTCGAAGGCTCGGTAGCGTCGTTCACTGAACCAGTGAAGGCGCCACCCGGTGCGCCAAATATCCTGCTCGTCCTGATCGATGATGCCGGATTCGGTAATCCGTCCACGTTCGGCGGGCCGGTTTCCACGCCTACGCTCGACAAAATTGCGGCCGAGGGTCTGCGTTACAATCGATTTCACGTTACAGCGCTTTGTTCGCCCACGCGCGCGGCGTTGTTATCGGGGCGGAACCATCATGCGGTCGGATTCGGTTCGATCTCCGAGTTGGCCGGCGGCTGGCCGGGCTACAGCACCAACTGGCCGACGAGCGCGGCGTCCATCGCGAAGATTCTTCAGGGCAACGGTTACAACACTGCCGCCATCGGGAAATGGCATCTCACACCGGACAGCCAGCAGGGACCAGCAGGACCCTTCGACCGCTGGCCAAACGCGCTGGGCTTCGATTATTTCTGGGGATTTCTCGGCGGCGAAACCGGTCAGTTCGATCCGCTGCTGGCCGAGAACAACAAAATCATCGGCGTGCCGACGGAGAAAAATTTTTATTTGAACGACGCGATGGTTAAGCACTCGATCGACTGGATTCGAGACCAGAAAGCGCAGGCGCCGGATAAGCCCTTCTTTCTCTATTTCTCGACCGGCGCAAGCCACGCGCCGCATCAGGTGCCCAAGGAATGGAGCAACAAATACAAAGGCAAATTCGACCAGGGCTGGGACAAATTGCGTGAAGAGACGTTCGCGCGGCAGAAACAACTCGGCGTGATTCCCGCCAACGCGAAACTCACGCCACGCGACCCGGCTTTCCCCGCGTGGGACAGCGTGCCGCCGGAAGTGAAAAAGGTGTATGCGCACCAGATGGAAGTTTATGCAGGCTACCAGGAAAACACCGATCACGCCGTTGAGCGCGTGGTGAAAGCGATCGAGGACGTGGGTCTCGCTGACAATACGCTGATTATCTACATCTGGGGTGACAACGGCGCGAGCATGGAAGGCACCGAGACTGGAACCTTCAACGAGATGACCACGCTCAACGGCATTCCGCTCACAGCCGAGCAGCAGTTGAAAGCCATCAAGGCTTACGGCGGCCTCGAAAAATGGGGCGGTCCGGACATGGCTCCGCATTACGCGGCGGCATGGGCGTGGGCTGGCGATACGCCGTTCAAGTGGGGCAAGCAGGTGGCGTCGCATCTCGGTGGCCTTCGCAACCCGATGGTGGTTGCATGGCCAAAACGCATCAAAAATAAAGGCGGCCTGCGCACTCAGTTCACTCACTGCATCGATGTCGCGCCGACGATCCTCGAAGCCGCCGGCTTGCCGCACCCGAAAGAAGTGGACGGAGTCACACAAATGCCGATGCACGGCGTAAGTTTTCTTTTCACGTTCGATGATGCCAACGCGTCTTCGCGGCACACGCAACAGTATTTCGAGATTCTGGGCAATCGCGCCATGTACAAAGATGGCTGGCTCGCCTGCTGGCGGCTGGATCGAATTCCATGGAAAATCGATCCCGAAACGCTTGCGCGATTCGCACCTGGCAAGTGGGACCCGGACAAGGAGAAGTGCGAGCTCTACAATCTCGACGAGGATTTCTCGCAGGCTGACGATGTCGCGGACAAACACCCGGACAAAGTGCGTGAGCTAACCGCGCTGTTCTGGTCCGAGGCGGAGAAATACCAAGTCCTGCCGTTGCTCGGAGAGATGGCTACGGTGTGGGGTTTTCCCAAAGAGACGACAGAACAGACGAAATTTATCTACTACGACGGAACCGAAAACATTTCGTCCGGCATGATCCCGCCGATCTACAATCGTTCATACAGCGTCAGCGCCGATCTCGATAACCCCGGCCGATCAGGCTTGGGACTTCGTCCAGGAATCGCAGGTGTCATCGTGGCCGAGTCCAGTTTCCTCGGCGGCTTTTCGCTCTATGTCGAAGGCGGTCACCTGAAGCACACCTACAGTTTGCTTGGTTTGAAACTGGATACGATCAGTTCGCGCGATGCGTTACCTACCGGCAAAGTCAATGTGCGCTACGAGTTCACCGCCGATAAACCCGGCGAGTTCGGCACCGGCGGCACGAGCAGGCTCTTCGTCAATGGCAAGCAGCAAGCCGAGGCGAAAATGGAGCACAGTGTGCCCTTCCGGTTCGCCTCTTACGCAGGCATGGACATCGGCACCGACAACGGTCTGCCGGTCGTTCCGAAACTTTGGTACGCCAAACTTTTGCCGAAGCATTTCCAAGGCACGATCGAAAAGGTGGAGTTCGACCTCGGCCCGGCAAAAGTCAGAGCCGAAGATCTCCAGCGGCTGTATCTGGAACGCTTTGCCAGCGCAATTCGCAATTGATTGGCTTTGGCCAATCCGCAATCCGCAATCCGCAATCAGCCATCAGCAATTAGCAATCAGCACTTCAGATGAGCCGGCAGTCGGATTCGAACCGACGACCTGCTGATTACAAATCAGCTGCTCTACCAGCTGAGCTATGCCGGCACTTTCATAGGTAAATCTGGACGGCAGAAAAGATTTTGCTTGCGTTTTTCACGGTGCTATTCTACGGTCGGCCTTGTGAAACAGCACAAAACTACGAAAACATGGGAAAGAACGCGGCTTCAAAATCTCGTCCGCCATAAGTCCGGGCGCTACTATGCCAGAGCTTTTGCTGGCGGCAAAGAAGTTTGGAAGTCGCTCAAGACATCACATTTCAGCGTAGCGCAAGCCAAGCTGGCAGAATTTCTGAAAGAGCATCGCGAGCGCACCAGCAATGGCAACGGCGAAGTCTCGGCCAAAATGACCTTCGGCGAAGCGGCTGCGATTCATCTACGCAATCTCGACGACAACGTGAGAATCAAACCGCGAACGCGCCACTATTGGCGACAACGCCTTGCCGCGCTCGTCAAAAGCTGGCCGGGACTGAATGAGACAGAAGTCCGCAAGATCACCCACGCCGATTGCAAGAAGTGGGCGAGCGCCTACGGCAAGACCGCGTCGCCGACTAACTACAACAACACAGTCGCCCTTCTTCGGCACGTTCTGAACGTCGCAATCGAGGCTGGTGTGATGTACAGCAATGCCGCAGCGGCTTTGAAGCGCGCTGCCATACGCGGGAAAGAAATCGCGCTGCCGAGCACCGAGAAGTTCAGCGCGCTAATTGCGGAGATGCGTGCGGGGCACAGTCGCGACTCAATTAACTGCGCCGACTTTGCTTCGGGTTTGGCGTTCACAGGCTGTCGGGTGGGTGAAGCGCGCGAGATCGCTTAGCGCGACGTGGATTTTGATGCGGGCGAGATCGTTGTGAGGGGCGACGCCAACACCGGCACGAAGAATTGGGAATTGCGGCGTGTGCCGCTGATTCCCGATGCACGCGCGCTGTTTCAACGAATGCGCAGCGAACGGCCGGGCGAATCACTGGACGCGAAAGTGTTCCGTGTCGGTGAATGCCAAAAGGCGCTTGATCGCGCGTGCAAAAAGGTCGGCACAGGTCGCATCACGCATCATGATTTGCGCCATCTATTTGCAACGCGCTGCATTGAAAGCGGCGTTGACATTCCGACCGTCTCGCGATGGCTTGGACACAAAGACGGCGGCGCGCTGGCAATGAAAACCTACGGCCACTTGCGCCGCGAGCACAGCATTGCACAAGCGCAGCGCGTTAGCTTTGCGCCAGTCGCAACAAAGCAGGCAGAGGTCATTCCCTTTCCGGCTAGAGCATAAAATCGACGCAACAAAGCGGCTCGTACTAGGGAGGGACCCCCTGGGGGGGCCGGGATAAGGTGTTCGCGAGTTCGTTTGCCAGCGTTACTCGTTAGCTGGACGGAAAATCTCTGAGCAAAAAAGAGCATGAATCGCAAACACAAGCGGCCCCGGTATAGATGGCGAATTACTTGTTTGGCGTGGTGGTGCTTATCCTCAGATATGGTTTCGACAGCAAACCGAAATATTTCTCACTGAAGCGGAGAATGCGGTAAATGCGAAGAAGCCTGAAGAGACAAGCCAGCATGAGGCGTTTTTGAGAAAGGTCTCCGAGGAAACCGGGCTCCCTTTGGTCTAGAGTCCGCTGACAACCTCCAAGGCCGAACTACAGGCGGCGATTCATCATCAACTCGGATGATTTCCCAGTGCCGCTTCACGCGCGGGATTCTGCCTCTCTTACCCTCCACACGGCAACGACGAAATGATATGAACGGGCGCGATGGCACGCACGATGTCCACCATTGTTGCGATTGCGTTTCTTTGGAGTACAGCAGCGGCAACCTCGCCGCCGATTGCATAAGAAAAGGCAAACGCATTAGATCGCGTCAAGCTGACGATGCCACTTTTTTCAATCGCGGTCTCTGTGATCACGCTACGCTTACCATCTCAGCCCGCCCCTCGTATATCCACATGGTGCGCCACGTTGGCTGCACAACTCACCAGCCGTCCTAAGACGCTGGCCACTGTGCCGGAAACTCGAAGGTCGGAGGCCGGAGAGTAAATGCCGGAAGAGAGCGGATTGGTCACGCATCCGACTGTCAGCAAAGTAACAACGGGGCCAAAATGATCGAAATAGTGCGCAACTCCTCATGTCGCGGGGCAGTTTAACCACGTAAAGGGATTAAATAGTGTGGATAGAGGGCGCTGTCCAACCCTGACCGAAGCGGAATCGCAAATTCACGCTATCGGCCCGACGGCCTGTACAGCGCATCCGAAAGTCTTAAAGAATATTGCAAAGCAGCTCGAGGAGCACAACATCATCTCTACTCAGGAGCTGCAAATCGCGCGGCGCATGGGGATCGTGGCGATTACTCCGGTCGGACGGCCCGGCTTTAATGACGGAATATTTTTCCCTTATGAACAGTCCACCGGTGGACCTGCTTCGGAGCCCGTCAGTCCAGAAGCGGCGCTCGCTCCAGCCGAGCCGAAGAAACCGAAGAAACGGAAGATGCACGCCATTGCGCTGCTGGTCGATTTTTCCGACAACAAGGGGGCGCGGTCGGGGAGGGAGTTTGAAGAACTACTCTTTGACAAAGCGAACCAGAATTCGATGGCGAATTTTTACCGGCAGCTTTCCTACGGCGCGTTGGATATAACTGGAGAAGTCATCGGCTACGTGCGCGCGCCTCAGCCTTACAGCTACTACACAGCCACCGAAAGCGGCACGGGGAGTAACTATCCCAAAAACACGCCAGGGCTCCTCAACGATGTCCTGACGGTTTTTTGTCAGAACGATAGCCTGACACGCTTTGACACGGACAAGGACGGGTTCGTAGATGCGATTTTTCTGATCCATGCTGGCGGGGGTGCGGAGGCAGAACCGAATCCCACGAAGCGAAAGAACATGATCTGGTCGCATAAGTGGACCCTTCCGCAGCTGTTCGTAAATCGGGGAGTCAAAGTCTTTGCCTATTCCACCGAACCGGATGACGGGCGCGTCGGCGTTTTTTCCCATGAATTCGGCCACTTACTTGGATTGCCGGACCTCTACGACAGGACGTTTCGGTCTCATGGAATCGGTGATTGGTGCCTTATGGCAGGTGGGTCTTGGGGAGGCGAAGGAAATCGTCCCGTGCGCATGTCGTGTTGGTGTCTCACGAAACTCGGTTGGATCAAACCGAAGGTGGTGGTTACCAGAAAAAAATCGCTACGACTCAATACTCTGGAAAGAAAAAAGACCGAGTGCTACCGACTCTGGACAAAAGGAGCAATTGGGCCGGAATATTTCCTTCTAGAGAATCGTCAGGCCATAGGTCTCGATGCCGCGCTTCCGGGCTCAGGCCTCGCTGTCTGGCATATCGACGAGCGGCAGTCAAACAATGACGATCCGCTCGCCTATCTCGTGGCACTCCTGCAGGCGGATGGAAAGAAGGATCTCGAACTACTTAAGAATTCAGGCGATGACGGGGACCTTTTTCCTGGTGATAAACGTGTCGCGGCGCTTGACGACAATACTACGCCATCAACCCGATCGAATATGGGCTCACCTTCACGCGTAGCGCTTACAAATATCGCAATGAGCGGAGGTATCGTGACCCTGCGGGCAGAGGTCTAACTCCCTATCGGGCTTCGTCGGACAGAGGATCGAGTTGTTCGAGCACTGTCCGCTCGCCGAACGGCCCAGCCAGCAATCGCGCTTGCACACGAACTCGATCGCCGATCGCCACATCTGGCGTTTGCGTCGCAAAGAGGTGCAGGGACTGCCCCCTTGCCGGCTGGATGAAGTCGTCGCTTCTGCCACGCGAGAGGTTACGATGCACTTCGATTTCGATCTCGTGTCCGTGACCCTCGCTCGCGGGCGCGATCGCTCGAACAGTGCCTTCAATCACTGTCTTATTTGGCTTCGCCAGCATGTTCAAAGATAGTCGTACGGCTCGGTGAACGTGACCAGTCTCCGCCAGCCAAAAAGATTACTGCTCACGGACCGAGAATGACAAAGATCATATAAAAGGGCGAGCTTTTTTCGCAATTTGGCGGCAGCCCTCACCAATGTCGTTTCCCTTCCATCCTTTCTAAGGAAACTGCGAGCCCAAGTTCCCGGAGACTTCAAATTTTTTCAGAAAACGGGCCGCGCTAGGGCGTCGATTTCGTCACCCGTCGTCATCTTCGTTCCGACCTTTTAGTTTCACGCGCCGCATTGTGTCTCTTTTGCTCTCCACACCGCAAACGATCTTTTCGTTAGGCGGCTCTGTACCGCGTCGATGATCGTTAGACGACCGCTGACTCGCCCGTACCACTATCAAGCAATTCTGGACGCTTTACGGTGCACGGCATCGCGTAATTGAATCACTCTCATGGACAGTCCACTCCAACTGTCCGCGCTGTGGTCAACACCTTACCGTTGATGAAACGGGAGCGGGAATGGCCGTGAACTGCCCCAGGCTGGGATTTATCCAGGAACCTCGTTCCACCATTTCCGTAGAAGGAAGTGAGAAATGAAAGCACCCGCCAAGCGGGGCGGCAATGTGCCGCAGGGGGTTCTGCAAGAAGCGACTCAAAAACGAAATCCGCCGATCAAAACGAAAGGCGCACGTTTTGATACTCTGGTCGCCCGTTATTATCCGGCCGTTTACAGCGTTGCTTCTCGATTGACCGATGATCCTCGGGAAGCCGTTTTGTTAACGCACGACGCATTCAATAGCACGCGAAGGCAACTTCGGACTTGTTGCGATGAGAACGCGTTTGCCTCAATCCTAATGTCCAGTGTAATCCGGGCCGGTCTTAGCGCCGCCTGAGCCGAGGCGTCAACATGCTGAGTATCCGGCGAATTGCAGAAGAGACGTTTAAGCGAAAAATCATCGGAAGGGGATCTGCTGGCGCGCGCTGCTGCTTCCGGCCTCTAGCGGAATATCTGATGCTGCAAAAATATTTGGATTTGCGGTCGTCCGTTTTGCATATGGGTCAACATGACCACGACCCGAACTATTGTTCGCGACGACAATAAGGCGTCAGCAGGGTCGCTCGTCGCTTCTCTTGTGCTTCCGCGGCCACCTTTTCATCCGCACGCACGACGAAACGCTTTCCGTCGTCGCGATGCGCGTCTGCAATCCAGATCATTCGCCCGTTGGAATCAATCGCTGAGACGCAGCCCAACTCCAACCGGCTTTCTTAAGATTGTCTGCAATTATTTCCCAGTATTTCACCCGCTCCGATTACCCATCTTTACGATTCAGCGGGCAATGTGATCGAGACACACTGACACAAGGGCGACTTCAAGGAACCGTGAGTCCGAACTATGGCGAACCAGTCGTGGCAGCGACTGCGAGAGGCCAGGAATTAAACGGGGACTAGCCCAGCCGGTGTTATGAATTAGCACAGCGCTGCAATAGCCGCCTCTCCGCACCGCGCACAGCTCGCAGTGACTGCCAAAATATTGCTTCAAAAATACTTCTTTCTTCGCAACACTTGACCCGACGAAGGAATCCTCAGAGCATCGCAGCGCTCTTGCTATTACTGTTGATACTGAATCGGTTTCGATGCTGACCTTGTTGAGCCATGCCCGGCCACTTGGCCTGAGCCGATACTGCAAGGCCGGTGCTAAGTCCAACAACAAGACTAAGATAAGTTATTTTCATAGTTTACCATTTTTACCCATTTTTTATCTATAGTAATCGGGACGGCGTTATGTTGGGGATGTATGTTCAACTGAAACGGCGCAGTTTAGGTCATTCACCGAATGCGAACGTTCCGTTGCCTGATCACCATTCCACGCGCACGCGCGTGCTGCGCTATCAGAGCCTTCGATCCACCTCATTGAACGGAATGATGCCTTCGACCTCGCCGCTTGAATCGAGAATGCGGATCTCGCCAGAGCGAAAGCACGTGCGGCCAGTGGCGTAGTCCACACCGGGCGCTTCAAAGCACTTCCAGCCGTTTCTAAATGGTCTGATTTCGATGACTGTCACAAGCTATGCTTTGCGTTTCGCTCGAAACCAGCTAATCTGTTCGGGTGAACATGATCCAGCCAAAGAGTGATCAGGATCGTTTCACCGCCGAGCGCGTCCTTAGAACGCGGCCAAAGACTTACCGGGCTATTGTGCGGCTATTAGCTGACCCGGACGCCAGGATTGAGCACATTGCCAAGCTGCACCGCGTTTCCACGCATAGCGTGCGCGCAATCAAGGCAAGAGAGGCTGTCGCAATAGCCGAGCGAAAACAACGGCTGATCTCGATCTTTGGCAACGTCGCAGAAGTCGCAGCAGAGCGCATGGAAGAACTGGCCCCACAAGCGAGCCTCCGGGACGCCGGAACCACAGCCGGCATTGCCACAGACAAACTGCTCGCGCTCTTGGGGGACTCTCAAACCCAAGTGCAAAGCTACACGCACGTCCACATCTCAATGAACGAATTGGCTGCGCGCTTCAACGCTTGGACCCGCTCTCTCAAAGCCAATGCAGAAGCCAAAGGAGACGCTCCTAGCCCAGCCCCAGCCGCCCCAGCCGCGCTCACAGACACGGGACAGGCATCCGCGTAAGCACTGAGGCAACACTGGGACGCATCTGCGAGGGAAGAAAAGACCGCCCAAAAAGAGAGCTAGTTTTTCACGGTCATTTTCTACGGCCTGAGAAATTTTTGCTGCAAAACTGCGCAATTCCACGTATCGCGTTGCGAACGGTGTTGGCCGGAAACACCCAGCCTCAGCGACGCTGTGCAACGCGGCGAAAACACACGCAAAATTTCATTCTTGAATTACAAATCAGCTGCTCTACCAGCTGAGCTATGCCGGCCAGGGAAGAGTTAAAAAGTTACAAGAGTTACAATGTTAAAACGGAAGCGGTAGAAAGCCATTGTAACTTTTGCACGTTTCCGACCCGACGGTCAGACTTCCCTGATTACTCGCGGACGCGCGCGTAGGCTGAGAGCGGCTCGGCCGTCTCCAAGTTCTTGATCACCGTGCTGAGATAGACCGCTTCGGGGTAAAACGCTTTGTATTTGGTGATCTCCGCGCGGTTCAGCACTTTGAAGCCGTAGCGCTCGAACATTTTCTCACCGCGACGGCTCTCAAAAGTGACGATCTGGCCGCAAACGCGCTTTTCGCCGGAGCGATAGAGATAACTCAGATACGCGCTCATCAGCGCGCGCGTAGTCGAAACTTTTCGCGCTTCCGGCAACAGATTGATGTGAAAATGCGGGACGCGCCGCGGTTGGGCGGGCACTTCGCGCCAGCCATACATTAGGACCCACCGGACAAAGCGGCGTGAGCGCGCGTTGTAGCGGAAGTAACGCGTGAGCGCGCGAAAGAACAGCCAGACGTTTTGATAGAGAGCGTACAGTTGGTTTTGCAGCGGCTTGCGCGAGCCAAGCAGATAACCGCGAATTTCGCCGTCCACCTCCAGGAGGAAACAGGATTCCGGCTCGTGATCGGTGTAATAGGTGGTGAGAAAATCGGCGAACAATTCGCGGTCTTCGTACACGGGATCAATCGGATCGCCAAGGAAGCCGGTGTCGCAGCAGAGCTTTCTTACCGCTTCGCGGTCCGATCTGCGATAGCCACGAATTAGG
>QHQA01000142.1 GCA_003219695.1 Verrucomicrobiota bacterium
GTCCAGCCGTTGCCGCCAGACCATGATCCGGCTCAACTCGCCGCGATAAAAATGCGACATCGCATTGACATAGCCCGGATCGTAAATGCTGCGTTGGAAGGAGACTGTCCGCTCCTCGTTTGGGGCTACGGCTGTATTTTGAGTTGCCACGGCTCGTTACTTAACTGGATAACTGGCTTTGCGGGATAATCCAATAATTCTCTCCGTTACCCATGGCCATCGCGCTCTCCGAGCTACTGGACGAAACGCAGGTGATCCTACGGCTGCGCTCGCGAAAACTGCCCAACGCGCTGCGCGAGATTATTCAGTTGCTCGCACAAAATGGAAAAATCGACGATCCACAAAGATTTCTCGAACAAGTCCTCACACGCGAGCAGGCGCACCCGAGTGTAGTGGATAACGGCGTCGCCTTTCCCCATGCGCGAACCGATTTGGTAAACGAAATCGTCATCGGCATCGGGCGCAGCCGTGCCGGGATTCCAGTCGGCACAGATCAGCAACGTGCGCGATTACTCTTCGTCATCGGCGTGCCCGAACGCCTGGTGAACGATTATTTGATTTGCGTCGGCACCCTGGTGCGGCGGGTGAAAGACGACGCGGTACGCTCAACGCTTTTGCGCGCCGAGGCTACACACGAATTTATCAACGCGCTCACAGCCGACACGCTGTAGCCGGCATGGGTGATGCCGGCTGTCCGGGGACAGCTATACCGCGACGCGTTCGCCTTCGATTTCACCTGCCGGCGAAACGGCCGATTTGCTGCTCCGATATCTCCAAATAGCAAATCCGACAAACAAAAGATCAAGTACAACTAACGTTGCGACGTACGTCTCGCCACCGATGCCGAATCCATAACTGTGCAGTCCTTTGCCCAGAACAAAGTTCACGCCGTACCACGCCATCAACACGGCGAGAAAACAAACCACGCTCGCGACCGCCAGGCCAAACTGTGTCCACCAACCGGCCAGCCGGCCGTGCAACGCCAGTATGTAACAGAGCAGCGCAATCAACGCCCAGGTCTCTTTCGGGTCCCAGCCCCAAAACCTGCCCCAGGAATAATTTGCCCAAACGCCGCCGAGAATAGTGCCTGCTGCCAGCAGTAGCACGCCGAGCTGGAGCACGCGGTACAACCAGAAGTGCATCGGCGCATCCGCGCGCGCGACCGCAGGGTTGCGCGCGTACCGCCAGAGCAGGATGTGCCCGAACCCCATGGCCAACGCGAACGCCGCGTAACTGAGGGTGATCGTGAGCACGTGAATAGTGAGCCAGAAATTATCGCGCAGCACCGGCACCAGCGGATCGATGCTCGAGGGCATGGCGATCGGCATTTGATGCACCAGCAACAAGGCAATGAGCGTGACCGGTAACGCGGCAAGCAAATACACGCGCGCACAATAACGGGCGAAAAAGGTCATCCCGAAAAAGGAGACGGCGAACGAGACCCAGATGATCGATTCGTACATGTTGGTCACTGGCGGGCGTCCGGCAATCATGCAGCGCATCACGATTCCCGACGCCTGAAAGGCGAGACCGAGCAACGCAACCGCGACGCCGACGTTTTGCAGAACGCGTCCCCGCTTGCCCAGGTGCGCCGCGAGCAGAATCACGAGCGCAATTCCGTAACACCAGATGGCCCGGTAAAAAGCCTC
>QHQA01000143.1 GCA_003219695.1 Verrucomicrobiota bacterium
GTAGAAAGACCAACTATCCTATGAAAACAAAACGCATGCTTTTCTTAATCGGCGTCGCAGCTCTCAGCTTGGCTGCAACTCCCGCATCTGCGGCTACACATGCCTCGCCAATGATGACGCGACCCGCAATGACGCGGGCAGCACCGCGCTTCGCACCAAGGACCATGACGGGAACGCATCGGAGGTTTAACGACGGCGACAACGATCGTGACGATCGCTCCCACCGTTTCCACAATCGAACGTTTATCTTCTTCGACGCGTTTGGTTTTCCGTTCTTCTATCCGTATCCCTATTCGTACTACCCGTACGACTACTACGGTTACAATGACTACGGATACGGCAATGTCCGGCTGGTGGTCGAGGTGCAGCGCCGGCTCGCTCGCGCCGGGTACTATCATGGTGCCATCGATGGAATCCTGGGTCCTGAAACGCGACGGGCGATTGCCGCTTACGAACGCGACCATCAAACGCCGGCTTACGGCGTGATCGATCGCCAGCTTCTCAGGACAATGGGTCTCGGTTGATCTGCTCACCGGTAGCCACCATCCGACCGGCCGGCGACGATGTTAACCGGCGCCCGGGCCGGTCGGATATGTCGCGGGCGCGGCAAAGCCCGCGCTGAGAAAGGCGCGCTTGTCTGTTGCCACGGTTTTCGTGACCATACTGCCGTGGCTGACGAGTTGAAGAAATCTCTTGATGAGTTTGTGCGCTTCGCGCAAACGCTGCGCGGAGATGAAAAAAGCGAGGCGCAAACTTTTCTCGATCATTTCTTTCGCGCGCTTGGACACGAAGGCGTTATTGAAGCGGGCGCGACGTTCGAGTTTCGCGTCGCGAAGAAACCCGGCTCACCTCAGCTCGAACTGATCAAAGGCAACGGTGCCCCGTCAAGGAGCAAAGGCGGAAAGAAGTTTGCTGATCTTCTGTGGCCCAATCGAGTGCTAATTGAAATGAAGTCGCGCGGCGAAAATCTCGAGAAACATTATGAGCAGGCATTCGACTATTGGACGCACATCGTTCCAAAGCGGCCGCCGTTCGTGATCCTGTGCAACTTCGACGAGTTCTGGATCTACGACTTTAACACGCAGCTATTCGATCCGGTTGATCGCATTAGGATCGGCGAGCTGCCGGAGAACATTTCTGCGCTCAACTTCCTTCTCCCGATTTGGAAGAAGCCCATCTTTGGAAACAACTGGGTCGATGTCACTCGCCGCGCCGCTGACCAAATGGCGACTGTATTCCGGGAAATCGTAGATCGAGGTGAAGATCGCGAGCGCGCCCAGCGGTTCATTCTTCAGCTCCTCGTCGCGCTGGTCGCCGAAGACATCGGTCTGCTTCCTGAGCAACTCGTCAGCGAACTCTTGCACGAATGCGCCGACAATGGGGCCAGCTCATACGACCTGATCGGTGGATTATTTCGGCAGATGGCGACGCAACAACCCGCGCCTGGTGGCCGATACAAAGGCGTGCAGTACTTCAACGGCGGTTTGTTCGAAATCGTCGAGCCGATTGAGTTGAAGCGAGCAGAAGCGTACCGCCTTTGCGAATCAGCCGTGGAGAATTGGAGCAAGGTGCGACCTGAAATTTTCGGCACTCTGTTTCAGGACAGCATGGACACTGGCGAAGAAGGCGGCCGTGATGAGCGCCACGCGTACGGCGCACACTTCACGAGCGAGTTCGACATTCGCAAAGTTGTCGGGCCAACAATTGTTAGGCCGTGGCGCGAGCGGATCGATGCCGCGGGCAGGAGCGTCGGCGAATTGCGCAATGCGCTTGTCGATATTCGCGCGTTTCGCGTGCTCGACCCCGCGTGCGGTTCGGGAAATTTTCTTTTCATTGCGTATCGCGAGATGAAGCGGCTGGAGCGCGACATTCTTTTGCGCCTGCGCGAAGTGAGCAAACGCGAGCCGCTAGAAAGCGCCATCTCACTGCACCAGTTCTTCGGGATCGACATCATTCCGTTCGCAGTCGAGCTGGCGAAAGTCACGCTCATGCTGGCGAAACAACTGGAAGTTGTCGAAGCGCGGAAACTCGCCGAGAGCGAACAACTGCTCATCGAGGAAAAGCCGCTCCCGCTTGCAAACCTCGACAACAACATCATCTATGCTGACGCGCTCTTCACCGAATGGCCGAAAGCCGTCGCTATCATCGGCAATCCGCCGTACCTCGGGTCGCGCTATCTCGCGAAAGAACACGGCTACGATTACGCACTGGTTTCGTTTGGCTCACGACTCATTACCTCACGGCGGTCGTGCCGGTCTCGTTGGGACCAATACGATTCGGCGGGGACAAACACCGTTAGGCAAGGCGAGACACGCGAAGCGAGTCTCGACTACGTAGTGAAAAATGGCGGAACGATCACCGAAGCTGTTTCATCTGAGGTCTGGAGCGGCGAAGCATCAGTTCATGTATCGATCGTGAATTGGGTGAAAGGGACCGACACCGCAAAGAAGCTTCTGTCGACGCAACTCGGCCATTCCGCGGATTCACCGTGGCGAATCGAAGAACTCGATCACATCGGACCGACATTGTCGGGCAAGACGGATGTTCGGTCGGCCGTGTCGTTGGGCGCAAATCAAACTCCGAAGTCTGTATTTGTCGGTCAATACCCATTCAACGAAGGATTCCTGTTAATGCCGGAGGAAGCGTTAGAGCTCTTAAGAAGACACCCGGCTTATCGAGAGATTATCTTTCCGTACATGATTGGCCGCGATTTATCTGCGGTCGGTCATCCATCTCGCTGGATTATCGACTTTGGAAAGCGCGATCAATTCGAGGCTCGCAAGTTTGCAGCCGCATTCGAACGAGTCGAGCAGATCGTCATGCCGGATGTGCTAGAGCATGCTGAAAAGGAGAAAGCTGCGACGGGAAAGAGGAGCACACGTTGGACGCGACTCGCACAACGATGGTGGCAGTTACGCGATCAACAACCAGGAACGATCGCCGCGATCAACTCTGTCCCGCGCTACATTGCGTGTTCGCGAGTGACTCGCTGGCCAATTTTCGAATTCATCTCCTCCAAGATTCATCCAGACAACACGCTAGTCGTATTTCCATTCGCTGACGATTACTCGTTCGGAGTTTTGCAATCGTCATTACATGCCGAGTGGTTCGCAGCGCGATGCTCCACGCTAGGTACTGGCTTTCGTTACACTAACGACACGGTCTTCGACACATTCCCGTGGCCGCAGGAGCCGACGCGGGCGCCGATCAAAGCAGTGGCAAACGCGGCGGTGGCGTTGCGCGCGTTGCGACGTGAGACGATGCAGAAGTTGAACTACTCGCTGCGCCATCTTTACCGCACGCTCGAACAACCCGGCGACAATCCGTTGCGCGACGCGCATGCGCGGCTCGACGCGGCAGTTCGCGCGGCCTACGGCATGCCGGAAGACGCCGATCCACTTGCATTCCTGCTCGAACTCAATCTCGCCTGCGCTGCAAAAGAAAAGGCCGGTGAAAGAATTATGGCGCCAGGTTTGCCGTTGCCGCCTAGCGAGCAATCGCAGTTTGTGACGGAGGACTGTATTCAACGGCCAAGAATTTAGAAAACATTATGGTCATTCCTGACTTTCAATCGTTGATGCTCTTCCTGCAGCAGCGTGGTAGTGCTCTGATAGCTGCTGCCGCTGATGAAGCAGCTTCACCAAAGCTGAGGTTTTGGAAGGATGTTTCGGAAATTTTCAAGAATGGGATCGAAGGACTCGCGATCTTCGGCGGCCTTTTTGCATTGGTGAAGTGGTTACGCGAGCGGCACGATCGCGCCGTCGACGTTCTGGCAGAGCTGGAGAAGAAGTTTACTGAAACAGGCCTGAGCGAGGCTCGCTCGCTGGTTGAGTCTGACGCCGATTACGAAACCATCGCCAAGACACTTGGCCGCTGCGTTCTGGATGCAGCGGCGTCGAAAGAAGGCATGCCAGCGCCACGAGAGCCGCAATCGGAGTCGCGCGTTCGCTCTTGGGGTTTTTTGCGGCGATATTTTGCTCCCACCTGCGGTTCTATGTTTATTTGCGCGGCGTTCAAAAGGCGCGCCAGGTACCTGATAGCGCATTGCGGGCCTGTTACCGCTACTGGTTGACGTTTTATTTTCATCCACACCGCAATGCCTTTCGAGCCTATGTCGATTGGTTTTTTCCAACAGTAAGTGCGTGGCTGCAACGTGATGAAGAAAAGGCAGCGACGTGGCCCGCGCGAACGTTCAGGCGGCAGCGTTTTTTTGATCCGAGCGAATTTGGTTGGATCGGCAGCGAAAAAGATAAGCGCGTGCAGCTACGGCGAGCAATTCAAAGCATCCAGGAAAAAACGCGTGTGATGGTCGTAACTGGCGCAGGTATTTCGGCCGAAAGCGGGTTGCCTACTTTTCGCGGCAAAGAAGGATACTGGCGCAAATGGAATCCGAGACGTTTGGCTACGCTGGAGGCCTTCCAGCGCACGCCGGAAATTGTTTGGCAATTCTACTATGAACGTCGTCAGCAGATTCGGCAAAGCGAGCCTAATGCTGCGCACGTTGCGATCGTGCAACTGGCCCTAAATTGCGCAGAGTTCCTGCTCGTAACTCAAAACGTAGATGACCTCCACGATAGGGCGGAGTACCAGGGTCAGCGGCTAAGCAACGGTCAGATCATCCACATTCATGGGAAGATATTTGTTTCTCGATGCACAAACCCCAACTGCGATTTCAAACGGAACGACAGGAACGCTGGCGATGTTGAAGCGGAGCTGCCCAGATGCCCGCGTTGCAACTGGAACCTGCGACCGGGCGTAGTCTGGTTCGACGAAGATAACGATCATAACGATGAAGAGCGAATCGAGAAATTTCTTACCAAGCCTTGCGACGTGGTGCTGGTCATCGGAACTACAGCTACTTTCGACTATATTCGACGATGGGTGCTCACAGCCGCGGTTAAGGGGGCATGGTTCATCGAGATCAACCCCGACAAAACGCGTTTGTCGCGCTTCGCTCATCATGTGATCCATAGACGCGCAGCCAGAGTGTTGCCGCAACTAGTAAACGAGGCGGTGGAACTCGGTCCCGGCTCGTTTGGGTAATACAATGCGACCGTTGTAGTTCGCTAGCGTGTCATCTCAGCCAAACCCTGAGAAGAGGTCTCCGTGGCTTCGATAATCGGCATCGTCGGTCATGCGATGGAATCGAAGCCTGCTGTCGCTGTTGTTTTTCATCACATCGGTCCTTATCACCATGCGCGGCTGAATGCGGCAGCGGACAAGTTATCGGTGACCGGTGTTGAATGGTCGGCTAAAGCGTATGACGCGTGGGGCAGAGGAGATGCTCCTGCGCGTTATCAAAAGATTTCTTTGTTCTCGGAAGCAGCAGACCACTACCCGGGCAACCGCCAGCGTCGGGAAGCGTTTCGCTGGGTGTTGGAACAGGCAAAGCCCGATCTAGTAGCAGTCAACGGCTGGAACAATTTCGGATCGTTGGTTGCCGCGAATTGCTGTGTGCGCCGCGGGATTCCCATGGTCGTGATGTCCGAGAGTGCTCGCGCAGATGAATCTCGCAGGTGGTGGAAGGAAATGACCAAGCGGCGGATCGTCAGTCTGTATTCTGCCGCGCTCGTCGGGGGGCAGCGTCACGTTGAGTATCTCGTTGAACTTGGAATGCCGCGGGAACGAATCTTCACGGGGTACGATGTCGTCGAGAACGATTATTTTGCGCGACGCACCCTCGAAATTCGAAACTCGAAATTCGAAATTCGAAAACAGTATGGGCTGCCGGAGAATTACTTTCTTGCTTCAGCGCGATTCATTGAGAAGAAGAATTTGCCTAGGCTGATCAGAGCCTATGCGGAATACCGACAACGGTCATCCGCCTTCGCCGAGGCTACGGCGGACAGGGAAGTCAGAGATCAGAGGTCAGATGTCAGCGACACGAAAGCACCATGGGACCTTGTGTTGTTGGGTGACGGGCCGCTGCGGGAAACTCTCAACTCTCAACTGTCACCTCTCAACTTAGATGGCCACGTGCATCTTCCCGGTTTTAAACAGTACGATGAGCTGCCGATTTACTACGCATTGGCCAACGCGTTCGTCCATGCGAGCACGACTGAGCAATGGGGCTTGGTTGTGAATGAAGCAATTGCATCAGGGCTACCAGTGATTGTGTCGGAGCGCTGCGGATGCGTGCCGGAGCTGGTGCAAGGCAACGGGTTTACCTTTGATCCATTCGATGAGCATGAGCTGGCCGCGCGCCTGCTAAGGATGGCTGCGTTATCGTATGAGGAACGAAAGAACCTTGGAGATGCAAGCTACACGATCGCAGCGAACTTCGCGCCGGAGCGCTTTGGAGAAGGCTTGGAGAAAGCTGCGCAACTGGCAGTGAGCCACCCGCGAAAAGCATCGCTGCTCAGCGGCGCACTGGTAAAATTGCGGTAGGAACCACGCTCCACGCGCAGATCAACAAGCCGCGTGGCGACGGCAGGCGGCCTATGACTGAAATGAAAGTCGGTTTTCTAGTTAGCAGCATTTCGCGCGAAGCAGGCGGACTTTTTGAAAGCGTGCGCGGCCTTGCCAAAGCGGTGATGTCCACAAATGCAAACACGACCGTATTTGGTGTCACGGATGCAAAGAGCGGCGTCGATCTGCCGGAGTGGCGGCCTATTTCTGTTCACGCGTTTCCACCACAATTCCGTGCATGGGGCTACTCAGATCAACTCGTGCCTGCTTTGCTTGCCGCTGATCTCGATATTTTGTCCACACACGGTCTGTGGAAATACTGCTCCGTTGCATCGCAACGGTGGCATCGGCGGACAGCTCGGCCCTACATCGTGCATCCGGAGGGAATGCTGGAGTCGTGGGCCTTGCGAAATGCGCGATGGAAAAAACGAATGGCCGCGCTGCTTTATGAGGATCGACATCTGCGCGGTGCGGCATGCCTGCGCGCGCTATGCGAAGCCGAAGCGCAATCGATCCGAGCTTACGGAATGCGCAACCCTATTTGCGTAATTCCCAATGGCGTTGATTTGCCCGATCGGAGCGAGACGCCGACGCTGCAAGCTCAGGCATTTGCTGAAGGCCGAAAAGTTCTCCTTTATCTGGGCAGACTTCATCCGAAGAAAAACGTGGCGAATCTGGTTCGCGCATGGAAACAAATCCTCAACTCGCATCCTTCGACCAGCGCTCCTTGGGTCCTGGCTATCGC
>QHQA01000024.1 GCA_003219695.1 Verrucomicrobiota bacterium
GATATTTACGATGGGGCATTGGTCCTGGAAGGTCTCGCCCAGATTTACACGTGGAGCGGCGAGCGCGATCGCGCCAGTGAGTTATTACAGAAACTCATCACGATGCCCGGCTACACGAATTACGGCCGCTTGAAATTACACCCACTCTGGAGCCCGCTCCGCGGCTATCCGCAATTCGAAAAAATCATAAATACTTTGGCCCCGGAACATATTCGCTAACTCGCTCTAGTGGATTCGACTGCTATAGCCACGAAAAGTGTGCCTTTTATTGCGAGCTGGCTGCGGCGATCACGCGAAACGAACGCTACCATCAGTTTTACGCTGTCTTCTTCCTCCCTCCGGCGATCGTGATCAGCTTCGCTCTCATCCACACGCTTGTGTGAATCAGGCTTCCGGGGCGATCGGCTGGCAGCCAATCGGCCTTGGGAAACGAATATTTATATAGAGGGCGGATATTCCGCAGGGAGGCTGATGAGAATGTCATTCTCGCAAAAATGCGTGGTTGTTTTGCTAGCCATCGTGATCTTCGGCGGCAGTGGCTATTTCGCACACATCGCCTTTCGCCCGGTAGAACTAAACAGGTACAAGTCGATTCCCTGGGTAAAGTACGTTCATCCTAACATAAAAAAACTGAAACAGGCACAAGACTTGGCGCGCGAAGGGAAACTTGACGAGGCGCGCACAATTCTGTTCAAAGCGCTCGTCACTGCGCCGAAATCACCCGTCACTCGCGAGCTCCGCGATCTTCTTGGCCAGGTCAACACGCAAATCTTTTTCTCGAAAGATCCTTCGACGCGCAAAACGGAATACACCGTGAAACAGGGCGACGCGCTTACATCAATCGCGCAAAAGCTTGATTCGAGTGTCGAGGCGATTATTCGCGTCAACAACCTCGATTCTACATTGATCCGGCCGGGTGAAAAGCTGCTGGTGCCACAGCTTGATTTCACCATCACGATTGATCTACCGCGTAATCGCGTGGTTGTGCACGATAGTCGTGGGTTTTTTACGCAGTACCCCATTGTCTCCGCACAGTTGCCGCCGACCCGAGGATCAGAGATTGACACAAAAGTGGCGACAAAATCGTTTTGGAAAAACGGCCAACCGGTGCAGGCCGATCATGGAATGCAGAAAGAAGGCACACCGCGAATCGACCTGGGTCATCCCGGCTATGTACTTTATGGGGTGGGGGAAGAAAGACAGGCGAGCACTTCCGAAATTGCTGTCACGACGGATGACAACGAGCAAACCACGGACTCTCGCGATGCATATCGCCCGCCTCAAGGAATCGCCATGATGAAAGAGGATATTGCGGACATCGCCCTGCTCATCCGCAAAGGGACGCCGGTAACCATTATTCTCAATGAGACTGAAGCCCCGCACGGAAAAGTCGGCGAATAAAGCGCTTTGAATTCTCTTCCGGCTGTGACTCGATTGGCATCAGGCGAGTTTGCGTCTCAGTTTCCAGGGTTCAGCTTTTCGCTCCAATATCAAGCACGACGCGGAATCGCGCTTTGCCGCTCATCATGCGGTCGTACGCTTCTGCGGCTCGTTCCAGCGGAAAAACTTCGTTCATTGATTGCACGCCGTTCGATGCACTGAAACTCAACGTGTCCTGCGAATCGATCGACGTTCCGGAGTACCAGCCCTTGACCGAGCGGCACCCACTGATAAGCAGGATTGGATCAACCGAAATCGGACCGGCCGCGCCGATCACAATGAAGACACCGTTTGGGGCAAGCCCGCCGAGCACTGCTGTCATCGCGTCTGCATTAGTCACAGTCGCGATCACAACGTTTGCGCCGCCGAGCTTGTTCAGCTCCGCCGCCGGATCGGATGAGCGGCTGTCGATGTAATGAAATGCGCCGAGTTTTTTGGCAAATGCTTCCTTGTCCTTTCCGCGCGCGATCGCCACGGTTTTAAATCCCATTTTGGCTGCGAACTGCACCCCGAGGTGACCGAGCCCGCCAATCCCGAGCACCGCGACGACATCGCCGCCCCGGGCGCCGCTGTTCCGCAGCGCGTTGAAAGTCGTGATGCCGGCGCACATCAGCGGCGCACCATCGACAGCAGATAATTCCTCGGGTACACGAGCCAGCGCTTCCGCCGGCGCGACCATGTATTCGGCGTAACCGCCGTCGAAAGAAATACCGGTGGTAAGCAGCGACACCGTGCACGCGAAGAACTCGCCACGCCGGCAATGGTCGCAATAGCCCGTTTTTCCAAGGCTTCACTCCTTCGCCGACGTGATCGACAACTCCGATCACCTCGTGTCCCGGCACACGCGGATATTGGATGCCGGGCCAGAGGCCTTCTTTTATCAGCGAATCGCTGTGACAAATCCCGCACGCTTCGATCTTGATTCGCACCCACCCCGGCTGCGGCTCGGGAATATCTCGTTCAACCAGTTCCAACGGCCCGCCAGCACGCGGAATCTGAACAACACGCATTTTAGCCATATCCGCAGATTACACGGATTCACAGATTTCTCACCGAAGATTCTGTAATGGCAGCCGTGCCGGCTGCATTTACTGGGTCGCAAATCTATGGAAAACGCGCGCTGGCTATTCCATCTAACTTGAGCAAAGCCTGCGCGCGGCTGGGATGGCGCAAAAAGAACGAGCTCGCGCAGAATAATGTGCGCGAGCTCGATTCAATCTTCGATCTGTGTCGCTGGTTATTGGACTTGGAAACCGCCTGGTCCGCCGATATAGCCCAGCTGCCAGCCACTCCCATCGTTCAGGTTGAAGGGCTCGATGGAAGTAGTGGCCTCCCACCATACTGCGGTTGTCGCGTTCTGAGACGATGCGGCTGAGGTCGTGACTACCACCCAGTACTTGACTCCCGCCGTAAGCAAAGGGCCTGTCGTACCGAAATTGGCGGTGGCCGTCGCAGGCGGTGCAGCAGGGGAAGTAGCAGTTACGGGTGTCCCCAGCGGATTGCCAGGAAGGCCGTTGCAGTTAGCATCATCATAGATTTGCACCGTAAACTTGTTCGAAGTCGGTGTGCAGATACTCCAATTAGTGATCGACAGGAGTACCTTAGTCACGGCACCACTCCCCCTCGAGACGAACGGTTCAGCGAGCCATTGCGTTGTCCCCGGAATGCCGCAATTATTCGGCCCGAGGAGCAGGAAACCGTTATTGACGTCGTATCTAAAACCCGTACACGGGTCCACCACGAAGTTACTATAAAAAACCGCATCCGGAACTGCCGGAGCTTCCGGAGCCACCATGGGCCCGATAGTACCTCTATAAGGCCCGGATTGAAGCTTGTGCTGTTGTGCGAAGGCCGTTCCGCAAGCCATGAGTGCGAACAGACAGCACGATGTAATGAATGTTTTTCCTCTCATATATACTCCTTTGATTTTAATAATCTCCTTTGGTTGTTGGTTGTTTAATTGTTTGGTGTTCCAGGAGGACTTCTGCTGTGGAACCAGCATCCTGAAGATTTTGAAAAATAAAGTCAAGCAAGAAATTCCAGATTTTGTAGAAACTAATCCTCCCAGAGTGGTTGATCGAGTTACTACCGAAGCTCCTGACCATGCCCGGCTACATCAACTATGGACGGCTGAAATTACACCCGCCGTGGAGCCCGCTCCGCGGCGACCGCGATTCGAAAAAATGGTGACTGCGTTGATTTCAAAATAACTTCGCCACGTTGTCCAGCTTCGCGATTTTCACCCGCCGGGTAATCGCAAGGAGCGCGTCTGACTGTTCGTGCGCGAAATAACTCTGGAAAACTGCATCGCAATGAAAACTGTCGAATTGCCCCATGGCGCGTGCGTTCCTGTCCTCGGTCAGGGCACGTGGCGCATGGGCGAAAAGAAGAGTGCCCACGCGGATGAAGTCGCGGCGCTGCGTTTGGGAATCGAGCTCGGCATGACGCTGATCGATACCGCCGAAATGTACGGCGAAGGCGGCGCGGAAGAAGTCGTCGCAGACGCAATCAATGGTCACCGCGATGATGTATTCATCGTTACCAAGGCATATCCGCACAACGCGTCGCGATCGAAACTGCCCAAGGCTTGCGAGCGGAGCTTGAATCGACTCCGCATCGACGCGATCGATCTTTATCTTTTGCATTGGCGAGAGAAAACGCCGCCGCTCGAGGAAACCGTGGAAGCATTCGAAAAACTGTGTTCCGCGGGCAAAATCAAACGTTGGGGCGTCTCAAACCTCGATGTCGATGACATGAAAGAATTATTCGGGATTGAAAACGGAACGAATTGTGCCGCCAATCAGGTTCTCTACAATCTCGAGAATCGCCAGATCGAATTCGATCTTCTGCCGTTTCTCCGTCACCCATCAACTCTCAACCATCAACTAGTGCTGATGGCTTATTCACCGGTCGGACACGGCCGCGGGTAGCTCGAAAACAAGACGTTGAAGAAAATTGCGAAACGCCACAATGCGACATCTGCGCAGGTCGCGCTCGCGTGGGTTCTGCGCCAGCCCGGAGCCATCGCCATTCCCAAAGCGAGCAATGAAAAACACGTTCGCGACAACGCTCGTTCAGTCGATATCAAATTGACCAAAGAAGATCTT
This sequence comes from Verrucomicrobiota bacterium, assembly GCA_003219695.1. Taxonomy (GTDB): domain Bacteria; phylum Verrucomicrobiota; class Verrucomicrobiia; order Chthoniobacterales; family UBA10450; genus Udaeobacter. The sequence goes on from QHQA01000024.1 coordinate 4,548, forward strand.
GCCGATCTCGACCAGGAATTCCCGCCGCCGAAATCCAAAAAGTCAATGCCAATTCTCTAAAGTGGTCGTTGCTTGCGCACCCGTTCAACGGGGGTTCGACCTCAAACCGGCGAGGAAAACAAGTTCCGCGCCAACATTCTCTAGGTGCGCCAAAAGGCCATCGGCGCTTTCGTAGCCTTCACGACAGAAGATTTCGTCGCCGTTAACACTGAAGCAGTAGAAAAGATTTTCTTTTTCGTTGGCGGTTTTCTCGATGAACTGCGGAAAGACAGATTTGGCTGCTTCAATTTTTCCCGGGTGCACTCTGAAATAGGGATGCAGACTGACGAAGTTTGCTCTCATTATGCAAAGCGTATGCCCAGCGGGTGAAGATGTCGATCATCAGCGTGCTTCAGGCTGCGACTCGCCAAAGAAATTCACGGCGCACTCCGCTTAGCTTCGCTCGCATCTCCTCTTAGCAAGGGCAGAGGATCAAGGTGAGGGGTTGGCACTGCCACGGCGCCACTTTCCTGTGGATGACTCTCACCCTCCCCTCTCCCTTACCAATGGCGAGTCGACTGAGGCAGATGCGCCGCTTCAATTACCGGAGCGTCAACTCATCATTGGTCAACACCATAGCGACAAGCTGTGAGCGCGGAAAAAGATTGACGGAAAGTAAAAATTCCCATTCGATGACGGGCATGAAAACAAAAACGACTGGATTGATCATGGCGTTTTGCTTTTTGGCAGGAGCCGCGTGTTTGGCCGCCGATCCGCAGATGGGCACTTGGAAACTTAACGAAGCGAAATCAAAGATCACACCCGGGACGTTGAAATTCACGACCCTAACCTTCAAAAGCATGTTCGGCCAAGTGAAAGCAACACAAGATGGTATTGGCCATGACGGCAAACCCATCCATGTCGAGTGGTCGGGCAAGTTCGACGGGAAAGATTATCCCGTTACCGGCGATCCGAACGGAGACACGCGGTCGTACACTAAGGTGAACGATCGAACATTGGAAGTAACCGTTAAGAAAAACGGGAAGGTCAGGGTCACAGCACGCACTTTGGTTTCGACCGACGGCAAAAGCCGCACTGCCAACGTCAGTGGAACGACCCCGAAAGGTAAGAAATTCAAGAACGTCGCCGTTT
>QHQA01000144.1 GCA_003219695.1 Verrucomicrobiota bacterium
ACGTTAGCTTTCATCGACACCACCACCGCGGCGGCGGCCAACATCACAGCCAACGGCGGAGTTGATGGCTCCGATGGTGGAGTGATTTCCTTTGAGGACAAATCCAAAGGCGGCACGTGCAGTATCACACTCTCCGGCAATGCCGAGCTGGATATCAGCATGCACAACGCGCGGGGTGTTACGATTGGCTCACTGGCCGGGGTAGGTTCGGTCTTGCTCGGGGCGAATACACTCACCATCGGGAGCAACAACCAAAGCACGACCTTTTCCGGAGTGATCCAGGGCACTGGAGGATTGACGAAGAGCGGCACCGGCACACTTACCCTGACCGGAAACAACACTTACACCGGAAACACAACCGTCACTGCGGGAGTGCTCGGGATTAGCAACAAGCGCGGTTCAGGCGCTGGCACCGGCAGTGTGAACGTGCAGGCTGGGACGTTGGCGGGCAAAGGCATTATCTCTGGCGCGGTCACAATCGGCACCGGCAGTGGCAGCGGCGCGTTCCTTGCCCCGGCAGCTGGGAGCAATGTGCCGGTCACGCTCACAACCCAAAGCGCACTCACTTTCAATGCCGATGCAACCTACACTTACACCTTCAGGGCAAAACGGAACAGGGCCAAGACCGACCAGGTGATTGCCAACGAGGTCACCATCAACAGCGGCGCGATGATTGCCTTGAGCGGTCAGACCCAGGGCCGGCTCACTACTGGCTTAGCTCTGACTCTGATCAGTAACACGAGCGCTAATCCCATCAGCGGCACCTTCAACAACCTGCCAGACGGCAGCATTGTCACAATCAACGGCAATAACTTCCAAGCCAGCTACTCTGGAGGCGACGGCAACGATCTCACACTCACGGTTGTACCGTAACGGTCGCGCAGGCACTTAATAGTTTCTCGCGTTCTCTTCCGCCGAGTTATCGTTTCCGGCGCTCTTGTTTCCGGATCAGCGACACCATCACGCCTTGAATCTTGAGCTCGCGAGCCGGCACCAGATCCGGATAACGCGGGTTTTCAGCCTTGAGATATGGCCGGCCGCGCTCGACCACATACCGTTTCAATGATGTTTCGCCGTCGATCAATGCGGCAACGATATCACCGTTGTGCACTTCTTTCGTGTCTTCCAGAATCACGATATCGCCATCGAGAATGTGCGCGCCGATCATTGAGTCGCCTCGCACGCGCAGCGCGAATGTGCCGCGGTTTTTCAACACGTTCGCCGACCGCGTATCGAGCGACACGTGGCCTTCGATGCTCTGCTCAGTTAACGCCGACATCCCAGCCGGGATTTGCCCGTAGATCGGAATATCGGCGATCCGCACCTTCATGGCTGGCGTTATCAACGCCCGGGCTTTGCGCGCATGGCGATCGAGGAAACCTTTCCTCTCCAAGGCTGCGAGGTACTGCATCACCGATGTCTGGCTGGCGAAGCCGAAATGATTTTGGATTTCGCGCGTGCTCGGCGTGATCCCTTTCTCGCGTTGCTCGCGTTGAATAAAATCAAGCACGCTTTTCTGTCGCTCGGTTAGCATGGCAATATGATCGTTCGAAGCAACGGGGTGCGCAAGTTCAAATGAACATCTTCACGCGCCTGCATTGGTAGGCGGGCAGTTCTCTGCACGCCGCGGGATCATGGGCAACGGCACGCACAGAGTGACGCGCCCTACCGCAGCGACGAGATCCTCCGAGTTCGCTGCGCTCTGCTCAGGATGACTACAACCGCACGAGATCGACCAGAAACTGGCACCAAAGGTAAATCATGCCGCGCCAGGAATATTTCACATCACCCGTAGCCGTTTGTTTGAGGACGCCTTTGTGAATGTTGTGCGCGATTTGGTCGCGCAGATCCTTTTCCATTTCGGTCTGAATCTGGTCTTCATCGAGCACATCAATTTCGGCGGGATTAATTCCGTTTCGGCTGAGAAACTCGCGATGACTTTGGTAAAGCTGCCAGAACGATCGGTCCGGCCGCTGTCGATTAATCCGGAACGCCGGACTGAGCTTTAAGCCATAAGAAAGCGGATAGTTCCATGTTGTCCAAACCGTGCCGTCTTTGGCGCGCGAGGAAATGCGCAGGTAATAGAATGAAAAATCACGCTGTTCGTTCAGGCAGATTGCGGCCTGGGCTCGATCTTCTTCTCTGTAAAACAATCGGAAAAATTGCCGGTAATCTTCCCAATCCCATCCAGCGTCGCCTACGTGCACGAACCCTTCGTCCTCGATCTCACGCGTAATCTCGCTGAGCGCTGGGAAAGTGTCCGCAGATGGCGGACTTTTTGGCCGAAGCTGTTTTTCCTTCGGAAGCCGGAGCGCACGAATCCGGGTGAGAATTTCCAGCCATGGCAGAAAGAGCCAGCCCACTGCGGCGACCAATCCCCACATCCAGTTACCGGTGATAAAATAAACTGCAAGAAAAGTAGCGATGAGAATGCCGAGCGCGCCCGCTTTTTGGAGATACGAATTATGAAAACTGCGGAGGCCGACGCTGAGCGCGACCACGCCAAGTGTAAGAAAGACGCCAAAAAGCATCAAAGCGCTAGGGATTAATCTGGTGCTCGTTCAGAAATTTTTCGAGTTGATCGGTATCAAAATTGGCCAGCACTTTGTTTCCTGCCACAAACGTGGGGACATAACTCTGCGCGGAAAGTTTTTTCATGTCCTCGTACGCCTGGCGGTCTCGACCCACATCGATCTCGTGGAAGCGATATCCTTTCTCGCTGAGATAATCCTTTGCATCAATACACCACGAGCACCACTCGCGACTATAGAGCTTCAATTCCATCGGCAGCGCGCAAATAAACGAGAGCCGCGTGCGGCGTCAACTGACACACGGCCTCATAGGTCTCATCCGTTACATCCGCCCTAGGGTGTCTAGTACGATTTCGCCCACACGACGCGCCGCGCGCTCGGTTCGCCGGTAAAGATGCATTCCCCCGGCTCGGAGGAATCATCGAGCGGAATAACGCGAATGGTGACTTTGAGGTCGTTCTTGATTTGTTCTTCGATTTCGCGCGAGCCGTTCCAGTGCGCCAGGGCGAAACCACCGTGGATTTCCGGTTTAGCGCGATTCTCCGGCGTAAAGAAATCGTAGAAGCCTTTTTTCGAATTGATCACCCGTGTGTTTACGTCGCGGAACTTTTTCGCGCGCGAATGCAGAGAATCCTGAATCGAGCTGAGAATTTCTGGCACGCGCGCAACGAATTCTTCCATCGGCATCGCTTCTTTCGCCTTCACCGCTTGATCACGCCTACTGACTGCGACCGAATTCTTTTCCAGATCGCGCGGGCCGATTTCCACTCGTAATGGCACGCCTTTCTTGATCCATTCCCAATTCTTGACGCCGCCGCCGAGATCGCGCCGATCGACAAACACTTCGATGGGAAGATCGGCATAACGAGTCTCCCGCAGACGCGCAACAAGCTTGTCACAAGTCTCCAGGATCGCTGCGCGCATTTCCTCCTTCGCTGCGATCGGCAGGATGACGATCTGCGTCGGCGCGATGCGCGGCGGCAGAACGGCGCCGTCATCGTCGCCATGCATCATCACCACCGTGCCGACCAGCCGTGTGCTGACTCCCCAGCTCGTCGTCCACCCAAATTCCTGTTTGCCTTCGCGGTTTTGAAATTGGATGCCGCTGGCGCGCGCGAAGTTTTGCCCGAGAAAATGCGACGTGCCCGCCTGGATTGCTTTGCGGTCCTGCACCATGGCTTCGATCGTGAGCGTCTGCACCGCGCCTGGGAAACGTTCGCTTTCGGATTTCTCGCCGCTGAAAACCGGAATCGCCAGATGGTCGCGGGCGAAGCGTTCGTAAATATCGAGGATCAACCGCGCTTCTGCGCGCGCTTCCGATTCCGTCTCGTGGACCGTGTGGCCTTCCTGCCAGAGAAACTCCGTTGTCCGCAGAAACAAACGCGGCCGCATTTCCCAGCGGACCACGTTCGCCCATTGATTGATGAGAATTGGGAGGTCCCGATAGGATTGTACCCATCTCGCGTAGCTGGCGCCGATGATCGTCTCTGAAGTGGGTCTGATGACCAGTGGCTCCGTTAGCGGGTTGGCCGGTTTCATTTTTCCATTTGCATCCACCTCCAGGCGCGTATGCGTGACCACAGCGCATTCCTTGGCGAAGCCTTCGACGTGTTCCGCTTCCGTCGCGAAATAACTTAGCGGAATAAAAAGCGGGAAGTAAGCATTACGATGGCCGCTGGCGCGGAACATGCCGTCGAGTTGACGCTGCATGTTTTCCCAAATCCCGTAACCCCACGGGCGAATCACCATGCAACCGCGCACGTCGGACGGCTCGGCCAGTTCCGCCGCGCGGACGACCTGCTGATACCACTCGGGAAAATCTTCATCCCGCCGCGGCGTGATCGCGGTCTTTATATTCGCTGGAGTTGCCATTGTGAAAATCGGAATTTCAGAGAAACGCGCTACAACTGTAGGGCGGCTGTGTCAGCCGCCAAGAGGTGTTTTTACACGCGAGGCTTTGCGCAGCCGATAAGGAATTGCCGATCTAAACCAGTGTTGCGCAGGTTGACAGGCACTTGCGTCACCCGTAGTTTCCGTGCTCTTTTCTCTAGAGTGAAAACGTTCTCTGCCAAAGCCAGCGAAGTCCCACGCAAATGGTGGGTGATCGACGCCAACGACCAGGTGCTGGGAAAGGTAGCGGTGAAGGCAGCGAATCTGCTGCGCGGCAAAGAGAAGACAGTTTTCACGCCACACGTCGATACAGGTGATTTTGTGATCGTCATCAACGCGGACAAAGTGCGACTGACCGGAAAGAAAGAAGAACAGAAGAGTTACATGAGTTTTTCAGGCTACGTAGGGGGACATAAATCTGAGAATGTCCGGGCACGCCGCGCTCGCCATCCCGAGCTGCTAATCGAGCGGGCCGTGCGGGGAATGATTCCCCATAATCGGCTCGGTCGCCGTGTTTATCGGAAGTTGAAAGTTTATCGCGGCGATTCGCATCCACACGCCGCGCAGCAGCCCGAGGCAGTCAAACTCGCCGGGAGAAAATCGTAATCCTATGCCGGAAACTGAGGAATTCGTTGCTACAGGTCGCCGCAAAACATCGGTCGCGCGCATTCGTATGACGCCGGGCAGCGGCAAGATCGATATCAATGGCCGCAGCTTCGAAGATTATTTTCCGACCGCGCCTTTACAAAACGTGGTGCTCCAGCCGCTGCAAACCGCCAAGGCCGTGAATGCTTATGATTTGTCGATTAACACTACTGGCGGCGGCATCATGGGACAGGCTGGTGCGGCGCAGCTAGCTATCGCGCGCGCGCTGCTTCAGGTCGATGCCAATTTGCGAGGCTTACTCAAGGCCGAGGGTTTGCTCAGCCGCGATCCGCGCATGAAAGAGCGCAAGAAATCCGGACAACCCGGCGCGCGGAAACGTTTCCAGTTCTCCAAACGCTAATCCAGAGGTAGGGACGGATCGCCGAGCCGTCCGTTCTGTCTGCGTTATCGGCGCGCCCTCGCCACGGCGAGCAGGCTCTGGTCGCGCCCCACCAGTTATGGTTTCTTTGGCGGCGGTGGAGCTTGCGGCGCCGGCGGCGGCGCTGCCGCAGGGAGACGCTCCAATAACGGCGGGGCTGTTGTGGCCGGTACGGGCGCTGGCGCCGGTGAGCCAGTCGGTTTTAGCAAGCGCAATTGCTGCATCGCTTCGCCGGCCCAGAAGCTGGTTCGGTATTGGGTGAGGATGGTTTCGCAGATGCGGCGCGCATCGTCGGTTCGATTTTTCGCCTTAAGAATGTACACCTGCGAAAGCAAAGCCAGCGGTGCATTGAAACTGTTGGGATGGGCCGATGCAATCTGCTGATACATCGACAGCGCTTCGTCCGTTTTTCCCAACGACTCCAAATTAGCTGCCATCGCCATTCGCGCTGTGCTTACAAAATCGTGCTGTGGATATTTCGAAACAAAAGTTTGAAGTGTGGTGTTCGCATCCGCGAATTTCCCTTCGCTCCGCTGTGCTTCAGCAAGCAAAAGATAAGCGTCTGCGGCGGCAGGCGCGTTAGGATAATCTGCGATGACTTGTTGATACTCTTGAGCCGTGTTCGCGCTCGCTAACAAGGCCGACGCCGCCGAGGCGCGGCGTTCGGAATAAAAGCGATAAGCAGCAAAAACGATCACTGCGACTACGACGAGCAGGAGTGCCGCCGCGATTGGTTTCTTGAAGCGTTCCCAAAACAGGCGCGTTTCCAGTGCGACGTCACGAGAAGGAGGCGGAGCTGCTGGCATAAATTCGCTCGCCGGGCTGGTGGAAACCTGCAAGCGGTCGTCTTATGCCACGCGAAGGTTTCCCGCGCAAGCGCGGCGAGCGCGTAGCCAGCGTAGAACGCAGTCGCGACATCAGTTTTATCCAAAAATAATTTGACCCATATGACGGTATGACCTATGAGAATCGCACGTTTATGAGACGAACCAAAAAACGCTGGATCAAACCGACGCTCAAAACCGTGCCGATTTTTTTCGAGTGCACCTGTTACGCAGGCGCGGTTTGATCAAACGGGACTAACTACTGCGAAAAACTTGGGTTGATTCGCGTCCACATTCTCGGCAGCGCAGCTGGCGGCGGCCTGCCCCAATGGAATTGCGCCTGCGCGAACTGCGTCGCCGCGCGCACTGGGAAAATCGTCCCGCAGACGCAATCCAGCATTGCTATCAGCGGCGACGCCCAAAACTTTCGGGGCTGGTTCTTGATCAACGCATCGCCTGATTTGCCGGAGCAAATCGAAAGCACCCCGCACTTGCAGCCGCACCGAGATTCACCGCGCAACACTCCGGTCTCCGGAGTTCTTCTGACAAATGCCGACATCGATCATGCGCTGGGTCTATTGCTCTTGCGGCAACAGGAGACGCCGCTCATCATTTACGCGACCGATGAAACACGAGCCGCGCTCGCGTGGATCGAGCGCGAACTCGCGCGGTTCTGCGGGATCGAATGGCGGAACGTCAGCGCCAATTTTCAAACCTTAAGTGACGGACTCGCATTTCGGGCGATTCAATTGCCTCAGAGCCTCGCGTTTCAATTTCGCGACGACACCTCTGGAGGAACTGCGCTGTGCGCGCCCAGTGTTGGTGAACTCACCAAGGAATTGCGCAATGCAATTAATTCGTCCGATCTCGTCATTTTCGACGGCACGTTCTGGAGCGACGGCGAGCTCGCCGCCGTGCGGCCGGGTGCTCGCACCGCCCATGAGATGAATCATTTGCCCATCAGCAACGGCAGCCTTGATTTGTTGCGCCAATCGCCGGCCCGCCGGAAGATTTACACCCACATAAACAACACGAACCCGATTCTGATGCCTGGCACCCCAGAACGCGCACAAGTCGAGCAGGCAGGGATCGAGATCGCGCGCGACGAATTAGAAGTCAGCTTATGACCACCGGGCTCTGGGACCGCGAAACCTTCATTGAAAATTTGCGGGCGATCGGCGCGCTCGCTTACCACGACAAACATCCATTCCACGTCGCCATGAACGAAGGCCGGCTTTCGCCGGAGGCATTGCGCGGCTGGGTGGCTAATCGCTTCTACTACCAGCGAAATATTCCCATGAAAGATGCGGCCATTCTCGCCAACTGTTCTGTGCGTGAAGTGCGCCGAGTCTGGATTCATCGCGTTCTCGATCACGACGGTGTGCCGCCGCGGGCTGTAGAGTCCGCTGTCCTCAGCGGAGCACGTGCCACGCCTGATGCGCTGGCGACAGCACACACTACAGCCGCGCCCGAACACGAGGGCGGCATCGAAGCATGGCTCCGCCTGGGCGAAGCGTGCGGGCTGTCGCGCGATGAGCTGATGCACGATCGGCATCTGCAACCGGGCGTTCGTTTCGCGGTGGATGCATACGTGAATTTCGCGCGCGCTCAGCGCTGGCCAATCGCGATCGCATCATCGCTAACCGAGCTTTTTGCGCCCGATCTGATGGCGACACGACTCGCGGCGTTCGAAAGGTCTTATTCGTGGATCAATCCACAGGGGCTGGATTATTTCCGTCGCAGAGTCACCCAGGCGCGACGCGATTCTGATGAGGCGCTCGCGATCACGCTGGAATACTGCAACACGCCCGAGCTCCAGCGCGAAGCTGTGCGCGCACTCGAGTTCAAATGCGATGTGCTCTGGTCTATGCTCGATTCGGTCCATCACGCGTATGCTGATCCCCAAGGAGGCGCAGTCTCCAGTCCGCCCTCCCAAGGAAACTTCGGCGGTCGGGAGACCGCCGCTCCTTGTTAAATGCAAACGCCCGCAATCGCTGATTCAGCTCAGCCGCGTCTTGCGAAAGGAGTTCGGCTACAAATTGATTCCGCTACCGGCAAGAACGTGGTGCTTTTCCCGGAAGGCATCGTCGAACTGAACGAAACCGCGCACGAAATTCTTTCCCGCTGCGACGGGCGAACATTCAGCGAGATCGTGCATTCGCTGGCAGAAGAATACGACGCGAATGCCGCGGCACTTGCGGCCGATCTGCGCGCAACCTTATCTGATTTGCACCGACGCAAATTGATCGAACTCACATGACTGCCCCGCGTCCATACGCATTGCTAGCGGAGATCACGTATCGGTGCCCGCTGCACTGCCCGTACTGCTCCAACCCAGTGGCTGTAGCGTGCGCTGTCCTCAGCGGAGAACAGGCTCGGCAACCATCCAGTGCGCTGAGGACAGCGCACGCTACAGCAAACAACGGCGAGCTCAGTACCGACGAATGGCGCCGCGTCATTCGTGAAGCGGCGGCGCTTGGCGTTTTGCAAATTGGCTTTTCCGGAGGCGAACCGCTCGTTAGGCGCGATCTGGCGGAACTGGTCCGCGCAGCGCGCGAGGCAAACGTTTACACCAACCTCATCACCAGCGGCATTGGCCTGGATGACGATCGCGTGCGCGCGTTGCGCGACGCGGGGCTCGATTCTGTCCAGCTAAGTTTTCAATCGGACGAGGCCGATCTCGCCGACGAAATCGCGGGTGCGCGCGGGTATGAGCGCAAGCTCGACGCCGCTGCGAAAATTCGCGCCGCAGGAATTCCGCTGAGCCTGAACTTCGTCATTCACAGGCGCAACATCGATCGTCTGCCTCAAATGATCGAGCTGGCGGAAACGCTCGGAGCCCAGCGAGTCGAACTGGCAAATGTACAATTTTACGGCTGGGCTTTTCTAAACCGCGCCGCGTTGCTCCCAACTCGGGAACAAGTCGATCGGGCGCGAGAAATCGCGACTGCAGCCAAAGCGCGGCTTTCCGGCAGGATCGACATCTTCTATGTGCTGCCGGACTATTATGAAACACGGCCCAAGCCATGTCTCAACGGCTGGGGCCAGCGCTATCTCACGGTCAATCCAATCGGCGACGCGCTTCCCTGTCCGACTGCTTCGTCGGCAATTCCCGATATGCGTTTCGAAAATATCCGGGCACGCGATCTCGATTGGATTTGGCGCGAATCAGAGAGCTTTAACCGATTTCGCGGAACGGACTGGATGCCCGAGCCGTGCCGGAGTTGCCCGCAACGAGAAATCGATTTCGGCGGTTGTCGTTGCCAAGCCGCGCTGCTGACTAGCAACGCCGCAAACACCGACCCGGTTTGCACATTGTCCGCGAATCGTGCAAAAGTGGATGCCATGTTACGCGTCGTCAATTCAGCACGCGACCACGCGTGCGAGTGGATCTACCGCGAGAACCCAAAGACATTGCCCGGTTCGTTCCAGCCGCGGGGCATAATGGAGCAGCGGCGTTCTGGGTAGCGCGCGCGTCTCGCGTGCTGGCGATGGCGTCCTCGCCAATCGCGGACTTTTTTCCTGTGCGCTCAATCCAGAGTCAGGTGCGATGTGTGCGGAAAGTTAGTTCGGCGCCACGCAGAAAACAACACGCGAGACGCGTGCTATCCATCCATCTGCTGCATGTGAGGTCGCGGCGGCGGTGTGGGGCGCGCCCTCGGTGTTATGCTGGGCCTGGGTGTAGCGGTCGGACTCGCTGTCGGCGTGGCGGTCGGAGTTGGAGTTACAGTCGGAATAGGCGTTGCAGTTGGAGTCGCTGTTGCCGTAGGCGTGGCAGTGGGGGTAGGCGTAGGCGGTCCTGCCGGGAGCTGAAAGGCATAGACTTTGTTATCAGCACCAAAGTAAATTCGGCCGTGAGCAACCATGCCGGTGTTCCACTGGCGGGTGCCGGTCATTAATTCGTTAGTCCCGCCGCCGGCGTAAATGACCGCGCCGGTGTCGAGACGATCACGTTATTAGTCCCATCGGTCGTCGTGACCCAAGGCGAGCCTCGGCCGCTCTGACTTTGGCTCCAGGCGAACACGATCGTGGGCGGATTTGTTGCAGTAACTCTGTAGGCCCTGATCGTGCCGGCATCATTGTGAAAACCAATATACGTTCCCTGACTGGTGTGATATGTAACAGCGGATGTTCCTCTGTTAATCCCGCCGACATTCGCCTGGTACACCGGCCCGTTGATGCCGCCGAGGTTGTTGCGATTAACCAGGTAAGCATTCGAATCCTTGCCTAAGGCAAGCACAAGCTGCGAAGGCGTAGCTCCAGGCACATCGACCACCGTGGCGCTAACACCGCCTAGATCGGTGTCGCTGCCGTCGAGCGAGAACCAGTTGGACGGCGCCCAGTAGTCGGTAGGCATGCCCGTCCAAGTCGGCCCGGCTTGCAAGCGGATAATTGCTTCGCCGCCCATCCAGTTTCCGCCGGTGTTAAAGGTGTTACCGGTAACCACGAACATGTTAGTGCCATCACTAGCAACGCCGCCATGTCCCCAAATGCCACCGCCCACAGCTGTTGTAGCCCAAGCGCCAACAATGGACGGATTGTCGGTATGCACGCCGACAACCCAGCCATGGTAATTATCGCAGTCTCCCACGTATGCAGAATACGCCACGTACACGATGCCATTCACAACAGCCAGTCCACCACGTTCTTCCTGTACAAAGGAATCAAAAGTCATGCCATTGTACGTGGCCGTAGCGTTCACATCCACCGGCCAGCCAGGATTGGTTGCGCCAGTATCAACGTTAAGGGAAAAAATAAAATGTTTGACAGGGTTTCCATTTATGACCGCATCGAAGAAAAGTGATCGGGAGCCGAGATCGACAACAGGTGTGCCAGTGATACCATTTGGCGAGATGTTGCCAGGGCATGCGCCCGTCGGTGCTGGCGTGCCGACGTTGACCTGCCAAATCACCGTGCCAGTCGTGGCGTTCAGCGCGTAAACGTTATTGGATTCGGTAACCGCAATGATCATCGGCCCATTTGGACCGCCCTCGATGTAAAGCGGCTGGGCGTAAACGTTGCCGACGATCGTACCGTTGAAGCCAAGATCGCGCGTCAGGTTCGCGGCAGCCGACGGCGTGAAAGCTGCGTCGATGTAAACGCCGTCCCGGGAAAGGTTGTTGTGCTCCTGGGTTACGTTGACCTGCGCGCTCGCGCGAGGAACCGCAGTGCAAATCCCTGCGACGAAAACTGCGACAATGAAAATCAAACGCGTCATAATCCCGAGATCGACGATCCCGCGCCCTTTACAACAGCACGCGGGCTGTTTGTCAAGCATTACGGCAGCACGACATGTGAAGAAAAGTAACGCGAGTGTCATTTTCTGGGGAGCACAGGCTGCCAGCCTGTTCTTTTCGGCAGCTTGCCGAAAAGGCTTGGACGTACAGCAAGCCATTTCGCTCGGCGGGATGTCGTCGGCAAGCTGCCGACGACTACAGGCTAGCAGCCTGCGCTCCCCGGAATTTTTGAATCCGCGCTTCCTGCCCATTCAGGCGCGCCATAACACTACCCGCCGGATTCTTTTGCTGGTTTTTTCTCTGGTGTCTTGGTGTGAGCGGGCGAAGGACCTTTCGCGGCCTCCTTTGAGGCGGCGGATTTGTCGCTAGCCGCTGCGGGTTTTTGTGGAGATTCTTTTTTCGCCGCTTCCTTGTACGAGTCGCTCCGATAATCGGTGGTGTAGAATCCCGATCCCTTGAAAATTATTCCCGCGCCCGTGCCGGGCAGACGCTTGACCTTACCGTGTCCCCACTTCGGTAACCGGCATAGCTCCTTCGGGCATTCGCGGAACGGTTCGTCCCGCATCGACTGGAACGCGTCGAAGTTCTGGCCGCATTTCTGACAAGAATACTCGTACGTTGGCATGAGCAATCTGGGATGACGCCCGGAAGTCTGCCTCAAACAAATTCCAATTCAACCCCGGGGCTCCGGATCTTTAACCGCGAATGGACACGAATGAACCCAGAGCGGCTCCGCCGCAGCCAAAAGTAGCGCAGACTTCCCGAGTCTGCTGTATCGCGGGTTTCCGAACCCGCACTACATGGCGCGCCCTGCCGATTTGGAAATCGGCGACACAGCAGGTTTTGAAACCTGCGCTACGCCGCTGCGGTAGCAACTCTTTGTTATCAATGGACGAATGGGCACGAATTTGGGCAGCGATTTGACAACACCTTCCTTTATTCGCGTCCAATTCGTGTCTATTAATGGTTACTCATGAGCTACGACGTTAAGGAAATTGCGGAACTCTTTCCGCCTCTGATGCAGATCAAGGATGAATCGCTGCGCGAAAAGGTGGCGGCGGTGTGGAATGAAGCAATCACCACAGGTTGCGGCGGGAAAGGTTGGACCTTCGACGAGCTGCGCGCGGTCAAGTTCACGCTGCTGGCCGGCGATATCGAGATGACCTTTGTCGAGCACCTCAATTCCTGTGCGCGACAATGCATCGCCGTCGCAGAAGTTCTGGAGAAGTCATTCCACTGCGGCATTCCCATCCAGCGCGATTACCTCATCGCCGGCTCGCTGCTGGCCGACGTGGGTAAACCACTGGAATACGACAAGGACGCGTCTGGCAAAGTGGTTCAGGGAAAATTCGGACAGCAAGTGCGCCATCCGTTCAGCGGCGTGGCACTCGCTTACAAGCATGGCATCCCCGGCGAAGTCCTGCACATCATCGCCACGCACAGTCACGAGGGCGACAAGGTCGAGCGCTCGATCGAATCGATCATTTTTCATCACGCCGATTTTGTGGACTTCGATATCGCGAAGTTTCTCGGCCAACACGCGGCCAAAAAGTGATGCGCCGGTTCTGAGTTCGAATCACACTGCTGCGCCGGATGAACGAAATCGACATCGTCCGCGACATCTCGCACAGATTCGAGCAAGCCGGCATCCCGTACATGCTCACCGGGTCGATGGCGATGAATTACTATGCGCAACCGCGCATGACCAGGGATGTGGATGTCGTCATCGCGATTGGCCCAGACGATACTAACCGCGTGACTGCTTTATTTCGCCCGGATTATTACGTGAGCGAGGAAAGCATTCGCAAGTCACTCGCCCATGAATCGATTTTCAACCTCATTCACCAAGAAAGCGTGATCAAAGTGGACTGCATCATCCGCAAGAGAAGTGAATATCGGCGCGTGGAATTTGAGCGGCGTCAGAAGATTTCGATTCTCGACTTCACCACGTTCATTGTGAGTAAAGAAGACCTTATCATCTCAAAACTGTTTTGGGCGAAAGATTCGCACTCCGAAATTCAACTAGCCGATGTGAAGAACCTGCTCGCGACGGGCTATGACGCCGCCTATTTGCAGCGCTGGACGCGTGAGCTGGGTCTGGATAATTTATTGGAGGAATGCCTGAAATGACCGATACAACCCAGGAAATCGAGGGAATGGTGCGCGAGAAAATCATGGCGCGCTCGGGCGAGATGCGTTTCATCATGGGCGCGGAAATGTTCGAGAGCGCGATGGAAATGGCCAAGGCGTCGTTGCCGCCCGGATTGCCCGTCGCAGAACAACGACGCCGGTTATTCAAACATATCTACGGCAAAGAACTCGACGTATGGGATTAACGCTGGTTGAGAAAATTGCAGCACGCCACGCAGATGGACTGGCTCCCGGCACGGTAGTGCGCAGTGGCGATTTCATTTCGATTCGGCCGCGTCATGTGATGACCCACGATAATACCGGTGCGGTAATCCCGAAATTCGAACAGATCGGCGCCACCAGCATCGCCGATCCGGCGCAACCGGTGTTCGCCATCGATCACGACATTCAGAATACTTCGCCGAAAAATTTGGAGAAATACGCGAAGATCGAAGCGTTCGCCCGCGAGCACGGCATCGATTTTTACCCGGCGGGCACGGGCATTTCGCATCAGGTGATGGTGGAACAAGGCTATGTTGTTCCGGGCGCCATGGTGGTGGCCAGCGATTCGCATTCGAATTTGTACGGCGCCGCGGCGGCACTGGGCACGCCGGTTGTGCGTACCGATGCTGCGAGCATCTGGGCGACTGGCGTCACGTGGTGGCAGGTCCCCAAGGTGGCCAAGGTCGTGCTCAAAGGAAAGCTTTCACCGGGCGTCGTCGGCAAGGACGTGATCATCGCGTTATGCGGACTCTTCAATAAAGATGAGGTGCTTAATCACGCTGTTGAATTCATGGGCGACGGCGTGGCGAACCTTCCGATGTCCGCGCGCATGACCATCGCCAACATGACCACCGAATGGGGCGCGCTGGCGGGAGTCTTTCCGTTCGACGAAGTCACTGTGAATTATCTGCGCTCGCGCGTGCCCGAGTTCACGAATCCGAAGCGTCCGGGAACGCGCGGCCCGAAGAGCCGCTCTGGCTACACCAACGCCGGTATCGACGCGTGGTGGAAGAATCGCAGCGAACTCAGCGCCGATCCCGACGCTGAGTACGCCATCGAGTTAGAGCTCGACCTTGCGACCGTCGTCCCGCACGTGTCCGGGCCTAACGAAGTCAAAACGATGGTGTCGCTTCCTGAGATGGAACGGAAACACGTGCCTATCCAAAAAGCATACTTGCTGTCGTGCGTGAACGCGCGCTTTGAAGATCTGCACGACGCCGCGGAAGTGGTGCGCGCCCGGGGCGGGCGCGTTGCTGATGGCGTCGAATTTTATCTCGCCCCGGCCAGCGCTGAAGTGCAGGCGCGATCCGAGTCGAATGGTGACTGGCAAACTCTTGTGGGCGCGGGCGCAATTGCGTTGCCGCCTGGTTGCGGCGCGTGTATCGGTCTGGGTCGCGGTCTGGTGCAAAAAGGCGAGACAGCGATTAGCGCCACTAATCGCAATTTTAAAGGCCGCATGGGCGATCGCGATGCATTTGTCTATCTGGCTTCGCCTGCTGTCGTAGCCGCCAGCGCGTTAGCCGGATTCATTCGTGCGCCGACGAATTTCAGCGAGAAACCCACAAGCACTGTCACCCGACGCCCGGAGAAGAAAACGCGACCGACAATGTCGGTGCAGATTATGGAAGGTTTTCCATCCAGCGTGCGCGGTCGGATTCTCTTCATCGACAAAGACAATCTGAACACCGACGGCATTTACGGAAGCAAACACACCTATCGCGACGACATGACGCCAGACCAAATGGCAGCGGTCACATTTGAAAATTACGATCCAAATTTCAACACGCTGTATCAAAAAGGCGACGTCGTCGTAGGCGGACTGAACTTTGGAAGCGGTTCCAGTCGCGAGCAGGCAGCCACCGCGTTGAAGTTCAAAGGCATTCCCTGCGTAATTGCCGCCAGCTTTTCTGAAACCTACAAGCGCAATGCATTCAACAACGGCTTCGTCGTGTTCGAGTGTCCCGAACTGGTAACGCATCTGCGCGCCACACTAAAAAATCGAGCGCCCACCACTGTCGGACCAGCGATCACGGTTGATTACGCCAAATCCATCCTCACCGTCGATGGAAAATCATTTTCGTTTCCGCCGCTCAGCCCCGCCGCGCAGGAACTAATCGTCGCCGGCGGCGCCGAAAAGCTTGTGGCGTCGCGCCTCCGCGCCTGAGCCGCAAAAAACCGTGTAGTTTTGAACTTTGACGCGCGGGTTCTCCGCATCCAAGAAACACAGTTTTGGGTTCACTTTGTCCGCGACGGCACAACCGCGCGGCTGAGGCATCCACAGTAAAAGACAGCCAGCGTGGGTTGATGACAAAAGTAACAAGACTGTTACTAATCCATACGAATCCTTTCTTCGGAATGTGATGTTTTCGCGCGTATGCTTATCCGAAAGGAGAAGTCCGCGACATAGCCCTCTCAAAACCGTCAATGATATTGTCTTGCCAAGAAATTACTCGACGGCCGGCTTTTGCTCGCAACCGTGGAAACAAAACAACCAAATGAAAATAAACAACCACACGAAAATCGGTTGCGCATCTGCCCTTATCTTATTTGCTTCGTTGGTCACCCGCACAGTCTCGGCCGCCGATTGGGAGATTATCGCTAGTCCAAATTTGGGGACGCAGGCCAATTCACTCTCGGGCGTTGGCACGGTCGCTGACAACGACGTTTGGGCGGTCGGCTGGGCTTGGAACAACCGCCTCTCCGCTTACCGCACGGTGATTGAACATTGGAACGGCGCAACTTGGTCCCTCGTCAGAAGCCCGAACACGACTAACGGTTACAATCTCCTCAACGGCGTCGCTGTCGTCGCCGCGAATGACGTTTGGACCGTCGGTCAGGCGGCGAACGGCAACACTTATAAGACGCTGGTGGAACATTGGAATGGGGCGACGTGGAGCGTTGTTGCCAGCCCTAATGTCGCCGGCAGTTCGAGCGTGTTGACGGCAGTTTCTGTCGTCTCGGCGAACGACATTTGGGCGGTCGGGTACTCCACCGACACTAACTTCAATAACCGCTCGCTCACGATGCATTGGAACGGCGCGGCCTGGAGCATCCTGCCCAGCCCGAACGTTAACGATGACATCCTCTTCGCTGTCGATGCCGTCGTGTCTACCGATGTGTGGGCCGTCGGCAGATCCAGACCGGGCGAAGACCGCACGCTGACGTTGCACTGGAATGGCTCGACTTGGAACATCGTCCCAAGTCCTAACGACAGTACGGAGGACAACACTCTGTTTGGCGTCGCGACCGTTGCGTCCAACGATGTGTGGGCCGTCGGTAACGCGGGCAGCTTGAAAACGCTGGCCATCCATTGGGACGGTGCAAGCTGGAGTGTCATTCCCACACCGGCCTTGGATTCCAACGATACCAATCCCGTGCTCGTCGGCATCGTCGCACTATCGAGTGACAATATTTGGACTGCGGGTCAGTTCATTGTGCCGATCGAGGGCAGCGTCCAGCACACTTTGACGGAAAGCTGGGATGGATCGAGTTGGAGTGTTGTCCCAAGCTCGAATGTCCAACGCTCCAACAACCGCCTGCATGGCATCGCCGCCACGCCGAACGGCACGCTCTGGGCCGTCGGCACTACCGGCATCTTCGCCAGACCGGAGCGCACGCTAATT
Source organism: Verrucomicrobiota bacterium (assembly GCA_003219695.1). GTDB lineage: Bacteria > Verrucomicrobiota > Verrucomicrobiia > Chthoniobacterales > UBA10450 > Udaeobacter. The sequence continues at coordinate 17,263 of QHQA01000144.1, forward strand.
TTGCGGAAGTTGCCCTAAAGGAGTTACGCCATGAAAACTGTGTCGCTTGCCTTTCTCATCGCGATCCTGCTGGTTGCCCATGGGGTGTCAGGCGCCGACTGGACGCTCATCAACAGCCCCAACGCCAACAATCAAGCAAACGAATTGCGTGGCGTATCCGCCGCCGCGGATAACGACGCATGGGCCGTCGGCACTGCGTACACGGACAGCAGCTTCACAATGTCCACGACGCTGATTGAGCATTGGGACGGCACGCGTTGGTCTGTCGTCAGGAGCCCGAACATCAGCGCATCCATCAATATTCTTGAGGCGGTAGCCGCCGTGACCGCCAACGATGTCTGGGCCGTCGGCATTGGCATTACCGGCTTCTCGACCACGCCGATCATCGAGCATTGGAACGGCACCGCGTGGAGCATCGTCAATCCCGGCACGACCGTAGGTGGCCTTGGCGGCGTAGTTGTTGTTTCCGCGACCGACGTCTGGGCCGTTGGTACCGGTGTCACCGGAGACGAAGACTCCACTCTTACACTTCACTGGGACGGCGCGACTTGGAGTCTCGTCCCCAGTCCGAACGTTGGCCCCGAGGTGAATAATACGCTTGCCGCCGTCACTGCAATTGCTTCGGATGACGTGTGGGCCGTCGGCACGCAGCAACCCACGTCGTTGACCGCTGCGCACACGCTCACGCTGCACTGGGATGGCGCCGCGTGGAGCATCGTGCCGAGCGCCAACACCAACCAAACTTCAAGCAATCATCTATTGGCTGTCGCCGCCCTCGCTTCTGACGACGTGTGGGCGACCGGCTTTACCCCAAGCATCGCGCTTGCGGAGCACTGGGATGGCAACAGTTGGAGCGTCGTACCGACACCGATCATCGCCGGTGCCAGCAGCCCATTTCTCAGCGGTGCGATTGCGCTGGCGAACGGCAACGTATGGTCGGTCGGCCAATTCTTTCAGAACTCCCAGAGCCGGTCACGCACGCTAACAGAATTGTGGAACGGCTCGAGTTGGAGCGTCGTCAGCAGCCCGAACCGCGGCCCCTCGCACAACTTTCTGAACGCGGTCACGGCCACGCCGAGCGGAACTCTCTGGGCCGTCGGCGTGTTTTACAACAACCAATCCATCGAGCGCACGCTGATCTTGCGGAAGTTGCCGTAAGAGGAAAGCCAGTTGGCCACTGCCGGTGTCCACATAGCGGGGAAGTGATACCCGACTTGCATCTGCGAAGCCAAATTAGCCGAACAGGAAGAAGTTCCAGTGTTAGGCGCTGCAATCCGCAGCCTTGTCAGCTGCAATATTTGCAAACTGAGGCTAGCGATCGGAATTCGAAGAAGTCTGATCCCTTATGAAAATATAATGCACCGCTGTTGTCGATGTGCTAATTCACAGGCAGGTAAGCGGATTAGGGCACTACTCAATTTTGAATTTCTATTAGGTAGGGATGGCTCTCCGAGCCGTCCGATTTTTTAACTCTTCAAAACCGGCGAAGAAATTCGTCCGAGGTTTCGGAGAAATGTCCCTACCTGAAATGTAAAGAAAGAACACATTCAAATGTCTAAATACAAAATTGCATGGATGCCGGGCGACGGCGTGGGCAACGATGTGATGGAAGCGGCGCGGATCGTTCTCGATCGGATGAAGCTCGATGCCGAGTACGTGCATTGCGATATTGGCTGGAAATTTTGGTGCACTGAAGGCAACGCGCTTCCCGATCGTACGGTTAGAGCGCTTAAGGACACGACGTGCGCGCTCTTCGGCGCGATCACCAGCAAGCCGCAGGACAAAGCGAAGGAGGAACTGAGCCCGGAACTCAAGGGCAAAGGACTGAACTATTTCTCGCCCATCGTCGGATTGCGGCAGCTGTTCAATCTCCACACCAATATGCGGCCGTGTAAAAGTTATCCCGGCAATCCGCTCAACTATCGCGGCAACATGATCACGAACCCGAGCGGCGAAGACGTCGCAATCGATCAGGTCGTTTTTCGAGAAAACACCGAAGGCATGTACGGCGGCGTGGAGTTTTTCCCGTTGCCCGAATCGGTTT
>QHQA01000145.1 GCA_003219695.1 Verrucomicrobiota bacterium
GAACTTTATTCGATTGAGTTGTGGCGCGAAGGCGTGCGCCAGTCGGTCGTCTCCATCACCAAGGCTGAAATTACTATCGGCCGCGGGTCAAAATCGGTGGCAGTCGATCTGCCTCTGAAGGGCGATCCTGAAATCAGCCGCGTGCACGCTACGCTTATGTTCGACGATCAAGGTCGCTACTGGCTTACATCCAGAGGAAGAAATCCAACATTGATCTCGGGCCGAGAGATTCCCCGCGAGCAGCGCACCATCGTGCAGCCCGACGAGAAGATTGGCATTTGTAGTTTTACGCTGCGGATTCAACCGAGGTAACTCCAGTAAGAAAACACAACCCGGCTTTTCATCTTGAGATGGTGTTATAGCCACTCGAGCCTCGAGGAAGCAAGTTACTCTTGCGCGATTTGTCGCTCTGCTCTCATAATTGCCGTATGACTGAGAAAGAGATTGTGCTTGAGACCATTCGGGCACTGCCGGATGATTGCTCGTTGGAAGAGATTGCCGAGCGAATTGAATTTATGGCGGCGGTGCGGAAGGGTCTCGATCAACTGGATAGAGGCGAAGGCATTCCTCACGACGAAGTTAAAAAACAGTTAGCCTCATGGCTTACAAGCTAATCTGGTCTCCCGCTGCTCGCGACGACCTTCACGATATCGTTGTCTTCATTGCACGTGACAATCCTGAGCGCGCAATGTCTTTCGGTTATCAACTGATTTCAGAGACAGATCGCCTGCAAACGTTTCCACGTTTAGGCCGTGTTGTTCCGGAATACGAGAATGAAAATCTTCGCGAGATTATTCTTCGACCGTATCGAATCGTGTATCGAGTCAATCACGAACGAAAGGTCTGCGAAATTGCCCGGGTTTGGCATTCGGCCCGAGGGACTCTGCTACTTTAATTATTCGCTGAAGCGGCCATGGTGCCGCCGTCGAAGTCGGCGAGGAGTTGGTTCAGCAAAGGCGTGACGGCTTCGAGGTTGTCATAGTTTCGATTGAGCAAGTTGAGCAGTCTTCGCTCCTTCTTTCCTTCAACCTCTTTTAGAAACGCGCGACAAAAGGCGCAGACCACCGCGGGATCGAATTGCGTACCCGTATTGATGCGAAAATCCTCGAACACATCGGCGAGGGCAAGCTTCTTGCGATAAGGACGATCAGTCGTCATCGCATCGAATGAATCGGCGAGCGTGACGATCTTTGCGCCGGGCGGAATTTGATCACCTTTCAAGCCATCGGGGTAGCCTTTGCCATCTATTCGTTCGTGATGATAGCGGGCCATTAAAGGAATTTCAGCGTAGGGATGATTGATGCGCGCCAGGATTTCGTAGCCCGCGGACGGATGGCGGCTCATCTCTTTCGAATCTTTGGCGCTGAATCTTTCCGGTGAGTTGATAACGCTAAGATCGACGATCAGTTTTCCGATGTCATGTAAATAGCCGGCGATTGTAATTCCTTCAACCTGATCGTCACTCCAGCCCATTTCGCGCGCGATCACTTCGCTGTATTTGCCCACTCGAACCGAATGGCCCTGGGTGTAACGGTCCTTGATATCGATCGCCGCCGCAAAGGCGCGCACCGTTTCTTTGTAGATGGCGCGCAAACCGTCGTACAATCGCCGCCGCAAAGGCGCGCACCGTTTCTTTGTAGATGGCGCGCAAACCATCGTACAAGCGCTGATTCTCAACCGCCTTGCGCTTAACTTCTTCGAGCAAGTGATGACTGTGAATGCCGACTGCGATGTGACGCGATAAGGCTGACAGCGTTTCGAGGTCTTCCTCAGTGAATTTCTCGCCACTCGCCTTTTCACCAAGCAGTGCTATTCCGATCAAACGCTCGCGCACCACCAGTGGAATCAGCAATTCGATCTCCGCCGTGACGAATGATCCCGTGTGTTCTCCCATGAAACGCGAGGCTTCGCCCATCGCATCTTTGAGTGTGAGAGATGTTCCCAGCCTCGCCAGGCGATGTGCGTAATCGCGATCAATTGCTAACTCCGAATCTTGATTTTGCTCAATTCCTCGAGCTGCTATTAGCCGTAAGGTATCCCGTGCTCGATCGTATTGGGCGACGGCGCCGCGCCTGATAGCCACTGATCCAAGTAACAAATGAAAGGACGCGCGCAGCATCTCTTCAAAGTCGCTGGTGTTTGCAATCTCCTGACCTAAATCCGCCAGGGCTGCGAACGTGTGAAGCAATCGTTGATTGTCCGTTTCCATCGTTTTATTACAGAACCGCGAGCCGTAGCGAGCGGATCAGCCACTCACTATGCAACACGATCTCTGTTTAAGATACT
>QHQA01000146.1 GCA_003219695.1 Verrucomicrobiota bacterium
CGGTGACCGCGGCAATGCGACCATTTGCATCATCGATGCGAAGAGGCTTGCGCGCGGCGAATGTCAGCCAGTTTCAGCGGATAGCGCCGTGACACCGGACGGAGTTGTTTACGTTGCAGCCGCGCGCGAACTCTGGATCACGCTTCGCGTTAAGGCAGGCGATAGCGCGCCAGCCAAATCGATCCAAGTCTTCGATGCGTCTGATCCTCACCATCTCAAACCGAAAACGAAAATTCCAGTGGAGAATTTGGCGGAGGGCTACGCTGTCGATAACCAGCGCGGACTCTTTTACACGAACATCGAGGACATCGGCAAGACCGTTGCGATCGATGTACGGTCGCACAAAGTGGTCGCCGAGTGGAATCCCGGCAGCAGCGATGTGCAGGGACTAGCTTTAGATAGCGCGCGAGGCTTCCTCTTCGTCGCCTGCGGGGAGCACGTTGTGAGTCTCGACGTCGGCAACGATGGAAAAATAATCGATTCGATAACAACGGGTCCTGGTCTCGACAACATCGATTACTCGCCTGACTCAAAAGTTCTTTACGCGGCCGCTTCTCAGGCTGCCAACCTGATCATCGCCGAGGTGGGCGATCACGGGAAATTTCATCTGAAGGCGACAGTTCCGACAGTGAAAGGCGCGCGTGGCGTTGTTGCTGGCAAAGGCGAAACGGCATACCTGATTGACCCAGCCGAAGGTTGCATTCTCAAGCTAACACATAAGTAACGCAGCGCCCGTCAGCCGCGTTGTCATTGCGCAGCTGCTTTCGACTCGAAGGTCGCAAGCAACGCGGGCAGCACGATCAGCACGAGCGGCAGCGAAAAAACTAGTCCCGAAATAATGGCGATTGCCAATGGCTGCTGCATGGCAGCGCCGTGGCCGATTGCCAGCGCCAGAGGCAACAGCGCCAGGATGGCAGCGAAGGCGGTCATTGAAATCGCGCGCATCCGATTAATTCCAGCGAGGATCAGACGATCGTCGCTGGCGGGCACGATCATGGTCATACCCATGCGCGAGGTGATGTTGAACTCGGTGCCCGTGACCCAGAGGCCGATGAAAACTCCGGCGACGGCGAATACGGGGACGAGTAACAGCGCAAATGCGACACGGAAACTTTCGTAAAGAAAAAGCAGCAGCAGAAAAACCAGAATGATCGCGGCGATCAAAATGATGGTGAGACCGCGGAAGGCGATCTGTTGTTGTTCATATAGTCCGCCGAAAGCGTAGAGCACATTATTCGGAATCAGCCGCGAGCTCGCGAGTTTGCCCTTCACTTCGCGAACTGTGGAGCCAAGGTCGCGACCGCTGATGCGCGCGGTCACCGCGACCATGCGTTTAAGATCGTCACGCATAATTTCGGGCTGGCCGCTCAACGGAACGAGTGTGGCTACTCGTTTGAGCGGAAACAAGTGGCCGTCCGGCGCGCGCAAAAGCAGATTGTCGATGTTACGCATGGTTTCGCGGGCATCGCGCGGTATCCAAACGCGAATGCCA
>QHQA01000147.1 GCA_003219695.1 Verrucomicrobiota bacterium
TTAACTCTGCTCGTTTGCGTCGAGAAAATGCTGCCGGCACGCGCGCGAATCACCATCGCGACCGGCGTTCTGCTCGCCGCCTGGGGAATATTTGTGATCGCCGGTCAATTTATGCTGAGAATCCCTTGAACGGCATCCCGATCGTTCTCTTTCTCGTCGTCGAAATTCGGGGAAACTCGAGGACGAGCAGTAGTCGATTGGCGTTTCACAGAAACGCGCTACAAATCTATTTTTGAAACCGGTTCTAACCTGGAAATGAGCATAAGGCGCCTGACACGCACCGTCGCTTTGCTCGACGGCCTTGGATCCGTGGGAGCTCTCCTGATGGCCTTTGCAGCACCGTGCTGTCTTCCTTTATTCGCGATGATTGCAGGTGCAGTTGGTATTACCGCGTTGAGACTGAATGAAAAATTTGTTTTGTTCGCGCTCCAAGCGTTCGCGGTGATCGCTGTTATCGGACTTGCCTTCGCCGCGTCGCGGCTTAGACAATTCGGCCCGCTCATTCTCGGCGGGCTCGCTGCTTTCGTTTTGTTTTTCTCTTTTCACGCCAGATTCTCCGCGGTGCTTGTTTATCTCGGTCTCGGCGGGCTATGCGTTGCCAGCGTCTGGAATTATCTCCTTTCACGAAAGCACAAAGGCGTGATCTTGCAGTCCGTGATTACGTGCCCGAAGTGCGGACATCACGCTGAAGAGGCGATGCCGACGAACGCATGTCTTTTTTTCTATGAGTGCTCCCAATGCGGCGCGACATTAAAACCGAAGACCGGCGACTGTTGTGTATTTTGCAGTTACGGATCTGTGCCGTGTCCACCAGTTCAGATGGGGGCCGGCTGTTGCGTATGACCGGCAAGACGATGGACAAGTGCTGTTGTGAGATGAAAGACGGCAAGTTCTACTGCAAGCTTACCAAGAAAACTTACGACCAGTGCTGTTGCGATACGAAGTGAGAATTTCCCTCGCTTTCGCTTTGATACAGCATTCGGGAATTCGCGGATGAGCGAAGCGATCGTATTTGAAAGGAGCTCCGCATTGCGAACTGCGCTTCGCTTGGAAATAATCACGCTAGTTTGGATGGCGATTGAAGCTGCGGTTGCGCTCGCCGCAGGCATTATTGCGCGCAGTTTGTTGCTGGTTGCATTCGGCATCGATAGCGCGATTGAGCTGGCCTCTGCGGTCGTCGTTTTCAGACGTTTTCAAATCGAGCTGCATGAGAAATTTGTGGGCAACCAGGAGGACGCGAAAGGAATCGAGCGCAAAACTGCTCGGATCGCTGGTTATCTGCTCTTGCTGCTTTCTGCGTATGTGCTACTGCAAGCCGTCTTTGGTCTCGTGACACGACATGCGGCAGAGACCTCGCCGCTCGGCATTGCAGTCGCGATTATCGCCGCGATTGGAATGCCGCTTTTGGCACAAGCAAAATTGCGTGTCGCGAATCGGATCGAGAGTCGTTCGCTTCGGGCCGATGCGATGGAAACGCTCGCCTGCGGTTATCTGGCGTGGGTGTTGTTGATCGGGCTCGGGCTCAACGCAATAACTCACTGGTGGTGGATCGATTCAGTCGCCGCGCTTGCAATTGTTCCCTTGCTCATTCGCGAAGGTTGGGAGTCAGGACGAAGCGAGGCCGCGTAGATGTTCGAAGCAGGCATCAACGAAGCGGAGCACGATCGAATACGTCGGGCGGCCGAAGCGGATGAGCAGAGCGACGAAGAATAGCTCTTGCGAAATTACTGCGTTGGTTACCCAGCACAGAGAGTTTCCGCTGCGCGTGATGGTTTGCGCTTTACAATTTCGAATGAAACACATAGCAAGAAAAATGGCTGCTTAAAGCGAGGACGGAACGTCATGGCATCCCTCACTGCGTTGCTTTCGAAATGGCCGCTCATTCGACAGATTCGAGAACGCGCTGATGGCACTGGGTTGGAGGCGATGTCGGACAAGACCCGCGCGATGCATGCGCGGACCGATGACGCGCAAGTGGCGCACTCGATTTGCCCGTACTGCGGCGTTGGTTGCGCACAGCTGATTTTTCACAAGGACGGGAAACTGATTTCCATCGAAGGCGATCCCGAAAGTCCAATCAGCCAGGGAAATCTTTGTCCGAAAGGCGCGGCCTCGTATCAGTTGCTCACACATTCGCGGCGCGAGACGAAAATGAAATATCGCGCGCCGCGCGCGAAAGAATGGACCGAAATTTCGCTGGAGCGCGCGTTGGACCTGGTGGCGGATCGCGCCTGGGAATCGCGCAAGCGCACGTTCGTGCATGAACAAAACGGCGCGACCATCAATCATACGACGGCGATGTGTCATCTCGGCGGTGCAACGCTCGATAACGAAGAAAATTATCTGATCAAAAAACTGTTCACCGCCGGCCTGGGCATGGTGTGCGTGTCCAACCAGGCGCGGATATGACATAGCAGCACGGTGCCCGGTCTGGGCACTTCCTTCGGCCGCGGCGGAGCTACAACCGCGCAACAAGATCTCGCCAACGCGGATTGCATTTTAATCGAAGGCTCATCAATGGCCGAAGCGCACCCGGTTGGTTTTCGCTGGGCGATGAAAGCGAAAGAGCGCGGCGCGACCATCATTCATGTCGATCCGCGTTTCTCACGCACCAGCGCACTCGCGGATATTTGGGTGCCGCTGCGCGCCGGGACAGACATTGCGTTTCTGGGCGGTCTCATCAGGCACTTGATTGAGAACGATCTGTTCTTTCGCGAGTACGTCGTCCCTTACACCAACGCCTCCTGCATTTTGTCCGACGAATATCGCGACCCGGAAGACAACGGGGATGGCTATTTCTCTGGCTGGGACGAAGAGAAACGCGCTTACGAAGACGACAGTTGGCTTTACAAAGGAGGCGACCTGAGCCGCCCGGAGCGCGATCTCACGTTGCAACATCCGCAATGCGTTTTTCAGAAGTTAAAACGACATTTCTCCCGGTACAAGCCGGAGATGGTGGAAAAAATCTGCGGGATTCCGCCGCAGCTTTTCCACAAGGTCGCGGATGCGCTGGTTGCCGCATCCGGGCCGAAGAAGACAGCCGCCGTTTGCTACGCAGTAGGATGGACGCAGCATTCGAAGGGAGTGCAGATCATTCGCGCCGCTGCGATTCTTCAACTGTTGTTAGGCAACATCGGACGTCCGGGTGGCGGCATTCTGGCGTTGCGCGGTCACGCGTCCATCCAGGGCTCCACCGATATTCCCACGCTCTACGACATTCTACCCGGCTACCTGACAATGCCGCACAAAGGCGACGAGACGCTTCAGCAGTACCTTGACAACTACACGAAAAAGACTGGGCTTTGGTCGGGCTACCCGAAATACATGGTCAGCACGCTCAAGGCCTATTACGGGAAGCGCGCAACCGCGGAAAACGATTTCGGTTACAGTTGGCTTCCCAAGCTTACTGGCAACCATTCTTTCTTCGAATTCCTCTACGACATGCTCGACGGAAAAATGGAGGGAATGTTCTTGATGGGACAAAACCCAGCCGTCGGCGCGCCGAATTCGCGCCTTCAGCGAAAAGCGCTTTCGAAACTGAAATGGCTGGTCGTGCGCGACATGGTCGAAATTGAATCGGCAAATTTCTGGCGCGAATCACCGGAGATCGACCGCGGTGAGTTGAAGGCGGAGGACATCGAGACTGAAGTGTTCTTTTTCCCAGCGGCTGGTCACGCAGAAAAGGAAGGCGCGTTCACGAACACGCAGCGGCTTTTGCAATGGCGCGAAAAAGCCGTCGATCCACCGGGCGATTGTCGCTCCGAGGCGTGGTTCATGCATCAACTTGCGTTGCGTTTGATGGCGAAAGCGAAAGCGTCAACCGATCCAATCGACGAGTCGCTGCGCGCGCTCGACTGGTGGTATCCGGAAGACGAACTGGGCGATCCAAACATGGAAGCCGTCCTCGCCGAGATCAACGGCTGGTACACCGATCCTGTAGCCGGAGGCGGTGACTCCGGCCGCACCGATGGCATCGTTTTCGGTCGCGATCGCGAAGGCAATCCGCATCACGGAAAACAGGTCAACGGCTTCGCAGAGCTAAAAGCCGATGGATCGACCGCGTCCGGCTGCTGGATTTATTCCGGCGTTTTGGGCCGCGACGGCGAGAACAAGGCGAACTTACGGAAATCCAAAGATTATCTCGGTCACGGCTGGGGCTTCGCGTGGCCGAGCGATCGCCGCATCATCTACAATCGTGCCAGCGCACGACCGGATGGCAGTCCCTGGAGCGAACAGAAAAAACTGGTGTGGTGGGACTCGGAAAAATGGACTGGCATAGACGTTCCCGGATTCGTGAAAGGAAAACCTCCCGACTACGAGCCGGAGGTAGGCGCAGAAGGACTGGACGCGATTCCCGGTGACGCGCCGTTCATCCTGCACGAGGACGGCCTGGGTTGGCTTTATGTGCCAAAAGGTTTGAAGGACGGACCGTTGCCGACTCATTACGAGCCGCTCGAGTCCCCCGTCTCAAATGAACTTTACTCGCACGAGACAAATCCGGCAGTGCATTGGTTTACGCGTAGCGAAAATCGGTACGCGCCACCGGGCGATGCAAAGTTTCCATTCGTGCTGACCACCTACCGCCTGACCGAACATCATACAGCCGGGGGCATGTCGCGTTTTCTCAGTCATCTCGCAGAATTGCAGCCGGAAATGTTCGCCGAGATTTCGCCCGAGCTCGCGCGCGACCTGAAGATCAGCAATGGCGATTACATTTGCATCGTCACTTTGCGCGGCGCGATTGAAGCGCGCGCGCTTGTTAGTCGCCGGATTCGACCATTGCATCTCGATGGGAAAACGCTGCACCAAGTGGCGTTGCCTTATCATTACGGAACAGCCGGCGTCGTGCGCGGCGACGCGGCCAACGATCTTCTGACCATCTCCGGCGAACCGAACGTCACCATCATGGAAGCCAAGGCGCTCACCTGCAACATTATGCCGGGGCGTTTGCCGCGTGGCCGCGCGTTTGCCGAATTTCTCAACGAATACGCGCCGCAATCGGGCTTGACGGATTTGCATCCCGAACAACCGGCCAAAGGCGGAGAAAAGATGCACAGTCACGCGCAGGAAGGCAAAACATGAGCACGGAAATGGTAGGGACGGACCGCCGGACCGTCCGAAACGTTGGCGCGATAAACCCGGCGCGCCCGGCGGTCGCGCCCTACCGAGGAATACGATGATCGGCGAAGGCTCGCACAGCACGAATCAGCGCCGGCACAATTACGTGCAGGAAAATGTCGAGGTCGGTTTTTTCACGGATCCGACTGTTTGCATCGGTTGCAAAGCTTGCGAGGTCGCGTGCAAAGAGTGGAACCAGGTGCCGGACGACGGGTTCACGTGGTCGGGAAATTCTTACGACAACACAGGTCATCTGGGCGCATCCACATGGCGGCACGTGATGTTTGTCGAACAAGATCGGCGGAAAGGAAATCAGATCGTCGGGTCGCACTCGTTAGGCAACGGTGATGGTGACCCGTCCGCCGGAGCCTCGGCGAAGGCGGAAGATCCGTTTCGCTGGGTTTTTCTCTCGGACGTGTGCAAACATTGCGAGGAAGCGGGCTGTCTCGAAGCATGTCCGACGGGATCAATCGTGCGCACGGAAGTTGGCTCCGTTCTTGTGCAGAACGATGTGTGCAACGGCTGCGGTTATTGCGTGGTCTCATGTCCGTTCGGTGTGATCGATCGCCGGCCATCGCCGCTGCCAGATGCCGGCGGCGCGTTCAAATGCACGTTTTGTTATGATCGACAAAAGAGCGGACTTGTTCCGGCCTGCGCGAAAGTGTGCCCGACCGAATCGATCGTGTTTGGTCGATTGGATGATCTTCGCGCGCAGGCAGCAAAACGCGTGCAGCAATTGCAGGAAGCCGGATACCAGGACGCGCAACTCTACGATCCGACGGAAACATCTGTGCGCGGCATTCACGCTTTCTTCCTGATTCTCGGCGAGCCAGAGGCCTACGGGTTGCCACCCAAGCCACAAATTCCAACAATTTATCTTAAATCCGCATGGACTTCTGCGTTTGCGACCGCGATCGCGGCAGTGATCGCTACCCTCTGCGCATTTGCATTCCTATGACGCGAACAATGCAGGATGTTGTAGCCGGCGGCGTTGACGCCGGCCATGAAGGCGATTCCCACGCACAAGGCCACCGCGGTCAACGCCCGCGGCTACAGGAATGCCATGCCTAACGAACGACGACTAGACCAACTGCGCGAAGAGGCCGGGCAAAAGAGCGTCGTCACCGGCCGCGGTGTCGATGTTGCGAGCGGACCGATTCCGCGCAAATCCGGTTACTACGGCCAACCGGTGGTCAAACCGCCGGTCTGGACATGGGAGATCCCGATTTATTTTTTCGTTGGCGGCCTTGGCGGAATGTCGGCGGTAATCGCGCTGGCGGCGGCTCTGTCTCAGCATGTCGATCTTGCGCAGACCGCGATGTGGGTGGCTGCCATCGCGGCGATACTCTCGCCGCTTCTGTTAATTCTCGATCTTGGTCGCCCCCGTCTTTTCATCAACATGCTGCGCGTTTTTAAACCTCAATCAGCCATGTCGATGGGCGCTTGGATTTTGACAGGGTTCGGCGCATGCGTCGTTCTCGGTTTGATCGCCATCGAACTGCACGTGCATCAAGTTTTCGGCGGCGCCCTGGATCAATTAATGCGAATCGTTGCGGATGTCCTTATGTTTGGTTCCGCTTTCTTCGGGATGTTCCTCGCCACTTATACGGGTGTGCTCATTGGCGCGACCGCGATACCCGCGTGGTTTTTGCATCGCACGCTGCTGCCGATTCATTTTGGGACCGCCGGGCTGGGATCTGCGGCGGCATTATTAGAATTGCTCGGGCACCGCATCGTCGCGCTTAACTTCATCGGGTTTTATGCAGTTGCGATCGAGACGGCGCTCCTCATTTGGCTCAGCATGGATAAACACGGCGCTGCCGATCGCGCAATCCACCAACACAGTTCCGGTTGGCTTATTCGCATCGGCGAAATCTTGAGCGGTCCGCTTGCGTTCATTCTGCGGTTTTTCGCGCTGGTTCCGCTCGCAGCAATTTCATTTCTACTCGGCGCGCTTGTCAGCCGATTCGGCTGGATCGCAGCAGGCAAAGTCTCCGGCTCCGACCCGGAATCTGTTTTCGCAGCGGAACGCTATTAGTCTGGTCGTGGGCATCTGACTCGCAAGTCCGGCCCGCAACGCAAAATTCGTTGTTTTACTCAGGTGGAGTCATAACGAATGGATGAAAGTGCCCGGACGTTGTCGCCACGGCCATCGTGAGCGTCATA
>QHQA01000025.1 GCA_003219695.1 Verrucomicrobiota bacterium
GCCCCGCGTGTTAAATCCGAAAATAGATCGCGATCTGAGCACAATTTGCCTCAAGTGCCTCGAGAAAGATCCGCAGCGAAGATATTCATCCGCTCTGGCGCTGGCTGAAGATCTCGAACGCTGGCTGAAGTATGAGCCGATCTTAGCCAGACACGCTGGCATCTTCGCCCGCAGCAAAAAATGGGTGCGGCGCAAGCCAACCAGGGCGCTGTTGGCGGCGTCTCTGGTTGCATTGGCCGCTGCCGTGGGATGGAATATTTCGAAAAGCGAACTGATCCATCATCAGGTCACAACCGGCGTTGCCGTTCTCCCGTTTGAAAATCTGAGCGAGCAGAAAGAAAACGCAGCCTTTGCTGATGGTGTGCAGGACGACATTTTGACCAAGCTTGCGAAGATCGCCGGCCTGAAAGTCATCAGCCGGACGAGTGTTATGGACTACCGTGGGAAACGAAATGTGCGCCAGATCGGCAACGAGCTGCGGGTATCCCATATTTTGGAGGGCAGCGTCCGCAGGACCGGCACCCATCTTCATCTGAACGCGCAGTTGATCGATACGCGCACCGACACTCACATCTGGGCCGAACAATATGATCGCGATTTGAACGACGTGTTCGCAATCCAGAGCGAGATCGCGCAAAGAGTCGCCGAGCAGCTTCACGCCAAAGTCTCAGCGGCTGAGAAACTGGCGATTGAACGCAGACCGACCGGCGATCTCATCGCTTTCGATCTTTATTCGCGCGCCAATGATATTCTTTCGAGGAAAAACAGCCGACCACAGGATTTCGCGCAGGCTGTCGATTTGCTGAATCGGGCTGTCGCGCGCGACCCATCGTTTCTGGAGGCGTATTGCCAACTGGCTTTCGTTCATGATCAGCTTTATTTCGACGGGATCGACCGTACCCCGGCCCGATTGGCCATGGCGAAGGACGCGATCGATTCCGCTTTTCGTCTGAAACCGGATTCGGGCGAGGCGCACCTTGCGCGAGCGGTGCACCTTTATCGAGGCTACCTCAATTATGATGGCGCGCTGGCCGAACTGGAAGTTGCCCGCCAGACCCTTCCCAATCATGCGCGAATATTCAAACTGATGGGTCAGATCCAGAGACGGCAAGGTCACTGGGAAGCGTCCAGGCGAAATCTCGAGCGCGCTGCTGAGCTCGACCCCCGCGACACAGACACGCTCGAGGTGCTTTCGTCCGATTACGCGCGGTTTCGCCGCTATGCGGAAGCAAAGGGATGGCTGACCCGCGCTCTAGCTGTCGCCGAACCCGACGACGTCCGTATGAAACTAGCTCTTCCGAACTGGGAGCTGGATGTGAACGCTAATACCCGCCCATTGCATGAGGCGATCGATTCGCTTCGGGCGACAAATCCCGCTGCTGTAAGATCCGCTACCGCTGAGAATTGGCTCTTCTGCGCATTAGCCGAACGTGACGGCGCTGCCGCAACACAAGTCTTGAGCGCGCTGGGTGACAAGGAAATTCGGATAGTTGATCAGGTCCAATTCAATCGCGCATTTGTCGAAGGCCTCATCGCGCGCATGACAAACGACGAGCGCAGAGCACAGCTGGCCTTTGTCGCTGCACGCGCAGAGCAGGAGAAAATCGTGGAGGCGCAACCGGATTTTGGTCCGGCTTGGTGCGTGCTGGGTATGATCGACGCTGGCCTCGGCCGGAAAGAGGAAGCGTTGCGCGAAGGCCGTCGCGCACTTGAGCTTCTTCCGGCGGAGAAAGAAGCACTCGTCGGCCAGTACCTGGTCAGATACTTTGCAGTGATTGCAGCGTGGGTTGGAGAAAAAGATCTCGCCTGCGAGCAGGTTGCCATCGCCGTCCGTCCGCCCAGCAACGTCAGGTATGGTGAACTGAAACTGATGCCGTGGTGGGATCCGTTGCGCGGCGATCCGCGCTTCGAAAAAATCGTCGCCTCTCTTGCGCCGAAATAATGTCTGTAGTGGCAGGCGCGCCGCCTGCATCAAATACACAGCGGCCGACACGGCTGCTGCTACAATCCGTTAGGGCGCTTGTGCCGCCGTAACGCCCAACCGTGTTAGCTGCCTGATCCGCCCAATCCGCGGTTGTTTGTTCACTTTCCGCGTAACACGCCGCAAAATTTTACGGAGTACACCGGTGAACGGCCAGAAATGAGTTCTCATGGTGAGAAATCAAGGAAGGCCAAAACAAAGAAAAGGAAATTAAGTATATATGAAGAATCAAAACATCGGCTTCACAAGAAGCACTCGCCTCTTTAGGTTGGTACCGGCACTGGCGATAACCGCGTTGATCGCTGTGATCATGCAAGTCACCGTGCCGTCGGCGCGGGCAGACTTTAACCTGGCCAGTCTGAGCGGCAGCTATGCCGACGGCGTCTCGGGTTTCAGTTCCATCTCGGGCCAGCCAGCACCTTCCATCAGCGCCTATGAGCCGGTTAGCGGCGTGGGGCTGTGGACGTTTGATGGCAATGGCAACGTCACGGCCAGCCTGACCCTGAACAATGCTGGTCACGTCGTCCATCCGAACTTCACCGGCACCTACACCGTGAATGCGGACGGTACCGGCGCCATCAACTGGGTGTCGTTTGGGACACCGAGAAGCCGCACCTTCGTAATTGGCGATGGCGGCAATCAAGTTAAATGGGTGGAAGACGATGTCCCGGCGACTGGCGCGGTAACCGGCGGCACCATGGTGAAGCAATAGCAGCCACGCGCCCCCGCAGCAGTTTGCAATCAACCGTCATACCTAACGAGTGTGGCGGCTGATGGTTTTTTGCGCCTGCGCGAAGCGCCCTTCAACTCCGAAGCGTTCGCGAGTCGGCGCTTTAACCATCAACGATTTTAACGTGGCGAAGTCACTTTCCGCGTAACGCACCGCCAAATCCTACGGAGTACCTCAGTGAACGGCCAGAAATGACTTCTCACGACGAGGACTCAACAAAGGCCAAAACAACAAAACGAAATCAAAAGAACGAAGGAAAATTAACACTTATGAAAACAAAATTAGTTAAGAAGATAATGAGCTCCTTACTCTTCGCGTGTGGGTTGGTCAGCCTTGTTGCCGCAGTGGCATTCGGCACGTCCCATAGCGCGCGGGCGAACAGCGCAGGGGACACTTGCAGTATGCAAACGCTGCACGGCTCGTATCTGTTCGCCACGCACGGGTGGAACATCGTGGCAGGCGTTGCGCAACCGAAAGCTATCGTCGAAGGGATTGACTTCAACGGAGATGGCACGCTGGTCAGTCCATTCGCCACGGTTAGCCTCAATGGCACCATTATCCGTTCCAGCGGATCGCCAGGAACCTATACGGTCGCGGCAGATTGCACTGGCACGCTCACATTCACCGGAGGAGCGAGCTATGACATCTTCGTCGATCCGAACGGCAAGCAGCTTTGGATGATCCAGACCGGCGGCGTGCTACCAGCGGTGTTTGAGGGAACGGCAACACGGCTGCCGTAGCAAAAGCTCCTCGGCTGCTGCGACGAGATTCGACTTGTCACCGATTATAGGGTTTGGCGCGTTCCATCCGCGCCAAACCCCCATCAATTTTTAAGAAACCGACGTCTTAAAAGTTGAAGGACATCGCCCAAAGCGAAGGAACTCGACAAGCTTGATATGCGACGAGCGGCATCCGCTGCTTATTTCTCCATTCCAGCTACAGCGTGCACGGAGTGCTCGTGCCCAGCATGACTGTGAAGGGACGGGCGGATGCGCAGGAAAAATTGGAAGGCGTAGCCGAGATCGTCTCCGTAATAGCGATCGAGACGATCGGGTCGATCATTGATGGTGAATTGCATGCCGAGCCCGATGTCAACGCCGCTGCCATGCGATAAATCGCGGACGTAACCGATCGTGTAACCGCTCACGGGAAAGATGCTTGATTCATCCGGTGGCTCGAGAACCAACTCGTGTCCGGATTTTTCTACGCGTTCCCAGCGTAGGTAAACGGTGTCGCGTCCGCGCTGATAATCGGATTCAACCAGGAACGACTGCGTCTTGCCTTCGCCTGTATCGTGGTTCTGGCCCCAGACGAATGTGTTCGACCAATTGCTATCGTGTCCAAGCGGCAGGTTGTAAATTACCGATGCTGTAGTGCGATGGCGTTTCAGGTCCGGCTCGAGGTCTTCCGGGCTTTTGATGTAACCGTGCGAAAATTGCAGCGCCAGATTTTGCGTGGGGTTCCAGGAAATCCGCCCACTGAATGAATCGAAGCGAGGCCGATCAAAATCGTAACGATTTTCGTCCGGCTCGCGGCCGGTGAACACGCTGCCTTCGACTTTGATGTTTCGCCAAGCCAGACCGGCCGTAGCAACCCCGAACGTAACGTGCGTCGAATCCTGCCAGTGATGACCAAGCGGCGCGTCCGGATTATCCATCGCCGATGGGCGATGCATGAATGTGGGCGGACCGAGCGCCGGTTCACCCGGGTAACCGAAATAAAAATACGTGCTAAGATCGTGATCGAATTTTTGTGCGAGGCTGACGGACAGTTCGTCGAAGAGATCGTGTGGATGTTGCCGATCGTGCAATGGCTGATCATGCCACGATTCGCCGCTCTGAAACAAAAGCGGATAACCGCGCCCGCCTTCGGTGAGCGGATCGAGAGTCATCATCAAACGCGCGCCGAACTGTGCGGTGTCGCCGAGGGGATGCGAATACATCCCCATGATCCAGTTCGGGGCATCGATGCGGTCATCGCCGCGCCGCGTGCTCACGTTGGTGTAACGCGGGAAGATTGCGCCATGCAACATGAGCATGTCGTTACCGAACATGAACATTCGTCCGTACATTGGCGACGAATCCGGCAGCCAGCTTGTGCCTGAGCCCTCGCGATTCATTGGATCGGCAAGGTTGATGGACGAATGCATTTCCATGTGCATCTCATGGCCCTCATGCGAAGGCGGGTGCATCTCATGACCGCCGTGGTCATGATGCGGCATCGCCATGTCATGTCCATGATGCATCATGTGCTCTGAGTTCGACGTTGGACGTTGGGCGTTGGATGTTCGGCGTTTGTTTTGTTTTAGCGGCACGAGTTTCATTCCGCATTTCGGACAGTTGCCCGGATGATTCGTGACGACTTCGGGATGCATCGGGCACGTGTATTTCTGTTTCTTCTCATGCTCCTGCTCCTGCTCTTGCTCCTGCTCCTGCTCCTGCTCATACTCGTGCTCGTGCCCCCGGCGATTGGGGTCAATCGCCGCTACCTTTGCGGTCGTCGCGAGCGTGAATACGCAGATAAGAACTGAAATGTGTCGGTTCATTCGGGTGTTAAAACTGGTTTGAATTCTGTAGTGGCAGCCGTGTCGGCTGCGACGGTCTGCGCAAGTGCAGGCGGCACGCCTGCCGCTACAGCGGAAGATCCGCGACCCCGAAAGCTTTCGGGGCTCGTTAGGCCAAGGAGGGCGGGGCGTGAGCGAGAAGGCTCCGCTGCAAGATCAGCTCAGCAAATGAACATGCGCCGGGCGGGCCCGTGTCGAGAGACGATGATGCCCGCGCGTTGGGCAAAAACTCAACGAACACGAACTCTTCAACGCGAAGCTCGACGTCGAAAAACTTGGCGTCATCGCGCGCCCAACTTTTCGTTTGGGCGAAAACAACTGCGCGTAGAATTTTGCAGCATTGTAACTGCGAGGGCTCCTGCTTTTGCTTCGCCGGTGTGGAATGAAACGGGCACTCGGTTTGCACCGAATCGGTCTTCGTCGCCACCGCAGCGAATGCGCAATGATTCGAGATCGCGAGCCAGGAACAGATTGCAATTGCGACGATCGCCCAACGAATGCTCGTTTTCACTGCAGCCCTAGTTAGTCGAACCACAATCAAAAAATCAAACGTTTTCTTTCAAATCAGCGATCGGCGCAATTGGCCCGGAGGGAATACTTTCCGGCGGGACAACATCGGGAATGGGACCGGTCGAGGTCGGAGGAAGCTCTGGCTGTTCGACACGCGTTGCCATAATCATCGCCGTGAAGAGCAGCGCGCCCCCGAGAAAATAAGGTGCTCCCGGCAGGTTAATCGGATTTCTTGCATCGATGAACCATCCAAAAATCCGGAGGAACAACCACGGTCCGATAATGAAAGTGATTGAACGCATGCTTTGCAGGGCGCCCTGCAACTCGCCTTGTTCGCGCTCGCTGACGCGATGAGTCATCATGCTTTGGGCCGCCGGCATGGAAATGTTCCAGAGCGAAATGATCGGGATCGATGCGAGCAACCAAGCGCCGGTTTTAGCCAGTCCGGCAATCACCATCCCAATCGCACCAAAACCTTGGCCGATGTAAAGCGTCCGCTTCTCCCCGAAGCGTTTCACCATTCGACCAGTCAAGCCTCCTGAAATAACGGCTGTCACTATGCCGACGATCATGAGCGATATTCCGATCATTCCCTGACTCCAACTGTAGCGATAGATCGCGTAGAGCGCCCAAACGCTAAAGACGTTGTGGGAAAGGTAGGCAAGAAACTGGACCGTGGTCAGCCGCCAAAGTTCGTGATGTGAACGCAGTAGTGTAAGTGAACCGACTGGATTTGCGCGGCGTAGTTCAAACGCCTTCCGCTGTTCACGCGAGAGCGATTCCGGAACGAAGAAGTAACCCCAAAGCCAATTTGTCAGACTAAGAGCCGCTGCAATCCAAAACGCGAGACGCGGATTGACATCGCCCGCTAATCCACCAATTGCCGGCCCGAACGTGAATCCGATCCCGAATGCCACTCCGATTAGGCCGAACGCTCCAGCTCGTTTTTCTTTCGGCGTAACGTCGGCGATGTAGGCCATCGCGGTCGGAATGCTAGAAGTCGTGATTCCCGAAATAATTCGGCCGAGGAAAAGCCAATTCAGCGTGGGCGCCATTGCCATCACGATGTAATCCAGTCCGAGACCGAGATTTGAGAGCAGGATAATCGGGCGTCTTCCAAATCGATCTGACAAAACTCCGAGCCAGGGCGAAAAGAAAAACTGCATCAACGCGAAGACTACCGCGAACCGAGCACTCCATTTCGCCGCATCCGTCATCTCGCCGCCGAGATAATCCAGAATCAGCTTCGGCAAAACGGGAATGATCAAACCCATCGCCAGAATGTCGAGAGTCACCGTGACGAGAATGAAAATAACCGCCGCCTGTCGAGATTTCATGCAGGTGGAGCATGAACGCAACGTTGTAGCGGCGGGTGTGTCAACCGGCGAACGAAACCAAGGCGTTCGCTGTGACGAACGCCGATCGCGAATATCACGCGGCGAAGCCGCATGTTCTATCAACGCGTTGAGGACAACGCATTCCACCTTGGTTATTTTGCGCGATGGTGCGGCTATCTTATCGCTCGCCGAAAACAGAAGTGCGCGAGAGTAAAATTCACGGGCGCGGTTTGTTTGCCACTGCGGACATTGACAAAGACGAAATCGTCGCGGTGAAAGGCGGGCACATTGTGACGCGCGAGTTTCTGCGCCGCGAAATCACGCCGAAGCTCGGCGCGGTCGAAATTCAGATTGACGATGATTTATTTATCGCGCCGGTCACCGAAGAAGAGCGTGAATTGTCGATGTTGTATTCGAACCACTCGTGCGACGCGAATCTCGGCGTGCGCGGGGAGATTACGTTCGTGGCCATGCGCGATATTCGCGCAGGGCAGGAACTCACGCACGATTGGGCCATGACCGATGACGACGATTATTCCATGGAATGCAAATGCGGCGCACCCAATTGCCGGAGGATTCTCACTGGCAAGGATTGGCAGCGCCCCGAGTTGCAAAAGCGCTACGCAGGCTATTTCTCAGCTTATCTGGCACGCAAAATCGCGAGGCTTGATTCACAGTCTCCAACACAGGCATAATCGCAGCCCCCGATGTACGAGCATCGAAAACAGCCTCTTCTGAGCAGGACTAAATTTCTCAAGCGCGTTGGGCGGCATTGGCTGGTCGGGCTTGGAGTTTTGGCCTTTGGCCTTGGCATCGGCGGCCTTGGCTATCATTTCTTTGCTCGCTTGGGCTGGATCGATTCGCTTTTGAACGCATCGATGATCCTCGGCGGCATGGGTCCCGTCGATTCGTTGCCGAACAATCCGGCGAAGATTTTCGCGTCGTGTTATGCGCTGTTTTCCGGACTGGCGTTTATCGGAATTGTGTCCGTCTTGCTCGCGCCGTTTGTGCATCGCATCCTGCATCGCTCTCATGCCGAGGAGCGTGAGTAGATGGATCTTCTCAAACGCTTCGCGCAAGGCGAGCTTGGTCTCGGAAGGACTGAGGCGTTTAGCGACGGCGTCTTTGCGATTGTGGTGACGCTGCTCGTGCTCGAACTCAAGGTGCCGGCTCTGCACGATCGCAGCAGCACAGGCGAGCTTGGCCGCCAGCTTGTCGATCTTTTGCCGAAATTTCTGAGCTGGCTGATCAGTTTCATCATCGTCTGCAAATTTTGGCTGAATCATCATCACCTGCTCACGTTCGCGCGGCACGCCACGTACGGAATGATTTGGCTCAACTCAATCTTTCTCATGGGACAATCATTCATTCCGTTTCCGACGGCTCTGATGGGCGAGTATCCGATGAATATGCTGGCGGTCAGTTTATTCGGCGCGGTGATGGCGGTGAATACCTTGCTGTTCATTGCGCTGCAGAGCTACATCCTGCGCAACCTGCTCAAGCCGGAGATGTTCGGCGCGGTCGTGCCGCATCTCGCACGCAAGTCATTTGTCGGTGTGATTTCCTACTTACTGGGCGTTGCCGCAACCTTCTTTGATGTGCGCATCGCCTTCGTCCTCTACGCGCTCACGCCGCTGTTTTTTGTCACGCCTCCACAACCGCGAACCGTGAATTCATGAGTAAATTTGTTGAAGAAAGCAGGAATTGGCATCCGCTAGTCTATTAGCACATGAAATCAAATGAAGTTGAAGAAACTCCGAAGAAGTCCGGCCCCGTCGCCGTTCGCGCGCTTGCGGTAGGCGCGCAATCCATCGGCGCCATAGCCGCTGGCGCGCTCGCAATCGGCGCGATGACGATTGGACTCGTCGCAATTGGCCGACTACTCGTTAGGCACGCGAAAATCAAACGCCTCGAAATCGGCGAACTACGAGTGACCCGTCTGCACGTCACCGAATCGCTCGACACGCCGAATCAATATCGGTAGTGCTCTGACTTAAACGGTCCGTCGATGGGGACACCGAGATAATCGGCTTGCTTTTGGGTGAGGTTGGTGAGCTTGACGCCGATTTTTTCCAGGTGCAGGCGCGCGACTTCTTCGTCCAGTTTCTTGGGCAAAACGTAAACGCCTACTTTGTAAGTGTCGCGGTTCTTCCAGAGATCCAACTGTGCAAGGACCTGATTGGAAAATGAATTGGACATTACGAAGCTCGGGTGCCCGGTGGCGCAACCAAGGTTTACGAGGC
>QHQA01000002.1 GCA_003219695.1 Verrucomicrobiota bacterium
AAAACTGCCCAAGCGACATTCGCAATTCAGTCTGGAGTCAGTGTAAGCGTCTCGCCCTCCACGGCGACGCTGGCGGCGAAATACCGCTTGGCGCTGAACGCACAGGTGAATGGCACTTCGAATGCTGGCGTCATTTGGAGCATCAACGGAATCGCAGGAGAAACCGCGTCTTTCGGTCAGATTTGCGCCGTGGGTTCGAATCCCTGCCTGCCGGTGACCAGCACCACGACGTCACAGGTGGAATACCTTGCGCCGGGCGCCATTCCCTCAATGAATCCGGTAAGCGCTACGGCAGCGACCGCCGCCGATTCCACGAAAAGCGCGAGCGCGCAGATCACGGTGATCAATCACGTACTCGTGTCCGTGCTGCCCGGGAGCGTCACGCTGGCCCCGCTGGCGGTGCAGGGCTTCGCCGCGTCGGTGCTGGGAACCAGTAACCAGAATGTTGTTTGGCAGGTGCAGGGCACGGCTTGCTCGACTGCGGGCATTTGCGGAACGATCGACACCAGTGGAACTTATTCGGCGCCAAGCGCCGCGCCGGCTCCCAATGCGATTCAAATCATAGCCATCAGCAGCGACGATACTTCGCAATCCGGAATCGCGAACGTGACCATTTCCGGAGGCGCCAACATTCTCACGTTGCATCCCTCCAGCGTATATGCCGGTGCGGCGCAGGGCTTCACGCTGCGCGTGGATGGAAGTGGTTTTGTGCCATCGAGCACAGGACAGGGCTCCGCAATGCTGATCGGCGGCACAGCGCGGGTCACGACATGCATTTCTCCGTTGGAGTGCACAGCGCCTGTAACGGCGGCGCTGATTGTTGCGACGCCAAACGTATCTGACGAAATCATTTCGCTCAGCGGCAGCGCTCCTGCCGCCACCGGGAAAGACATCATCGTGGTTGATCCAACCACCGCAGGAGTCTCCGTGCCCGGCAATGACCTGGATCTGAACGTCGCGGCGCTAGGGCTATTCATCACGGAAAGCAATACGTGCACACTGGGCGGCAGCCCTATTGCGCTGCAACGGCCCGCGAGCGGCACTTCGACTGCCGACATCTGCCTTTTTTCGCAAAGCGGGCTGGACACCAGCATGACCTACACGGTTTCTGGCCCTGGCGATGTCTCGGTCATCGCCAAACAACCTGCGGGTCTCGGAATCATCCATCTCACGTTGCAAATTCCGGCGAGCGCTGCCGTCGGTGCGCGCACGCTTTCCGTACAGAACACCAATCTTGACAAGACCGCCGCGAGCGGCGTGCTGGAGGTGTATTGAAATGAGCTTTGTGCAACGTCGGCGGTTCTTGTGGATTTTGTTTTTGGCGGGGCTTGCGTTGCTCGCGATTGCTGCGAACGCCACAACTCTTTCGCGGGTGCGTTTCGAGGAGCTTGCGAATCAGGCGACAGCGATCGCGCGCCTCCGGTGCATCGGAGTGGAAAGCCACTGGCAAGGTGGCGAAATCTGGACGGAAACACGCTTTGAAGTTGTGGAACTGAACAAAGGGCTGCTCCCGGGCGTGATCAGCATTCGAATGCTTGGCGGAAGCATCGGCAGCCTGCATTCACGAATCGAGGGCGTGCCGGCGTTTCGCGAGGGCGAGGAAGCCTACGTATTTCTCTGGGCGCGCGAAGGCGAACCGTTTCGCGTGCTGGGATGGTCACAAGGAACGTTTCGAATCATGAAGGATTCACGAGGAATCGAGCGAGTAACCCAGGATTCGGCAGCGGCGCCGCTC
>QHQA01000026.1 GCA_003219695.1 Verrucomicrobiota bacterium
CGCGTTGTAGCGGAAGTAACGCGTGAGCGCGCGAAAGAACAGCCAGACGTTTTGATAGAGAGCGTACAGTTGGTTTTGCAGCGGCTTGCGCGAGCCAAGCAGATAACCGCGAATTTCGCCGTCCACCTCCAGGAGAAAACAGGATTCCGGCTCGTGATCGGTGTAATAGGTGGTGAGAAAATCGGCGAACAATTCGCGGTCTTCGTACACGGGATCAATCGGATCGCCAAGGAAGCCGGTGTCGCAGCAGAGCTTTCTTACCGCTTCGCGGTCCGATCTGCGATAGCCACGAATTAGGAACGGCTTATGGTCGTCGTTCACCATTTAAAACCGCGGTAGTTTGAACAAACCTCGCGATAAATGCAAAACAGTTTTTCAAATACGCACGGCCAGCTGTATAGCTTCCCTGCCGCACGCGCTGCGCACTCGCCCAGGGTGGAGAGCTTCTGCGCGCTCGTTGCTTCAATTGCATCAGCTAACGCATCCGCGCTATTCTCTTGTGCCCACCATTGCTGATCGTGGCAAATGATTCGGTCCATGTAGCTCCCGTGTATTCCTACTACCGGCGTGCCGCACGCCTGACTCTCCAGCGCCACAAGTCCAAAAGTTTCCTGGACACCCGGATGAACGAACAGATCCGCTGCGCGATAAAACCCGGCGAGTTCGCAAGGATCGGCGCAGTAGCGAATCCATGAAAGATTCCTGGTTCGGAGTTGCATGTTTCGCAGATGAATTCGATCGGGCCCGTCGCCGATCACCAGCAAATGAAATTGATTCGGCTGGCGTCGCTGCAAACTTCTAAACGCACGAAGCAGGGTCGCGGTGTTCTTCTCTTTCGCCAGCCGGCCCACGTAAAGCAGAAGCTTTTGACCCGAATTAACGCCAAGCGAGCGGCGTATTGCTTGCGTTCCGGATCCGTCCGGATGGAAAATTTCTGTGTTAACACCGAGGCTAAGCACACGCACGTTCTGTACGCCCCAGTCACGCAGCACGCGGCCAAGCCGCTCTGATGCAACGAGCGTGGCGGCGTGCTGATTGTACAGTTTACGGACGTACGCACGGGAAAGCTTCATCACCCGGCGTGTCGCCGTTTTCCCAAGGAGCGTTGCGCTCTTTCGCACGTACGCTTCTGGAAAATGCGAGTGATAAAATCCGACTACCGGTACGCGCAGGGCGTGCCCGACCTTCAATGCTTTCCAGCCAAGCTGATAGGGATCACCGGACTCGATCACGTCCGGCCGTTCCTGCTCTAAAATTTCTTGCACCGTGCGAAGATTCAACAGCGCGCGGTATTGCGCCGTCCGCGACACAAGAGGAGAACGAATCGCGTAAACGCGTGAGCGCCCTTTTGCTTCCAGCTTCGACTTCGGGCCTGGAACAATAAGAACGTGTTCGTCGCGCGAGGTGTGCCTCTCGATGTAATCAATCTTTTCGTGAAGATATCGCTTCACGCCGCCGCTCACCGGGGAATAAAACTGAGTGAGGTCGCAGATCTTCACGACGCGGCCATTGTAGGGCAACCGCTCCGGTTGCCACACCGAACGCCGGCAGGCGACGCGCCTGCCCTACAAATGTTTTTGACGGCCATCAAGCATGCGATTCCAGCTCGCTCAGGTATTTCTCTGCGTCCATGGCCGCGGCGCATCCCGTTCCGGCAGCGGTAACGGCTTGTTTGTAAACGCGGTCGGCCACGTCGCCTGCGATGAAAACGCCGGGGTGCTTGCTCTCGACGAGATTTTTCGCAAGCAGATAGCCGTCCGGGTCGGTCTCGAGTTTTCCCTGATACGCTTTCGTATTTGGATCGTGACCGATCGCCACGAACACGCACGCGATTTCCAGTTCGCGTTCTTCGTTTGTCTTCACGTTGCGCAAACGCACCCCGCGCATCTCGCCCTTTTCGTCGGGAATGTATTCCGTGACCACTGTGTTCCAGATGGGCTCGATCTTCTTGTTCGCGAACACGCGGTCCTGCATGATTTTGGACGCACGCATCTTGTCGCGGCGATGGATGAGATAGACCTTTGAGGCAAACCTCGTGAGGAACAACGATTCCTCCGCCGCGGAATCCCCGCCGCCGACGACGCAGACCGGCACATTTTTGTAAAATGCGCCGTCGCACGTTGCGCAACTCGTCAGGCCATGGCCGATCAATTTCTCTTCGTTCTCCAGTCCGAGGTAGCGAGCAGATGCTCCGCTGGCGATGACCAGCGCCTGCGTCTCCAGCCATTCGTCATCCGCGTTCACGCGAATGTGTTTGTTGCGCATATCGAAATCGGTTACTTCGGCGTATGAGAATCGGGCGCCGAATTTCTCGGCCTGTTTGTGCATGTTGAGAATGAGCTGTGGCCCATCGATTCCATCCGGGAACCCCGGATAATTTTCCACCAGCGTTGTCGTGGAAAGCTGCCCGCCCGGCTGCCGGCCTTCCAAAACCAACGGACTTAGATTAGCCCGCGCAGCGTAAATCGCGGCCGTCAACCCAGCGCAACCGCTTCCAACAATGATCACCTTTTCCATCGATAAAATTTAGCACACCGCGCAAGCGGGAACATAGGCTTACAGCCTGTGCGCCCAGCAAAATCGTGTATCTCACGCCGTGACGTGCACGGCAATTTTATGAAATCCCGTGACGCCGGAGAACGGGCTGCGGTCCTCTTCCCATTCCTGCACGTCGCCTTCGCCGTCGGTGGCGCGGACAACAACGACGTAGTCTCCCGCCGTGTCCGGCATCCATTCTATCTTCCAAAGCGACCAGGCAAGATCGCCACCCGAATAATAGATCTCGGCCTCGCGCCAGGATTTGCCGTCGTCGAAGCTAAGTTCCACCCGTGAAATACCGCGATCGCCGCCGTAAGCGATGCCTTTCAATTCGATGGCAGCATCTAGCTTGCCTAACGAGAATTGCGACCCGTGATCGGGCACATCGATGCGCGAGCGCGTCGGCGTGATGAAATCGGGCCCCCAGCCCTGCGTTTCGTAGAAGCCTTTCGCATTCGCATCAGTCACTTCAATGCGGGTGAGCCATTTCACATGTTTTTCGCCAAAGTAACCGGGCACGATCACGCGCAACGGATAGCCGTGCCGATGCGGCAGCGGGACGCCGTTCATCTCAAACGCGAGCAGCGTGGTCGGTTCCAGCGCCTTCTCGAGCGGGATGGTGTCGGTGTAATTATCAACGCCGTAAAGCCGCACTCGTGCGGCGCTTGAAAGCAGCACCGCTTGATCGAGCAGCTCGCCCAGCGGGATACCTTTCCAGATGGCGTTGCTGATCAGGCCCGCGTCGAGCCCGTTGCTGATGCACATCAGTGTGGTCTGCTGCTCGCGCGCGGGGAGACCGACGAGATCCTGAAATCGCCACGTGGCCCTATTTTGCACAAGCCCGTTCACTTCCAAGTGCCATAACTCGACGTTTACCGTGGGATCAACCACGTTCTTCGTGACGCAGTAAAACAACTCGTTAGGCGTGATCGGCTCGACGATCCGGCCTTTGTATTGCGTGCCGTCGTAGCTGAAGGCTGCGACGCGATAAAGTTTCTGCGCCAGCGCGATGCCGCCGCCCGCCGCTGCGGCCCCGATTGCACCGAGCACAAACGCGCGCCGCCCGATCGCGGGCGTGAATTCGTAATCCTGTTTTCTGATTTTCCGAGTTGTGAGAAATCGAAAACCGGCGGTGAGCGTTCGCTCAAAAATAAACACACACAGTACGAAGCCGACGAGCGTGACCAGGCGCGCGACGCCGATTGGCAGTCCCACGTAGCTCGTGCCCAGGACCGACCACAACGCCATTGCGAACACAACAATCGGCAGCACAACAAAGATCGATACTGTCCAGACCGCCGAAAGGCGCGCCGGATTGCGCCGCGCGAGCAAACCGAAAATGGCTCCGGCAATCGCGCCGACGAGAAGTTGGCCTGCAATTGTCGATCCAACACCAAGTTGCTTCAGGTGATTGTACCCGCCGACCTTGCCCATCAGCGAAAGAAACGGACCCGGCGGAATAAAAACCGAAAGGCGGTCGCCAATGATCACGAGCGGTGTCGCCACGCCCAGTGTCGCGAGCAATAGCATCGCCGCTGTCATCACAATTCCGCCGACCAATCCGGCAAGGAAACCGGCCAAGATTGCTTTGGTTCTACTCATTCGCCGCGAGTATGAATTGTAGCGGCGCTTGTGCCAAGCGCCTGTGCATTCGGGTTCGCGTCCGCCGCTGCGAATACCCTACAAAAAATTCACTTTGTCGCTGCAAGAATTTCTCGTGCCCGCTCCAGTACCGTCGCGGATGTAACCTGTTGCATGCAGGCGTGGTCAAAAGGGCATTGGCTCAGCCGACGATAGTTGCACGGCGAACATGGCAAGTCCACGCGAACGACCGATTCCGGTCGTTGATAAGGCCCGATGCGGCCCGGATTGGTCGGCCCGAACACGCTGACCATCGGCGTGCCGAGTGACGCGGCCAGATGCATCGAGCCCGAATCGTTCGTGACGCAAACCTCAGCGCGTCCAATAAGCGTTGCCAAGTCCGCCGATGTTGTTCTACCGGAAAGATCATACGCGCCCGGTGCAGCGCCCGCGATTTGCTGGCACCGCGGCTCGTCGCGTTCCGTGCCCGTCAAAACGACGGCAAATCCGTCGTGCAGAAACTGCCGCGCGACACCTGCAAATCCTTCGATGGTCCACTGCTTGGTTTCCCATATGGTTCCGGGCACCAGGACGACGAGCGGCTTGAAAGCGGGCACGCCCCGCTCCTCCAAGAGGCGCTGCACATTACGCGCCGCCTCCGGCGAGAGGTGAATAGTGAGATCTGGCGGACCGTCATCGAGGCCGAGCAACGGCACGATCCACAGGTAGCGATCGATTGCGTGAACATCGAGCGTCGGAATAGGGATGCGGTGCGTGTAAGCCATCCATGAACCTTCGCGCGCCCCCCGCCAACCGTGGCTGGATGTGTTCCCGTGATCGTGCTCACCGGAAACCGTTCGACGGCACTTGGCGGGCCGATCAAATCCGATGCGCACAGGCGCGCCGCTGACAAGAGCGAAAAAGGCCGAACGCGCCTGACCATGCAGATCGATCACTAAATCGTACTTCGCGCGGCGGATTTTCTTGAGCAGATCGAGCAACGCCAGCGCCGCGCGCCATCTGCGGCCGCGCTTCAAGAAATCGCTCCGCGCAAAAAGAACGGCATTCGAGAGGGCCGGATGGAACCGCACAATCTCAGCGTTCTCCGGCGTGATCAACCAGTCGATCCGCGCCGCCGGATAACGCGCGCGCAGTTTCACCAGCACCGGCAGCGTATGGACGACGTCGCCCAAGGCCGAGGGTTTGATCAACAAAATGCGCGAGAACCGTGCGGATTGCAGTTCCTGCGCGTTCGCTTTCTTTGTGCGGGCGTTTTCGATTAGGCCGTTCAATTGGCAAAAGTAAATCAGATTCGCCGCAGCGGGCAAGCTAGCAAGCTATTCCATCGCTACGCGCAGTAGCGTCGCCAGGATGCGAGCACCGGCGGCAAATGTGCCGCGCAGCGTTCCTGAGACTTTGGATTCGCCACCGGCGCGCCGGCGATGGTTTACTGGAATCTCGAGAATACGGAACCCGGCACGCGCGGCCTTCATCTGCATCTCCAGATTCCACCCGTAAGTTTGATCGCGCATGTTGAGTTTCGCGAGTGCCGCGCGGTGAATCGCGCGAAACGGGCACATGTCAGTGTAGCGAATGCCATAAAGCAGTCGCAGGATGACGCCGGCCATGCGTCCGGAGAAAACTTGCTGGAAATTCATGCTGCCACGTTCGCGTCGTCCGCGCGTGCGCGAGCCAATCACGAAATCGAATTTTCCCGCCGCGATTGGATCGATCAGTTGATTCATGAACGCCGGGACGTCGCTGCCGTCGCCGTCGAGAAACACGACGATGTCGCATTCCGGCGAAAGGGCGGCAATGCCCGCCGCGCAGGCGCGCCCGTATCCTCGCAGCGCAGTCACCACACGTGCGCCCGCTTCACGTGCGCGCTCGGCTGTGCGATCGGTGCTGCCGTTATCAACCACAATCACTTCGTTGGGCACCCCTGTCGCGAGACATTCGCGCACCACACCGGCGATCGTTTCCTCCTCGTCAAGCGCTGGGATGATGACCGAGGCGAACATGGTGGGATAAGCGTGTCGCATTGTCGCCACTGTCGGGCAAGCAGCAAAAGTAGCGCGAGCGTCCTGGCTTGCCCAGATTCAAAACTCTCGCAAGCTCGATCGCCGCGGCGACACGCGCCCAACCGGCAAGCCAGAGGCATGCGCTACTTTAAAACAAGCCACGCGCTGGTGAAATAAATTATCAGCGCAATAAAATCGGCGAGGGCGAGGGTGACCGGGCCGGCGGCAATTTTCGGGTCGAGCTTGAAGCGGCGAAGGAGTGAGGGCACACCGACCCCCAGCGCGCACGCCGTGACGAGCGAAAGGGTGATGCTGCCGCCGATGACAAATGCATCGCGCAGATTGCTGCGCCAGACCAAGACGATCATGCTGACAATCACGCCGCATGTCACGCCGAGCAGCAGCGCCGTAGTCACTTCGCGTCGAAATGTAGTGATCAGCCAGGCTCGCGTGACGGAGACCGAACGTAATGCATGGATGGTGACACTCATCGATTGCATGCTCACGCTTTCGTTCAGCGCCAGTACCATGGTCAGAAAAAACGCCAGCACCAAGCTGCGCGCCAACGTCGCTTCAAAAAAATGAGCCAGAACCGCCGAGAGCGTGCCGCCCGTCACCGTGACCAGCAGCCACGGAAAACGAAACCGGAACCCCCGCCAGGGCGATGCGCCGCGGATTTGCTCCAAATGAAACCCAAGCGCTTCGAAAAATTCCGGCCCCACTAGGCCGGTCCCGCGGCTGCGAGATCGATCCTCGCTTTCGCCCGCCTCCAAAATTTCTTCCGCAAAAAGGTTCGCGTCGATGATGCCCACAACGCGTCGTTGTTCATCCACGACGGGGAAAGCCAGAAATTTGTAGAGCACGAAAAATTCGCATGCGTCAAGGATCGTGGCCGTCGCGGGGACCGCCGCGACGCGCCGCACCATGATCTCGCGCAGCGGCGTTTCGAGGGGGGCGGTTAGCAACCGCCGCGTTGGTACCACCCCCACGAGCCGCTTCTCTTTATCGACCACATAAAAATAAATGACCCGCTCGCCCACGCCCTCCCGCCGGATGCGCTCCAGCGCTGCGCCCACGGTCATCTCGCTGTCGAGCAGCGGAAAGTCCTTGCGTGCATGCTCGACCACCGGCGCATTAAAATCAGGAATGCTGGCGGCGATATTCATCGCGCTACCCGATGAACGATGCCTTTGTTCTTCAAAATTTCGCTCGCTTCGCTGAAGTAATCGCGGATATCTGATTGGGCGTGGACCCAGTCGATATAGCGGGCCATGCCTTCGCTGAGATCGACGGTTGGTTTGTAACCGGCGGACCGCGCGAGCGTGATGTCGCTAGTGAGGTGGCGCATTTCGCCTGGGCGAAATTCGCCGTTGAGGTCGGGCGCGATGTCGATCTTCAGAACATCAGCAAGTTGCTCGGCGATTTCGCAGATTGGCGTGCCACGTCCGCTGCCGATGTTTACCGGCAATCCATCAAATTTGTCGGTCTCTGCGGCCAGCAGGTCTGCGCGCGCGATGTCTTCCACGAATGAAAAATCGCGCGTCTGCTCGCCATCCTCGTACAGCACCGGCGGCAAATTGTTTAGCAACCGAGTGCAGAAAATCGCGATCACGCCGGTGTAAGGATTGAAGATGGATTGCCGCGGTCCGTAAGTGCATGAGTAACGCAAAGCGACCGTGGGAATGCCGACCTGTTTTCCCCACAGCAACACGAGGCGCTCCTGATCAACTTTGGTCAGGCCGTAAACAGTCTCGCCGCCGATGGGCGCATTCTCCGGAGTGGGAACGCTTTTTGTGATCTCCCCGCAAATCGGGCAATGCACCTGCCAGTCGCCCCTCCGCAATTGTTCGATCGGTCGCACGCTTGGGAACACGAGACCGTGCTTCGGACAATTGCCGGCGCCTTCGCTATAAACAGCCTGCGAGCTGGCAACGATAACTTTTTTGATCGGAAGTCTGTCTTCGCGAATCACTTCAAGCATTTGCGCCGTGCCGAGTGAATTCACGTGCACATATTTCGCGATCTCCGGCATGTACCCGCCGCAGGCAGCTTGATGGAAAACGACATCGATATGATCGAGCGCAGCCGTGATGGTGTCGCGATTGCGGATGTCGCCTTCGATCAATTCAGCTTTCTCATTGATCCATGCCGGCTTGCCGCGCTTGTGCGTGTTTGGTTCCAGATTATCCAGAGCGCGCACCTGCCAGCCTTCGCGCACGAGCAAATCGACAATGTGCGAGCCGATCAGGCCCGCGCCACCTGTGACTAATGCGCGTCTTGCCATGGCTGTTTGTAGCGGCAGTCTTTGACCGTCGCAAATTCAGATCGGCGCTCACAGAACGCCGCTACAACCTCTTCCGCGCCGCCAGATCTAGCAAAAGTTCTCGTGTGTGTGGCGAGAGGCTATGCGGCGCGTTTTTACGGAGCAGTTCGTCGCGCAACCGCCTGAGCCCAGCGCGATCATCAACATCGTATCCTCGGGGCAGACATTTTATGTCCAGGCCGATCGCTGATGCGCGCTCGATGGTCTGCTCAAACACACGCTCTGTGCTCCAGTCAATTCGCTCGAAAAGTTCCCTGTGGGGTTTGTTGAGTCCAATCAAATAATACCCGCCATCCTCGCTCGGGCCCAGAACGACACGATCGCCAATTGATTTCAAAGACTTTACTGCCTGTGCGAAATTCGCCGGCGGGACGGTTGGGCTATCAGAATCGATCAGGCAAACCGATTCAAAGCCGCATTTGAACAAATCTTTCACGGCAAACCAGAGACGCTCGCCGAATTTGGCGCCGCGCTGCGGCAGCAAACTGAAATTCGCCGACAGAATATCAGCATACGCCGACTCGGCGCCGATCGGCGTATACACAGCGATTCCACAGGCATCGTTCCTAGTGGCCGCGCGAGAAATCGCGGTCGCCGTATCGCGAAGAAAACACTTGTTTAACTCCACTGCTTCATCCGGTGTAAGGGGTGGGACGAGTCGCGTTTTCACTTGTCCAGGCCGTGGCGCTTTGGTCATCACGGCCAAAGCGCACAGACCGCGGAGGCCCCGGGATGGAAAAGTTGGATCAAGAATACGAAACGGTTTCATCCGTTGGCTGGAAAGTTTTTCACAACACACGAAGATGATTCGAGTTTTCTTTTCTATAAATTCCTTCTTCAGATGCGCGTGAATAACACAAGGCGGCATCCGTGGCCCCTCTCGCAAATCCGAGCGCCAAAGAGCTGTTGATAACATCTGCGCGCTGCCGCGACAAATGTTCGTCGCCCAAAACGGACGGCAGTTATTCGAAGTTATTCGAACTTATTGGCGCATTGCTCGGAGATGCTTTAACACGTTGGTATGCACAAAAAACTTCATGCTGTATTCATTTGCGTCTTTGCTGTCGCACTCTGTAGGGCTGTGTCAGATGCCGATTCAAATAGAACAACGTCCGCCGAAGCGGGGCCCAAACAACTTTGGAAAATCCAGAAACTGCTCGCTGGAAAAAAGTTTGTCGATCTGACGCACTCGTTCGCACCGGGGATTCCGCATTGGCCGGGGTTTCCGGATGAAACGCGCAAGACGATTTACTGGTACGAAAAGCGCCCCGACACAATGGGGTCCGGTTTTTTCTCGGAATTGTTCACGCACGTCGGCCAATGGGGAACGCACGTTGATCCGCCGGCGCATTTCATCAAGGGACTTTGAACGGTTGACCAGATCGATCTGAAAGAAATGATTTTGCCGCTGGTCGTTGTCGATGTGCACACAGAGTGCGCGAAGAATGCAGATTACACGCTGTCACTGGAGCGCGTAAAGAAATGGGAAAAAGATCACGGCGAAATCCCTGTTGGCGCGTTTGTAGCGATGCGTACCGATTGGTCCAAGCGCTGGCCGGACGCCGCAAAAATGGAAAACAAGGACGCGAACAGTGTCGCGCATTATCCGGGATGGACTTTGCCCGCGTTAAAATATCTATACGAAGAACGCAGGATCACTGCATCAGGCCACGAAACGACGGATACCGATCCGGGACTGGCCACCACGAAGGATGATTACTCGCTGGAGACCTACATCCTGAGCACGAAACATTATCAGATCGAGCTGCTCACGAACCTGGACCAATTACCCGAAGTAGGCGCAATCGCCGTTGTCAGCTTCGCCAAACCAAGAGGCGGCTCCGGTTTCCCGGCGCGCGTATTTGCGATTCTGCCATAGCAGTTGAAGAGGAGGAAGTCGGCGCCACAGGCCGATTTTGGTGTCGCCCGCCAAAGCGAGATAAGCCAATCTTGCTCGATCAGTTGCCAGAGGCAGTGCGACGCAGCATTGTTCGATTCGCGCTGAGTCTCATGCACATTACCGACATCATGCGGAGCAGTCCTCCCACGTTTTCGTTCGAGTTTTTTCCTCCGAAAACGCCGGAGGCGGCGGAGATCCTCTACCAAACGATTCGCGATCTCGAATCGTACATGCCGCACTTTGTCAGCGTCACTTATGGCGCCGGCGGCTCGACGCGCGATTTAACGCACGAACTGGTCGAACGGATTCAGCACACGACAAAGCTGGATCCGATCCCTCACCTGACTTGTGTCTGCCACAACGCAGAGGAGATCGAAGCGATTCTACTTCGATATGCCAGGTCGGCCATTGGCAACATCCTTGCGCTCGGCGGCGATAGGCCGCCTGGAGTTGCTTACGATAAATCGCGGGACTCGTTCCAACATGCGATCGATTTGGTCAAATTCATTCGGCGATTCAACGAGTCTGGCGCGCATCCGGACCGCCGCGGTTTCGGGGTTGGAGTGGCCGGTTTCCCCGAAGGACATCCCGCCACACCAAACAGATTAGTGGAAATGGATTACTTCAAGGCGAAAGTGGACGCCGGCGCCGACTACATCATTACACAGCTATTTTTTGATAATCGCGACTTTCTCGATTTCCGCGAACGCTGTGTGCTCAACGACATTCACATTCCCATTATCGCTGGCATCATGCCGATTACCTCTATGAGGGGGGTCAAACGCATGGCCGAGCTGGCGGGCGGCGCACGCTTCCCCGCCGGGCTTTTGCGAACCCTACAGGACTGCCAAAGCGATCCCGAAATGGTCAGGCACGTCGGCATTCAGCACGCACTAGAACAATGTCACGATCTTCTGGATAACGATGTCGCGGGTATTCACTTCTATACACTTAACCGCTCGGATGCCACGCGGGTAATTTTTGACAGCCTCGGCATTCCGCGTCATCGGAACGCCCAGGCTTCGAGCGTTTAGTTAAGCGATCCAGCAGTTTTCAGATGCGCCCGCCTGCGCGCATCTTCGGGCGTTCACCGCGAACCGCGATATTTGCGCGAAGCGCTTGAAACGCGCAGAATCCGGGAATGTCCAAGGTGCGCCAGGCGATTTGTTGGCAGATTGGAGCGCTATTGCTAGCGATCGCGCTGGCCTATGCTTTATCGCGCTTCTCCCCAGTCGTCAATTTCGTGGAAACGCTGCAAGAGCGTGTGATGGGCTGGGGCCCTTGGGCGGCGATTGGCTATCCACTGCTTTTCGCGCTCTGTAATATCCTTCTGCTTCCGGGCGGCATTCTCGCTGTCGGAGGCGGTTTTTTCTTCGGTTTATGGTGGGGTTTCTTGATCGTGTTTGCGGGCAACGTCGTCGCCACGGCAATTTCGTTTGCACTGAGCCGGTCGATCGCGAGGCGATGGTTTAAACGAAGACTTTCGGGTAATCCGATGCTGCGCACTCTGGGTCCGGCCGTAGAACGCGAGAGCTGGAAGATCATCCTTCTAAGCCAATTGCATCCGCTCTTTCCCACCAGTCTCCTGAATTACTTTTATGGCCTGACTCGAATTCAATTTGGCGCCTACATGCTCTGGGCATCACTCGGAAGGGTACCTGGTCTTTTTTTATACGCTTATGTAGGCACACTGGGGCAATTTGCAATCCGCATCATGCGCGGCAAAAGTTACCCCCGTATGATCGATTACTGGATCTGGGGCGGAGCGTTCATCACAACGGCTTTGCTCTTGGTCGTACTCGGGCGGGTAGCATATCGAGCCATCCAAACGTCCCAGTCATCGGCCGAGGCTTCGGATGAGCGGCGGAAGAACGACATCCGAGCCGACATATATATGTAAGCTCTTTATCTGAAGTATCTTAGGCAATGTTTAAGTTACAAAACGATTACGATGTAGTCGTGGTCGGTAGCGGTCATGCAGGGATCGAAGCGGCACTGGCCGCTGCCCGGATCGGTTGCCACACTTTGATGTTGACGCAGAATCTGGACACGATCGGCCAGATGTCCTGCAATCCGGCGATCGGTGGACTAGCCAAAGGGCACATCGTTCGGGAGATCGATGCCATGGGCGGGGCTATGGGCGTCAATGCCGACGCAACGGGAATTCAATTTCGGATGCTTAATCGAAGTAAAGGTCCATCTGTTCGGGCTCCGCGAGTTCAGTGTGACAAAAAAGCGTACCAGTTTCGGATCAAAGCGCTTTTGGAACGGGCCGAAAATCTCGATCTGATGCAAGCTACAGTTTCGCATGTGGCCGTAAATGACTCGAATGTAGCGGGCGTGGAAACTGATTTCGGGTTGATGGTCTCCGCTCGCACGGTTGTTGTCACTTCTGGGACATTTTTGCGCGGTCTCTTGCACATAGGCGAGAATAGCAGGCCGGGTGGCCGGATGGCTGATGCCAGCTCGAGTTTGAGTGCGAGTCTCCAGCGACTCGGATTCGAGGTCGGCCGCTTTAAGACTGGCACGCCTTGTCGATTAAACGCGCGATCAATCGACTTTTCCCGGTGTGAGATTCAACTTGGGGATGAGCCTCCGCCAACCTTCGCGTTTTTACGTTGTGAGTCGGAAACGCTTGGGAAAAACGAGATTTTTACACTAAACCTTTTTCGGGACGGCACGTTCCACGTGGAACAATTGCCGTGCTGGGTCACTCACACTACGGGCAAGACGCATGAAATCATTCGGGCGAATTTGCATCGGTCGCCACTGTATGTCGGGCGCATCAAGGGGATCGGCCCGCGGTATTGCCCGTCGATTGAGGACAAAGTCGTAAAATTCTCGGATAAGACTTCCCATCAACTCTTTCTCGAGCCAGAAGGACGCCACACGAGCGAATACTACGTCAATGGAATTTCGACCAGCCTGCCGTACGAAGTGCAATTGGAATTTCTTCATTCCATTCCGGCTCTCGAACGCGCGGAAATCATGCGACCAGGCTATGCCGTCGAATATGATTATTTTCCGCCAACCCAGCTCCTTCCTACCCTGGAAACCAGACTGATCAGGGGGCTCTATTTTGCTGGCCAAGTGAATGGTACCTCGGGTTACGAAGAGGCGGCAGCTCAAGGCTTGATTGCGGGAGCCAATGCTGCTTTGAAAGTTCGAGGTCGTCCGCCGCTCATACTGGAAAGGAGCGATGCTTACATTGGGGTCCTGATTGACGATCTGGTAACGAAGGGAACCGAAGAGCCATACCGCATGTTTACAAGTCGAGCTGAGGATCGTCTGTTTCTACGGCACGAAAATGCTGATCAACGCTTGACCCAGCTTGCGTTCAACGCGGGGTTAGTCAGCAAAACTCGATATGCTCATTTTCAGGAGAAGATGCGCCTTCTCGGTGAAGCACGACTAGTTGCTGTCGAAAGGAAGTTTCAAGGCATTCCTATATCTCAACTATTTAAACGGCCGGGGTTTAGCGTGCAGAACCTGCCTGCCGACATTGTTTCTCTGGTGCCGACTGCGATATGGGACCTGGTGGAGACCGATTTCAAATACGAGGGCTACGCGACTCGGCAATCCAAGCAGAATCGGCAGATCGAACGCCGAGGGAAGCAAGCTATTCCAGACGGCCTAGATTACGATAGGATTGCGGGGCTTCGTTCCGAGACGAGGCAGAAACTAGCAAGGTTGCGGCCGACCTCGCTTGGCCAAGTTGCACGTTTAAGCGGGATCACGCCAGCGGACGTTGCTATAATATCTATCTGGCTATCTAAGAATAACTTACGAGGCAGCCCAAATGCCACGGAAGTAAGCTAGCAGCCCTTTGCTACACATTCGATGCTGACATTGGCGATCGCGCTGGCCGGAAGTTTCTTATTGGGATCGATTCCTTTCGGTTATCTAGCTGGCCGCATCGCACGAATTGACATCCGGAAGACTGGCAGTGGTAACATTGGCGCGACCAACGTCGTACGCATTCTCGGGAAGCGATATGGCTATCCGGTATTTGCCCTAGATTTCTTGAAGGGCTTCGGTGCCGTAAAAATTTCCATGTCGATTGCTACCGACGTGCGGCCGGAATTGAGTTCGCCCGAAATGTTTGGAATCCTAGCAGCGGTGTGTAGCGTGATCGGACATTGCTTTTCGCCCTGGCTGAAGTTCAAGGGCGGAAAAGGCGTGGCTACTTCCGCTGGAGCACTTTTCTGCTTGATGCCGCTCGCGGCGCTGATCGGTGCGGCCGTTTGGATATTAATTTTCTGGCTAAAGCGCTATGTCTCATTGGCATCAGTGGCCACTGCAGTCGCGCTACCGCTGGTGATATTGGTCATCGATTGGAAAAACCAAACGTACCGCAAACCGCTGTTTTGCTTTTCGGTCATCATCGCGGCGGTTGTAGTTTGGCGGCACCGCTCAAATCTCTCTCGATTGGTGCGCGGCAAGGAACCACGCTTTACTCGGAAGTGAAGATTGACAGGATAGCAATCTTGGGCGCTGGCGGTTGGGGAACAGCATTATCCTGGCTCTGGGGTAAAGACGGCCGACAAATTTGCCTTTGGAGTCACAATGTCGATCGCGCCGCCCGCTTGCAAAAGACGCGCGAAAACAGCGACTATCTTCCTAGGGTTACATTGCCTTCGTCAGTGCGCATCACCTCGGAATTACGTGATTGCGCCGGAGCTGATCTGATCGTTTTCGTTACACCATCGACCGCGTTGCGCGAGATCGCGACTCATCTGCGCAAAGTGGTCGGCAATGCGCGCGCCATATTGCTGAGTTGCACAAAAGGGATCGAGCACAGTACGGGGATGCGGATGAGCCAAATCTTGAGCGAAGTTTTGCCGGAGCGCACAATCGCTGTGTTATCGGGTCCGAATCTCGCGGTGGAAATTGCGCAAGGGCTTCCTACTGCGACCGTGGTTGGCTGCGACGACATCAATTGCGCGGCGAGTCTGCAAGGCAACCTGGGAAGTCCGCACTTTCGCATTTACACGAGCCAGGACGTCGCTTCCATCGAGCTTGGCGGCGCATTGAAAAACGTATTCGCTCTTGCGGCCGGCATGAGCGACGGACTCGGTCTGGGCGACAATTCCAAAGCGGCGTTGGTCACTCGGTCGTTGGCCGAGCTTGCCCGGTTAGGAGTTGCCATGGGGGGGAATGCGAATGCTTTCTTTGGATTGAGCGGCGCGGGCGATCTGATTCTGACTTGCTACAGCGAGCGCAGTCGTAACCACACGGTCGGCAAGCGCCTCGGGCGAGGCGAACCACTCGATCAGATTGTCACGTCTATGAGAACCGTGGCCGAAGGGATTCCGACTACGCGTAGTGCGTGGGAAGGTGCACAGCGATTGGATATCGCCACGCCCATCATCGATCAAGTGCACTCTGTACTTTACGAGCAGAAAAAACCGACTGTTGCCTTGGAAGAACTCCTGAAGCGCGAGCCGAAACCAGAATAACAGACGACGCGGCTTCTGCTACAGGTTTGTTTCGAGATGTTTTTCGCAGAATTCAGCGATCACCGCCGGGTACAACTCGTGTTCGGCAATTTGAATTCGTTCATGCAAACTTTCCGGGGTATCGGCAGGCAAGATGGCTACCTCTCGCTGCGCGATAATTTGCCCGTGATCGATTTGTTCATCGAGATAGTGCACAGTGCAGCCAGTTACCTTTTCGCCTGCCGCGAGCGCCTGTTTCCACGCTTGGAGCCCCGGGAATTTTGGCAGAAGCGATGGATGAATGTTGATGATGCGCCGGGAGAACGCTTTCAGCATCGGTTCATGCAAAACGCGCATGAAACCGGCCAGGACCACGACTTCGACTCCGGCTTCGCGCAACATTCTTACCAGCTCTTCTTCTGCCTCCGGCTCTAAGCGGGTGCGAAATCGGCCGGGCGGCAAATACGCATTGGCAACACCAAACTCTCGCGCGATATCAAGAATCGGCGCATCGAACACGTCTGAAATTACCACGCGCACTTTCGCGGCCAGGTCGCCTGAGCGAATCCGCTCAAGAATCGCCCGGCAGTTGCTTCCTTTCCCGGATCCGAGAATTCCGATTGGCAGTTCTTTCATTCCCACTGTTCTACTTTCACCCATTTCAAGTGGATGCGAATCGCAGCAGCCAGCAATTTTAACTATTGCTCTCGCATATGCGCTCGATCAGGTGCGAAGTCGAGTAACCTGCCTCAAACGGAATGAGCCGAATGTCGGCGCCGATCTCCTTCAAAACTGCGCGCTCCTCTTCGTCTAACGTTTCCGAACTGTAATCGCCGCCTTTGACATAAATGGCCGGCCTGACCGCAGCGATAAACTCCGTGGCCCGGATTTGTGGAAAAATCGTGACCAGATCTACGCATTCCAGCGCGGCAATGATCTCCGCGCGATCGCTCTCAGCCGTAATCGGACGTCCGCTTCCTTTCAACTCGCGGACGGACCGGTCGCCGTTCAATCCCACTGCGAGCAGATCACCGAGCGCGCGCGCACGTTGCAAATACCGCACGTGCCCGACGTGTAGCAAATCGAAACAGCCGTTGGTAGCCACCAGCTTTCTCCCAGTCGCGCGCAACTTATCGCAGCGCTCGGAAAGTTCTTTAAGACCGACAATTTTTGGACTCACAATGTTTTGGCTCGATAACCGTGTTGCGCGCCAATTTCGCAGTTGGCCTTTCACTAATTTGCGCGACGTTGCTCAAAAATGGCGGAAAGAAAAACAAAACGCAATGCGCGAACATCAAAGGCCCCGGATAGATTTCGGATGTCGAAAAAACCGGTTGTGCGACTTACCGCAGATTCTCGATCGCCCGATGTCGGCGACAACATAGGGCTACCGCGTATCTATGGTCCACCGATCCTGTTCGCCATCGCGCGCGATCCGAGCACAGTTTTCGTTAGCTGGAACATCGACTGGCCGTCCGTATTTGAAAAAGCGATGCCTGAGGATCGGCAGGTCCATCTTCGGCTGCTTGCCGCAGACGGTCTCGTAGAAAGCAGGGTGGCGGTCGAACCGATGGCAACCATGCACTTCATAACGGCATCGGGACTGCATGGATCGTATCGTGTTGAGATCGGCTATTATCAACCCGCGGATTTCTGGCATTCAGTCGCGGTGTCGAATGAAATCACGATGCCGCCCAGTGCCATCACTGAAATTGCAGATGTGGATCTTGCCACCATTCCGTTGCACCTCAGTTTTCAGCAGCTGCTCAAGGTGTTCGGAGGGACGGATCAGACTGCGTTGGCAAAAGAGATGGCACAATTTCAAAAGCACGTATTGAACAGCGAAGGATTAAGCGCAAAGGAGAAAAAATTTCTTCGCAGGCTGGGAGGTTCTCCCTCCGAGATTGCAGCTGCGCGGCATTTTTTCGATGAAACCGATAGCGAAAAGCTTGCACGGCGCACGCGTGCTTTCCTCGGACTCGCCGCTACTAGCCCATCGCGCCGCTTGGACGAAAGCAGCTGGGGCAGCTGAAAAGCGAATTCACCGGCGGCAAAGCCGCCCTGAGCGGCTTTACTCCGGGAACAAGCGTCTGGTTGCGCGTGCGCACCTGTGGTAGGGCGCGACCGCCGGGCGCGCCGCATCGGTTTCTCCAATTATTTACCATTCCCGTTTGGTCGAGGAGCTTTTTGGGCTTGCTCCCGGGAACAGCTGGCGGTACAGATTCCACCGTCATGAGTTTGCTTTTAATGATCGGCCTCGCTGAAGGCAACCGGATCATACAGATTTTATCTGCAATTGATTACAGATTTTTGGGGCCGAATTCTCGTTAGACGCGGTGAACCCGCACATCGTTACGCACGTTATCGTTGCCGTAGGCGCGGTGATTTTTGTAGTCGGAGGCTTCTTCAGCCGCACGTCCGCTGCAGCGGTCTCGATCCGCGTCGCTATGGTACTAGCCGGGCTAGCTGCCCTGAGCTGGAGCGTTATCGGCTTATACCTCCTTCATCACGCGACAGACCGGCAGCTGTCTCACACCACGCTGCCATGGGCGCAGTTTTGGTTGTTGGATCACATCAGAGCGACGTTGGGTGGAGCCGCACTCGGTATATTGATTTGTGTTTTAGCGAGTCCGGCGCTTTACAGACGCAGAGCGAGTGGGACGACAGCGTCTAACACATTACGAATCACTACCGGGATTATCCCAGTGTACTCGTGCGCCTATCGGAGATAGATCGTCAGTCCCTACGCGATGTGTTGCGCATCTCTTGGGAGTTTGTTACTTCTGGGGAAAACAAAGCGAGGAGAAAGACACGAGGTCCCAATGCCACTTAATTCGCCTAACAAGCCGCTCCGATGAGCAGCTTTGACAGGACTTCAACCTTAAGACCCGCAGCGAAGCTCGCCGCCGCCAGCGGTGGCTCAGCTCCTTCTTGTTAGACGACCAGGGAAGTACTGATAACCTCTGATTCTATGCTGAAGAAGAACCGCTCGGCACCAAATACCGCCGTAATACCCGTGCTGTACTACCCCGACGTGCCGGAAGCAGTCGCGTGGCTCACAACGGCCCTTCCATTCACCGAACGTCTCCGCAACTCCCGAGATCGCCGGCAGCTCTTGCACGGCAATGGGGCCATCATCGTCGCCAAACCCGGCGCACACGCTGACGCCGCTCCTTCGACACAGCAGAGCCCCGCGGCGCACTCCGTCACGCTCCGTGTCACGGCGATCGACGAACTCTTTGGACGCGCCAAGGCAGCCGGTGCTCGTGTTCTCGCTGAACCCGCGGATCACATGTATGGCGAACGCCAATGCTCGCTCCT
The DNA here is from genome assembly GCA_003219695.1 of Verrucomicrobiota bacterium. Classification (GTDB taxonomy): domain Bacteria; phylum Verrucomicrobiota; class Verrucomicrobiia; order Chthoniobacterales; family UBA10450; genus Udaeobacter. Next base: position 19,123 of record QHQA01000026.1, read on the forward strand.
CGATCCATGGGGACATCCGTGGACACTTTCGGAGACAATCTTCGATTCCGACCCAGCCGACTGGGGCGGTGAACTCCTAGTCGAATAAGTGCGGTCGAAACCGGAAAGCCGAGCCACGTTCGACTGGTCGCCTAACCCCTATGACGGGCGTCAAGCCGCGGTGATTTGATTTCAGGTCATGGATTTGAGTTGGTTGCGGGTTGGTTTTGATATTTGGAGCGTGTCCTCTTCCGTTTAGAGGAAGAGTGAGAGGAAGAGGAAGACGAAGAGAAACTAATGTGAACCCGAGTCCAAACATCGAGATTGCAGGACGGCTGGACGAAGTCGCGAATATCTTCGCCGAGCAGGGTGCCAACCGGTTTCGGGTCCAGGCGTATCGGCGCGCCGCAAACGCGCTTCGCCGTCTGTCGCGCTCGGTTGCCGATATTTTTGCCGAGCAGGGAATTGAAGGACTTGAACAAATTTCAGGAGTCGGCATCAGCATCGCGCGTTCGATCCGCGACGTCTTGCTGCACGGCCGGCTGGCCATGCTGGATCGTCTCCGTGGCGAAAGCGATCCGATTGCCATCCTGGCGTCCGTGCCGGGAATTGGAAAAGTGTACGCGTGGCGTCTTCACGATGATCTTGGGATCGAAACACTCGAAGAACTGGAGCTGGCCGCGCACGATGGCCGGCTCGAAAAATATCCCGGGATAGGCGCCAAACGTCTGGCCGGGATTCGCGATACGCTGGCGCAACGACTCCGCCGTGTCCGCAAAAACCCAATTTTAACGCCAGCCGCACCGGCGCCTCCGCCGATCCCGACGCGGCAACAACCTTCGGTATCTGAACTGCTGGATGTCGATCGGGAATATCACGACAAAGCCGCGGCGGGGACGCTCAAGAAAATCGCGCCGCGCCGGCTCAACCCGGCAGGTGAAGCGTGGCTGCCCATCATGCACACTGCCCGCGACGGGCGCCATTACACCGCGCTATTTTCCAACACTGCACGCGCACATGAGCTTGGAAAAACGCGCGACTGGGTTGTGTTGTTCTGTGATGCCGGCGATAGCGAACGCCGCTTTACCGTAATCACGTCCGAGTTCGGCCGCCTCCAGGGACGACGAATCATTGCCGGGCGCGAAGCCGAGTGCGAAAAATATTACGCGCGAGCTGGCGCGGCTTTCCGGCAATCTTTCTCTAAGAGATTGTGAAAGGGAATGACAGCGACTGATCATCGGCGAAGTCGGGTGAGCGCGGGCTTACTGATGTTTCGCCGCAAAAACGACGCGCTGGAAGTTTTACTCGTCCACCCCGGCGGGCCGTTCTTTCAACGCAAAGACGACGGAGCGTGGACAATTCCAAAAGGCGAAGCTTCTCCCGGCGAAGATTTGTTTGCGCGCGCCCGGACAGAATTTGAAGAGGAGCTCGGCATTTCGCCGCCCGCCTGCGCCAAGCCACCTTCCCGCAAGAGCTACGGCGAGCCAGGGGCTACGGCGGGCAGGTCGGGGGATTGGATTGCGCTTGGCTCGATAAAACAGAAAGGCGGCAAGACTGTTTATGCCTGGGCATTTGAAGGCGATTTGCCCGGCTCATTCGAACTGAAATCGAACACGTTCGAGATCGAATGGCCGCCCCGCTCGGGAAAACTGAAAGAATTTCCAGAGATCGATCGCGCCGAATTTTTTCCCGAAGAAATTGCACGGCGAAAAATCAATCCCGCGCAGGCGCCTTTTCTAGATCGGTTACGCGCCGCCCTCCAATAAGCATGTTTTCGATTATGAGCACGAGCAGGAGCACAAAATAGCGCGTCAGCAATCAATGACGGATAGCGCTGATTCGACTTCGCTTAGATTTAGAGTTTTCAGGCAGTATTTGGCTCCGGCGGCGCTTGTCACTGCCTTTCTCTAGTAGAGGTGATTCAATTCAACGGCCGATGCGGCCCGGTGGCCAGCCCCTACTCCAGACATGAAAGGTGTATGTGAAGACAATATAACCGAACAGATCGTGGTGTGGACCATTATTGACATAAAGCGCGGGATTGAACTGGAAGTCTGGTGTGACGTTGCAGGTGAAACCGATCGTCGATGAGTTTTCAGAACCGCTTTGGAAATCGACCTGCACTCGCCATCTCTCGTTGAAGTCGTACGCATAGCCGAGGATTGCTTCGTTTTTGTAGCCGGCATGAATGGCCCCGACGATCACTTTGTGATGTTCGGTGTAATAGCCAGCTTCGATATATGGCTGAGGATCGACGTCCAGGTGAGGCGACCAATTGACGAATCCGACGGAAAGAAGATAAGGCTCTTTCGTCAGCAAGCCGATCTCCGTGCCGAAGATCCAATCGTCTGGCTGGAATCCGCGAAACACCGCGACCTCAGCCCATCTCGTTAGGCCCAGTTCGGCTTGCAATTCATATGGGTTTGCAATCCGCTCGTCCTGGATTTGCAGACTCAACGAGAGATCGCCCTTCGGCTGCAAATCCGGCGTCACGATTTGGCTCAAGCCTTTCGTTGTAGCGAAAGACGAGGAGCCGTTCGAAACAACAATGAGCACGATCACAATGATCGCGACAAAACGAGTTGGCTTCTTCGCAGCGGCTCGTGTGGGCAAGGCGTTCGACATTCGGCGCGAGTAAAGCGGTTGCCTTGCAATTTGTCGATTCGATGTTGACCCCGAAAGTCCGCCAATCGGACGGACTCGTCCCGTGGCGAGCTTTCGGGGTTGAACCCGCTGCAGTCGATTTTAAGATTACTACAATGCGCGTGCTTGCCATCGACGCCTCTCTGCGCAACACCGGTGTCGCAATTGTTGATGCAAATAACGGCAAACCGCAGTCGTTGTATTTCGGGACGATTCACAACGCGAGCTCGATGCGGTCATCATCTTGTCTGGTCGCGATTCGCGATCGGCTTATCGAATTAATTCGCGAACACGAACCGGATTGCTGCGCACTGGAGTCGGTCATTTATGTGCAAAGTTATAAGACCGCGATTGTACTGGGAGCCGCCCGGGGCGCAGCCATTCTGGCTGCGGCCGAGAACGGATTGCCGGTTTTTGAATATTCACCGAGGCGAATCAAACAATCCACCGTTGGCCGCGGCGCAGCCGGCAAAAATCAGGTCGCGTTCATGGTGCGCGCGCTTCTCGGTCTAACAGAAACGCCGGATGCCGACGCGGCGGACGCCTTGGCCATCGCGCTCACGCATCTACGCGCGCAGGAAATGGCGGGCTTAGGAATCGCGGGAGCAACACAGATATGAGCCGAGAGATTGCCGATCTCCATGTACGCTGGCTTGGCCGGATGGAATTCGCAGACGCACTTACGTTGCAGGAAGAAATCGTCGCTCGGAAGCGCAACGACCCCTCATTGGAAGACCAGTTACTTTTGCTCGAACACGAACCGGTTTACACAATCGGGCGTAATCCGGATCGATCCAGTTTGTCCACCACAGGACGGATTCGCCGTGGCGAACTCGGCGCCGCGCATTTGCTGCATCCGCTCTTCTCGATCAATCGCGGCGGACAGGCAACGTACCACGGGCCGGGCCAATTAATGGGCTACCCGATTATCGATCTGCGCCGGTGCGGTCAGGATTTGCACAAATATTTGCGCTGGCTTGAGCGCTTGATCATTGAAGCGCTGGCCGGATACGAGATTGCCGCGACCCAACGCAAATCGCTCACCGGCGTGTGGGTCGAAGATCGCAAGATCGCTTCCATTGGCGTCGGTGTGCGCCATTGGATCACGATGCACGGTTTCGCGTTGAATGTCTGCGGCGATCTCTCCCCTTTTGATCAAATTGTTCCTTGCGGGATCAATAACGTGGCAATGACTTCGATGGAAAAGGAAGCGGGCAGGACATTTTCAGTTGCCGAGGTTGCCAAGGCAGTCGAGGCACTGGCGATGGAACGCGTTTGCGATTTGCACGCGGCGCCAGCAGCCAAACCGATCAATATCTAAAACAGAACAACATGATCCCGCTGGAGGACAACGTTGGTGACATCATCGGAAAAGCGCAACGCGGCCTGGGCATTTCGGATTCTGAACTGGCCGAAAGAGCGCGTCTGAGTTTGGAAAAAATCCGCGCGCTGCGCGAGGGCGACTTCGATGAAGCAGATCTCATGAAGGTTGCGCCGGTTCTCGGCCTGAATGGGCCAGCCCTTTGCGAACTTGCCAGGGATGAATGGAGCCCCAAAAAAATCGGAGCGCTCGACGGGCTCGAGCAATTCAACACCGACTATCACGGCATGGCGGTCAACGCATATCTTGTGTGGGACCCTGCTAGTCGTGTGGCAGCGGCGTTTGATACCGGCGGCGATTCCAGCGAAATGATTCGCTTTGCAGAGCGCCACAAGTTAAACGTTCAACTGATTCTCCTTACACACGCGCATCCTGATCACGTCGCAGACCTTCCGGGCCTTCGCGAAGAAACCGGCGCAAACGTTTTTACTCCAGCGGGCGAACCGGTTCCCGGCGCGGAGCCGATCGAGGAGAAAAAGCAGTTTCGTCTTGGCAACCTGGAGATTGAGAGTCGACTGACGTGGGGGCATTCGCCAGGCGGAATGACATACGTCGTAACTGGGCTTGCGCGTCCGGTCGCGATTGTGGGCGACTCGCTCTTTGCCGGCTCAATGGGCGGCGGAAATGTGTCGTATCGCGACGCATTGCAGAACAATCTCAAAAAAATCCTGACGTTGCCGGACGAAACCATCATTTGCCCAGGTCACGGTCCGGTGACGACTGTAGGCGAGGAGAAACAGCACAACTCCTTTTTCGTGGGCAAAGTTTGATGACAGCCAAATCAAGAGGAATGACGAAGCGCGAATGACGAATGACGAAATAAGCTCGGATGCTCAAATGACAAGATTTCGATACAAAACTTTCTTTTCGTCATTCCGATTTCGTCATTCATTCGTCATCCGTCATTCGTCATTCCTCATTTGAAGGTCATGAATATTGGTTTTGTTGGAGTCGGGCGGATGGGCGCGAACATGGCGCGCAGATTGAAAGACCGGCAATTTCATGTCACGGCGGTATACGACACGAACCGCACAGCCGCCACATCGCTCGCGTCGGAGCTTGGCTGCGCAGCCGCTCAAGATTTGCCGGAAGTCACGGCGGAATCCGACGTGATCTTCACCGTGGTGACCGACGACAACGCGATGCGACAAATCTTTGCGGGGACCGGTGACAACCTGCTCGTAAACGCGCGCGGCAAATTGTTCGTCAATTGCGCGACGATCTCGCCGCAGGTGCATGTCGAGATCGAAAAGCTGGCCGAGAAAGCTGGGGCACAATCGCTGGAAGCGTGCATGGCCTCGAGTATTCCGCAGGCGCGCGAAGGCAAGCTTTATCTGATGTGCGGCGGGAAAGAAGAAGCCTTCCGTAAGGCCGAACCGATTTTGAAGGAGCTGGGCTCAACGATTCGCTTCATCGGCAAAGCTGGTGAAGCCGCCAGAATGAAAGCGCTGGTCAACATGGTGATGAACATCAACACCGCAGGGCTGGCTGAAGGACTCGCGCTCGGCGCGGCGCTCGGTCTCGATCTCACGATGCTTCGCGAAGTTTTTTCGCAGACCGGCGCGGCCTCGCGCGTGCTCGAAACCGATGGCGAAGACATGCAAAACCGCGAGCACACCTGTTTTTTCTCCGCCGCGCATGCAGCCAAAGACAGCGGGATCGCGGTGGAGCTTGCGCGCAGTCTCGGTCTCGATTTACCGCTCGCGCGCGCGACCAAGGAACAATACGACCGCATGGTCGCCGAAGGTTTGGGCGAGCTGGATAAATCCGGCATCGCCGAACTCACCTTCAAAGATCGCCACAAACATTCTGGCGATCGCATCTGACGCAGCGCAAACACGAGCAGCGGAGCGTTTTGGTTGTTTGCTCTCGACCCTCGCTGCCGGTATTGTTAAAATTTTCCAAGGGTGAACGCGCAAGACAGGTCTGCGGAACCGACGCCTGATCTCCAACTTGAGATTGCGCACATCCTGTTAATCGACGTAGTCGGCTATTCAAAACTGCTGGTCAACGAGCAGATCGAAGCGCTCCAGGAACTTAACCAGATCGTCCGAAACACCGAGTGTTTTTGCGCGGCCGAAGCCAGCGGCAAACTCATCCGGGTGCCGACCGGTGATGGGATGGCGCTCGCTTTCTTTCACAGTCCGGAAGAGCCGGTGCGATGTGCGCTGGAGATTAGCCAGGCGTTGCAAAATCATCCAGTCATCCGGTTGCGCATGGGCGTGCACAGCGGGCCCGTGAACCGGCTGAGGGATGTGAGCGACAAAGCGAACATAGCAGGATCCGGAATCAATGTCGCCCAGCGGGTAATGGATTGCGGCGACGCCGGACACATTCTTTTGTCCCGGCACGTGGCTGACGATCTCTCCGAATACCGCCACTGGCGACCGTGCTTGCATGATCTGGGTGAGTGCGAAGTAAAGCACGGGCTGCGCGTCCACGTGTTTAACCTCTACAAGGATGGTCTGGGCAATCCAGAGATGCCGGAGAAGCTCAGGCAAAGGAAAGGATCAAAACAGGCGCCGGGGCTTCGTCAAATCAGTGCGCCGCTTTCGTCCAAGAGGGTGCTTATTACTGGTTTGCTCGTCGCAGCAATTGGTCTGGTTATCGGTTCTCTGTTCTTTTTCCATCGAGCGCCGCTGGCCAGAGCACCCGCCTCGGAGGCAGCAGCTACGACAGCGCTGGCGGCCATCCCCGAAAAGAGCATCGCCGTGCTCCCATTCGAAAACCGGAGCGAAGAAAAAGCAAACGCCTACTTTGCCGATGGCATCCAAGACGAGATTCTGACGCGCTTATCCAAGATCGCCGAGTTGAAGGTGATCTCGCGCACATCCACTCAGCATTACAAGAGCGCGCCTGAAAATCTGCCTGAGATCGCTAGGCAACTTGGCGTCGCCCACATCCTGGAAGGCAGCGTGCAGAAGAGCGGTGACGCAGTACGTGTGAACGTGCAGCTGATCAGGGCAGCCACTGATTCGCATCTTTGGGCTGATACGTTTGATCGCAAACTGACTGACATCTTTTCGGTCGAAAGCGAGGTGGCCAAAGCCATCGCCGACCGATTGCGAGCGAAACTCACTGGTCAGGAAGAAGAGCTCATCGCCGCCAAACCGACAGACAATCCTGACGCTTACGATGCCTACCTTCGCGGTCTGGCTTATATTCTGAAAACGCAAATCACAACAGCGCGCGCTCTCGGTGCTCGGAAGT
>QHQA01000148.1 GCA_003219695.1 Verrucomicrobiota bacterium
TCCGCGATCAATTTTTCCAAGACCCAGTCATCCGGCGCGATGGTACGAACAAAGTGCACGCCACTAGGGACCCCTGCTATCGATTGTTGAAGAGCTGTCTCTACGGGGTTGTCTGTAGCAGGCATTGGAGCATGTGCCGTAGCGAAAAGTTAAGAATCGGAGGCGGTCGCCCGAGGCGAAATAATCGAGACGCCATCAAGTGCTTTCTGCATGGCCAAAGAAGCCTCGCTGTTGACCCGCCATAACGGATCCCAGCTGGCTTCGTGAAGTATGCCGTGCAAGCCAGTGGAATTTGCAGGGCCGATTAGCTTGTCGTCGATCTTATCGCGAACCTCTTGCGGCGCGAGCTGATCGATGAGGGCCGCGAAGCAACGCAATGGGTTGGCATTAAAATCTCCGGTCGGCAACCAGACGACGAAGGCGCGCTTCGTGTCTTTGGGAAAAACGTTTTTGGAATCGTCTATCGCTTCACATGCCTCCCATGGAAGCAGCAAGGCGCGCTCGATAGGAGGAGAGGGCACGTTTGTTTCCGTTGGCGGCCATAACCCTTCGAGCACAGCCTGACGCGCGCGTAACCGCGATTCGGCTTGTTCACTGTACGGGCCCGCATCGAGCATCACCGCGAGTAACAGAACGCGTCCGTGAAACGTGGTGGCGCGCTGGGAAAGGAGATCGGTCAACGCACAGATGTCGTGTGATTCAGTGCTACCTTTCTTAGCTACACCTTTCTCGATTTGGTCGTCGAACAACGCCTTTTGTGTTTGCGCGACGCCAATCGGGTCTTGCCACAAGCGGGCGTCGACGTCCTGCGCGGCAATAACGGGAGCAGTCTTTTCGGTCGGGACCGGCGGGCGTTCGCTTACGAGTGGCTTATACGTCGCGATCACCCCGGCGAGCACCGCCAGGAGGGGCAACACGGTTCCCCAAGGTAAATCAAATTTTGGTTTGTTGTTATCTGCCATGGTCGCTTCCGCCCGCATTGATTTGCGGGAGATCCGTAGTCCTCAGGCCAGCTGCTTGCGCTTCGTCAACTGGCTTGTTCTTTGGGCAGCTGGCCAAAGCCAGAAACGCATGTGCGAAAAGCCAGCTTCCGACTCGTGCGCGAAAGAAAAGATCGCCCCTGGCTGGCCGCAACGCCTTCACCGAGCCATCACTGATACGTCCCTGTTCAACTTGATGGCAAGAAAATAAAAACCTTGTGTGCTTGCAGCCTCCGGGCGTAACCGGGGTCAGCGACCCCGGCTACAAGGCGTTACAGCGCGGAGGATTCATTCGACAAATTCCAGGTTGACCGGAACCTTGATGAAGCGCTTATCGCATGCCTCAGCAAGAAATTTACGGATAGCCGCGCGTCCAGTCTCACCATAATCGCGAGTAAATTCATTCACGTACATGCCAATAAATTTATCGGTGAGCTTACTGCCGATGTTGCGCGCGTAGGCAAGCGAATGGCGCACTGCATCGTTTCGATGCGCCAGTCCGTAATCGATGCTTTCGCGAATGATTTCGCTGAGATCGTGGCGGACTGCTGGCGGAATATCTTTGTGCACTACATTGCCGCCAAGAGGTAACGGCAATCCAGTTTCGCGCTTCCACCACTCTCCGAGATCGACAATCTTCTCAAAACCGGCTTGTGCGTATGTGAGTTGCCCCTCGTGAATGATTAAACCGGCATCCGCGCGACCGCTTTTGACTGCGTCAAAAATTTTATCGAACGGGACGACAACGTAATCACACTTTCCAAGAAAAAGCTGCAGCGCCAGAAACGCGCTTGTCATCTCGCCGGGAACGGCAATTTTCTGCCCTGCTAGCACATCTCGCGCGCCAGCGTGGTATGTTGCGTCTGCGTTGAGCGTTGAGCGTTGGACGTTGGACGTTGGACGTTTTCTGATAACAATCGGTCCATACCCATCGCCCATGCTCGCTCCGCACGGCAGCAGCGCGTAATTGTTCGCCACGTACGCATACGCGTGAATGGAGATCGCGGAAATGTGCAGTTCGCCGCGCTGCGCCCGCTCGTTCAGCGTCTGAATATCTTCCAGCCGATGTTCGAACCGGTAACCGCGGAGATCGATTTTCTTCTCCGCCATCGCATAGAACATGAACGCGTCATCCGGATCCGGTGAATGACCCAGGGTAAAGACTTTGGTGCGATCCTTTTTCATCTGTTCAGG
>QHQA01000027.1 GCA_003219695.1 Verrucomicrobiota bacterium
CGTGCGGAGCACCGAGTGCTTTCGAAATGCCGAAGAGAACGGCAAGTTAATTCGAGTGCCGACCGGCGATGGAATGGCGCTTCTTTTCTTTCGGAGCCCGGAAGAACCGGTACGATGCGCGTTGGAAATCAGCCACCAACTAAGAGAGAATTCCAATATTCGTTTGCGAATGGGAATTCACAGCGGGCCGGTCAATCAAGTTAGAGACGTTAACGACACGCTCAATGTTGCCGGGACGGGAATTAACGTAGCCCAACGCATCATGGACTGCGGCGATGCTGGCCACATCCTCTTGTCGAAGCATGTCGCCGACGATTTGGCGCAATATCGACACTGGCAACCGTATTTGCACGATCTGGGCGAATACGAAGTAAAACATGGCTTGCGGCTGAGCATTGTTAATCTTTGCAAAGACAACCTTGGTAACCCCAATCTGCCGGAAAAACTTCAGCGAAGAAAACGGCGGAGACAGAGCGCCAGCGCAATCGTTAAACCCATTCGCAGCCGTTGGCCAGTGTTCATGACGGTTCCGATTTTATCTGCGATCGCGATGGCGATTGGATTGTCGACCTATTTCGGTTATTCACGGCTGACTCGACCGCGTGGCGCCGCGACAGTTCCCTCGGAGAAAAGTATCGCGGTGCTTCCATTCGAAAACCGGAGCGAAGAAAAAGCGAACGCCTACTTTGCCGACGGCATCCAGGACGAAATCCTGACGCGCCTGGCAAAGATCTCCGACCTGAAAGTGATCTCGCGCACATCTACATTGCATTACAAGAGCGCGCCTGAGAACCTGCGCGAGATCGCCAAGCAACTTGCAGTCGGGCACGTTTTGGAGGGCAGCGTTCAAAAGAACGGCGACGAGGTTCGCGTGAACGTGCAGCTAATTGACGCCATAAACGATTCTTATGTGTGGGCTGAAACTTTCGACCGCAAATTGACCGATATTTTTTCGGTTGAGAGCGACGTCGCAAAAGCGGTCGCAGACCGATTGAAGGCGCGTCTGAGCGGCCGGGAAGAAGAAGCTGTCGTTCGTAAGCCGACCGATAATCTAGAGGCCTACGACGCTTACCTACGCGGGCTTGCTTATACCCTGAAGACTGCCACCACCACGGCGAATGCGCTTGGCGCTCAGACTTATTTCAAGAAGGCGGTGAGTCTGGACCCGACGTTCGCGATTGCTTGGGCGCAGCTTTCAATTGTCGATGCCCGTAATTACCTGACACAAAGTCTTCAACCGACCGTCGCCCTGCGCGAAGAAGCGCGGCAGGCAGTTGAAACCGCGCTTCGTCTGAAGCCCGATCTTGGTGAAGCAATATGGGCGAAGGGATTTTATCATTACGCGTGTTTAAAGGATTATGACACGGCGATTCGCTACTTCGAACAGGCGCGGAGGCTTTTGCCAAACAACAGCCGGGTCCCGGAATCGCTGGCATACGTCGAGCGGCGACGCGGGGATTGGGAACGAAGTGAACAATATCTTAACGAAGCCGAACAACTCGATTGTTTGCGGCAGTTCGCTGAAGCGCGGCGCAAACTCGATAATATTCTTCAGATCACCGGCGACGATGTGCATGCGTTTGCCGCGGAGGCGACGATCGCGCAAGCTGAAGGCGACCTGCAACGCGCCGCAACTCTTTTAGCCCCGCTGCAGTTGGGTATAGACGAATGGGGCGCGCTCGCCGTTCAAACATATCAGGCGATCTTGGAACGCCAGCCCGCGGAAATGATTGTTCGGCTACGGCAACTGTTAGCGAATCCTGATCCATCATTCGGTTACACGAATGGGGAGGTACGCTTTTGGTTAGGCTGGGCGGAAGACGTTGCCGGTGAGCATGCAGTTGCTCAGAAAAGCTGGCGCCAAGCCCAAAGAGAACTGGAGCCCTTTCTCACTGAACAGCCGGACAATGAGGTGCTTATTGAAGATCTGGCGCTGGTAAGCATGGCGCTCGGCGATAAAGCGCGAGCGTTAGCTTTATGTGAACGCACCATGGCAGCGAGTCCGATCGAAAAAGACGCGATCCAGGGTCCAGTTGCGTTGGAGATCTTCGCCCGGGTTTCCGCCCAGCTGGGCGAGCATGAACACGCGGTCGAGATCTTAGAGAAGCTTCTATCTACCCCTTATAAAGGGGGCGTTTGCGCTCCACTCACGCCAGCCCTCCTGCAACTGGATCCAATGTTCGATCCGCTGCGGAACGATCCACGCTTCCAAGAGCTCGCGCCTTCCTCCCGAAGCGAACATTGAAAAGTTTTCCATAGTCGGCGATGCCGCAGAACAGGTCGGGCCGCATGTTTGTGGCAATTCATTCACCTGCGGATTCTATGTATTTGGTAGGATGGGGCCAGGTGGTCACTTGGGGCCCGGCGACTGAGGCGGCTGGGGGCCCGGCGGCCGAGGCGGCTGGGGGCCCGGCGGCTGAGGGCCCGGCGGCTGAGGCGGCTGAGGGCCCGGTGGCTGAGGCGGCTGAGGGATCGGACTCATGGTTACGTTTTTTATCATAGGTAAAGTCGGGTTTGACCCAATCCGTCGCTGTTGTCACGTCTTTTTTTTGACGTGTTGTGGGTAGTTTGCCCCAAGACATCTTCGACCGTCGAAGACCAATTGAGCGTAGCCGGGATTCTGCTTGGAGACGAAATGCAGAAAAAGCTGAATGTATCCATCGACCCGAAAACGTTTTCTCCAATGTTCAACCTCCATGCCGGCATAGATACAGCCATCGCCTTCATTCATTTCAACTTTGGCTTCTTCGAGGTTAGCAGGCTTCACATATAGAGTCGAGGCCCCAGTGCGTTTCGGAATTTGGATCGATACAGTCACCGAGATTTCGCAACCTGGACGATCCTGATGCCGAGCAAGCACGTCGCCTTTCACATACTTGCGCGTAAAAGAGTAAGTCGGAGCCAGCTCAAATCCGACTAGCCGACTAACTTCGGGACGAAGCCATTCCAACACCGCGTCCAGACCCGGGTCGGCGCCAAGGGACAGCGATAGCGGGCACTGGGTGTCGTTGAAAAATCTATCGTTCTTGAGCTGAATATCGTAATAGACTTTCAGATAATCCAGAAGCACGCGTGGCACCAAGCGCTTGACCAAAAGATATCGCTTTTCTCGGAATGTTCGTGCCGTTTGGCGATAGAAGCTCGGGGAGTGGCGATTCATATTGAAATCCTATTCGCGGGTGATGTGATCACCGTCGACAGCCACTGGAACGTTAATGGCTCTTTGATCTGCGAATGGCTGCACAAGTGACTTCTTGTCCTTAGCCGTCTGAAAATAATCCTTCTGCCAGCGTTGTGCGACTGCGCGCGGCTCCCCTTCGTTCAGTGCCTGGATGAACTGATTCCGACTGTTCGACCAATTCCGAAATCTTCCGTCGAATTCAGACTCAGATGCCAACATCTGATATTCGCCGCGAAACCGTTCGAGCGCACCCCTTTGAATAGGGAAAAAGTGGCAGATGGGTTCTCTGAGCGCGAATTCAACTGTGCATGCTCTCGTGAATCGCCAGTTCATTGTAAATGTAGCATGCGCCCAATCTGTTTCTACAATACCATCGAGAGCTACGATTCCGTCTTTTGGATTGTTCATCGGACCACGCACCATCAACTTCCACCCCCCGGGAGTCTTGAAGATAAATGGAAGCTGGAACGTGAGCACGCCCTCGCCGAAATGAGATTGACAGTGTAACACGCCATCGCCGCACAGGTTCTCGATGTAAATGCCATCTGGCTTCGATGTGCCGTTCCATCTAGCGCGGAAATGATGAGTGGATAGAATTTCCCACCCGTACTGATTGGCCATTACTAGAGGAAGGCAGCGATAGGGAGCTTTTTGGTCGGCATCGTCCATCCATTTTCGCTCGCGCCGGGCCGGGCGTATCGGAGCGAAGTCGTCCTCGTAAATTTGATAAGCGATCAGTTTCTTAGGCAATTCTGCTTGCGGCGACTCGGCTTTATGCCGTGAACCTGTACTCATGGTAATTCTCCATCTGCGAAAGAGAAGTTTTGATACTTGAGCAGTCGCTGGAACCCCTTTAGCAAAATACTTCCCGCTCTGTAAAGAAAAGAGTCAGTCAGGCAGAAGCTCCGAGAGCACGCTAATAAATCAGAACCGCGGCGCCAATTGGCAAGGTCTCACTGGTATCCCCGGCACCTTCTCAGCCGGTTTCGCATGCAGGACAAATTGAAATTCCTTTCCAGCCCCCGGGCGGATAAAATTCTTCAGCGCCCATACGCCGCGGCCCAAGGTCCCGGCAGTGAATAAATCATACGTATAGTCATAGTGGACATCGTACACGAGGGCGCGAGGCAGTCCCGAAGCGAGCGGTTCCCAAACAGCTTTCGAGTTTTGAGGACGGTCCATCTTCCATACTCCGCCTTCGCCGCCAACGGCTAAGGTAATATCGTCAGGGGCATTGTTCAGGTTAACAAGTTCGATCGTTCGTACGCTTCTAGTTAGACCTTTCAAATTTGCAGTTAGCGAAATCCAAGTTGTAGCTCCATCAAACGATCCAAAGACGTGATTATTTGAATCAATAACAAAGATGTGAGTTACATCGCGACTATTCATGACCAGGGCACGAATCCGACCGCCCGGAGATGGTTTACATAACACAGAACACCCATCCGCCGTCCGATAAAATAAATCACTACCGGCTCCGAGAAAGAATGCGCCAGGGTTTTCAGTGCCATTTCGATCATAACCGCCATAGCTGATCGGGTTGTTGCCTAGGCCATCTCCGACAGATCCAACAAAACCAAGGTTTGATAATGAATCTCCGTAATCGCTCGACTCATATATGTAACGAGTGCCGATCAACATTCGCTTGGGCTCAAGTCGATTTAACGCATAGGGACAGTAGAATTGAATATTTCCATCGAATTCGCGTAGTGCGTTGCCGGTGCCGGGGCCGGAAATGATCTCAAGCCCGAGCACGGCATGACCTACAATGTTATTCGCATCGTCGTAGATTGCCCTGTTAAACGAATCTAGATAAGGATAACTCCAATACCGAATCGAATTACCGTGGTGTGCACGTTGATCGCAGTCGACTGCCACCTTCGCACCGTCCCCAGCAATAACCTCCTTCCATTTGATCGATTCATTCGCCGGTTGAACACTTGTCCCGGTGTCTTGATTGCCCGAAAACGCAATTTCAGTTGCCGGATCGAATGCAGCCGAATGCGCTTCGGTCACCGACAGGTCTCCGTTGAGGGAAACCCACTTCCAATCGCGCCGCCTACTCGTAGTCGTCAGTTTGAATATGCCGCCGTCGCAGGCATAAAGCAGGTCGCCACTGGCATCGAATACCAGCCGGCGCGAATCCGCATGGGGCGACGTACCGTTCGCACCCCTCATAACCAGGTTCTCCCACCTACTTTTTGAACCGTCTACAAAACGGAAAACATTTCCGCTCCTGCCGGTCACCCGAAACGTACACGACTCCTTCGGCATTTGGATCCGCTACGATTGCACCATGCAAACTCGCGGCCCCGCCTGGAAAAATTTCAGGAGGAACACCTAGGCTTACCCAGCGACCGCCTTGATTCCTTGACTGATAAACGTTTACCAGGCGCCCATGTGAAGTGACCATTGCATAAACCACATCTATACCGGGGCCTTTATTGTGGACTGACAACAAGATCCGAGCGCCGGGAACGATTTGAAATCCTACTCCACTCGCATTATTCCAGGCTGCTCCGAAATTATTGCTGACGTAGACAACACCATCAATAGCCGCGTAGACTCGCTCCCGCACTCCTGGATCCCGCGCCAAACCCGTTACTTCTTTCCCCAGCGGCACACCACTACTGACCGGTGAGAAGCTGCGACCATTGTCTACACTGCGATATAAACCATTCGATGCTCCGGCCAGTATGACATCACCCCCAGCCTCCTCCATCGGCAAAATATTGCAGATGTCCTGATCAGCGAGCTCAGCGCCGACTATTTTCCACGTCTCACCTTCGTCATCTGACCGTGCTATCCCGAACCGCTGCCCTCCATCATGACCACAGCTGCTCACTCGAGCCGCGCCAGCAAAGATTGTCTTCTCGCGGACGGGACTGATCGCTACTGACCCAAGCGATAGGCCGGGCAAAGCAAAATCCGTCAGTGGAACCCAGTGTGGCTTTGGTGCAGTGGCATTCGTTGTCCTCCACACACCACCATTAGTGGCCGCAACATATATAACATCCGGGTTCCCTACCAATGGTGCAATGTCGGCAATCGAACCCGAGACAGGATTGTCACCATCGACATTCTTAATTCCTTCAGCTTGACCGTTAATTATCGGTCCTGGGCCGATTGGAACCCACGAAGACATATTTCTGTTCTAGAACAAACTATGGAATAAGAAACGTTACCAAAAATCCAAGGCGGAAACCGAACGCATCCACATCGAGAAAATGGTATCAGGCGTCGAGCAAACTGGCACGATGGGAGCAAATCCTCTTAAGACCTCTCTCTCTCGTACCGATAGATGTAAACGAGCTAGGACGGTGGGGAACGGTTTTCTTCATAAGCGTGTCCTGAATCGTTTTTCGCGCCCCGCTTGTGCTCGCGAGGTCCCTGCGAGAACGCGACTATCAGAATGCCTTTCATTGTGCGAAGACTAATCTCACGGTAAAGAATTCTCGGCACCGAAGGGTGTTGCCTCGAAGGGCGAGAGCTCCTGCGCTTTACTGGTGTTGCCTGAATGAATACGAGAGCGCGCTCCACAGCTGGCATAGTCACCACATTGGCGGACGCCGATTTAGTGATGGAATCTTTCATCCGCTATCATCTTTTGATTGGATTCGATCATCTGTTCCTTTTCTTTGATGAGCCGTCCGACCCGTCATTTCGGAAAGCTGCAAAGTATCCGCGCGTAACGGCGATCAGGCGCGACGCCTCTTTGCGGCGCGCTTGGGAGCGGAGCAACTTGTACGGCGAGAACGAGATTTTACGAGAATTCGTCGACAAAGAAATAATGGCCCGACAGGAACTTAACGTAGAAATCGCGATAAAGCTTGCGTTGGAAATGAAAATTCAATGGCTGCTACATATCGACATCGACGAGTTGTTTTTTCCCTTTTGTAACAGCGTCGGCGCCCATTTCAAATCACTTGCTGAAGGAAATGTCGACCGCGTGACCTACTTGAATTACGAAGCGATTCCAGAGCGCCTCCATATTGGCGATTACTTCAAAGAGGTGACGCTGTTCAAGAAATCTCCGAGTTCATTCCCGAGCGGTTCATTAAATGATACGCAAACACGACTTATAAAGTCCATTCCTCAATTGCCGGCTAGTTTCTTTTTATTTTACGGGAATGGTAAACAAGCAGCCCGCGTGACCGAGCAGCTGCTGCCGCACGGCGTTCACCGTTTCAGATCTAGCGAGGGCGTCGATGAAGTATCTGAGAATGCCGTGATTCTTCACTACGCGTGCTGCGGGTTTGCTCATTTCTGGAGAAAATACAGGCGCCTGGGCAATTTCAGCGATATGCGGTTAGGTTTTATCGACCTCGCCGCATTGGGAAATATATTTCACCTCCAGGCGCGGAATGCCTTTCTCTCGGGCGATCGAGCGAGAGTGCGCGATTTCTACCGCGAGCGAGTCGTGCTCGAGGACGAGGAGCAAAAAAGCAAACTCCTCAAAAGCGGGTTGTGCTGCCGATTTCATGAGCCTTCGGTCAAACTGAAGGCGACACTCCGACGGTGAATTTGCTGTTGGGTTGTGCGTGCGGGCGAGAGATTTGCTCTTTTTGACGGCTTTCTTCGAAAGCCGCACGGCTGAACGCACTAGAACCCGATGTAACCGCGGAACCGCCTTCGCAAAAATGAACACACTATAATTAGCTTCTTCGTTTGCGTGCGTCGGCTGTTCGATATTTTGCCGGGCACCATACACATCGACCAACCGAAAGCATGGCACCGCGCGCA
>QHQA01000150.1:0-1693 GCA_003219695.1 Verrucomicrobiota bacterium
CCCCGTACCAACGCAAAGAAGCACCAATCCGATCCAGAAAAAACGCGACATGTGCCTATCGGTGGCAGCGTGTGCAATTTCGCTCATGAAGAAAAGTACATCTAACGAGACGGAGCTGAGCCACCGATGGCGGCAGCGAGCTTTGCTTTCACTTCATCCTTCATAAGCTATCCTTCAGCCTTTTAGTACATCGGCCAGCGGTTGGCTCCAGCGATTGGTTAGACGCTTTACCTTCCATAGTCGATGATCTCGACCATCTCGCCATCGTGCCCTTCACGGGCTTGAGTGCCGTGCGTGATCAAATCTGCATACAAGCGTTTCCGCTCAGCAATGGCAGCCGGACGCGCTGAGTACCCGCCGCTGGTGACATTGATGTGACACGTACCACCGCGGCGCAAAAAATCGATGGTCAGATGATCACGATCAGTTTCGAAGAGCGCGAGTCGCTCGCCTCGGCCTGTCACCTGCCAGTCCTCGCTGTGGTACCCCGCTGCGAGCGCGTAGCGCCTGACTTCCTTCTCAACGCGCATGCAGTCGCGCTTTGTATGACTCGTGGGCAGTTCGATCCAGTAAGACTGATGCACAAGCGATGTGTCTGATGAGCAGCCGAGTTCAGCCAACGCGAACAGAGCGAGTAACGTCAGCGTGTTCATGCGTCTAACGAGAATAAGCTGAGCCACCGCTGGCGGCAGCGAGCGTGGCAGAAATCGAGAACTGCTTCATAAAATCAAATGTGGATTTCACAGCGGCCAGCGGTTGGCTGCAGCGCGTGGTTAGACCCATTATCGTGTCGCATCAAGATCGAGCTGTGCATCGAAGCTGGCCAAATCTGTGCCGAACTGCTGGAGAACTTTTTTCGGGAGTGGAGGGAACTTTGCAGCACTGAGTGCATGACGAGCGGTTTCTTCTGCCCATCGGTTATGGGTAGTTGAGGTGACCTTCACGTTATGGGCATGGCCTTGCCTGTCGATCTGGAACTTGAATTTCATGGACATGCGATGGACCCGCTCAGGATGCTTCACGAGCTCAGCAAGCACGACTTGGCGGGCAACGTCAGTGGCTAGCAGCGCGTACGCCCCCGCCTCTGCACCGCCGCTCTGAGCTTCGGCATCGCTGACGAACTGGAATTGCGCAGACGCGGCTAGCAGGAGAGCTATGACCGTCTGAGCGCGCATGGGTCTAACGAGAACAAGCTCAGCCACCGCTGAAGCTCAGCCACCGCTGACGAGAGCGAGCTTTCTTTTCAGTTTTCTACTTTCTAATTTCATCTTCGTAATTTTCTAATCGGTCAGCGGTTGGCTGGAGCGCTTGGTTAGACCTCTACGTCTTCTAATCACGAAACGCATGGTGACGAAAAACAAAAACCAACACGCTGCGTTCACCAAGACGATGGAAACCATGGCAAGGGGAGTAATAATGGCATCGGGCGCGTCGTGCACCGCTAGCGTTGTCGCGACGATCGGCTTTCCAACGATGAGGCCGGGCATCATCAACACCGCCCAGATGTACATGAGCGGCGATTCTTCAAGGCGAGGGTAAAAACCGGTCAGCATCATGCAAGCGAGACCGACGAGCTGTGTACCAATGAAAATCTTCCAGAAAAGTGGGACTGCTCGCATGAGGTCTAACGAGAACAAGCTCAGCCACCGCTGGCGGCACCGTTTCTCAATTTCTTTCTACTTTCTAATTTCAC
>QHQA01000150.1:1737-2233 GCA_003219695.1 Verrucomicrobiota bacterium
CGCTACCGGGGGGTGTGCGACGGCGCGGGAGCCGAATGTCTTCGCCACCGCTTTGTCGAAGAGATCTTTTGTCCGAGTGAACGCGGCAGTAGGTGGCGAGTGGGAGCGACTCAGTTCAATACGAAGCTCGCCGTGCTCGACCACCGCGTGGAAAAACACGTCGTCGCCCATGTACACAGCGAGTGGCTCCGGCGAGTACACACCGCCGAAATGCCGTGGGATACCAGCTGCGGCGGCGACATCGCGCAACAGGCGGCGTGCGCGAGTGATGTCGGCGTGCGATGGGCGGTTGACGTCGTACTCATACGACATGCCATCGTCGCGACGCGCGTTGGTCTGCGTGTCGAAGGCACACCCGCACAAGACACTAGCTATCGCTACGACAACACCGAATGGCGCTCGCATAGGCCTAACGAGAATTCGGCCCCAAAAATCTGCAATTAATTGCAGATAAAATCTGTCTAATCCGGTTGCCTTGGGGTGAAAAAATCATTAC
>QHQA01000149.1 GCA_003219695.1 Verrucomicrobiota bacterium
CTGATCGAGTGCGTGCCGAATTTTTCTGAAGGACGCGATCTGAATATTATTCGGCAGATTACCGATGTAATTGAATCAGTGGATGGCGTGTCGTTGCTCGATGTTGATCCTGGGGCGAGCACCAACCGGACTGTCGTAACTTTTGTCGGCGAACCCGGCGCAGCAGTGGAGGCAGCGTTTCGCGTGATCAAAAAAGCGGCGGAATTGATCGACATGCGCAAGCACAAAGGCGCGCATCCGCGTATGGGCGCGACTGATGTTTGCCCATTCATTCCGGTGGGCAACGTCAGTTGGGAAGAAGCGATCGAATGCGCAAATCGGTTGGGCAAGCGCGTCGGCGAGGAATTGAAAATTCCAGTCTATCTTTACGAAAAAGCAGCGAAGGATAAGACGCGTTCGAACCTTTCAGTTATTCGCGCTGGTGAGTACGAAGGGTTCTTCGAAAAAATCAAGCAACCAGAATGGAAACCAGATTTCGGACCGGCGGTTTTCAATGAGAAATGGGGCGGGACCGTCATCGGCGTTCGCGATTTTCTGGTCGCCTACAACGTAAACCTGAACACGAAATCGGTGCGGCGCGCGAACTCGGTCGCGTTCGATGTGCGAGAACAGGGGAGAGCGAAGACTGAAGACGGCACACCGTGGGGAAAACCGGTTCTGGATGCAAACGGTGAACCAGTCCGCATCCCTGGGATGCTGAAGCATGTCAAAGCCATCGGCTGGTTCGTAAAGGAGTACGGGATTGCGCAGGTCTCGATGAACCTGACCAACATCGAAGAAACGCCGTTGCATTTAGCATTCGACGCCTGTGTCGAAGCCGCAGCCAAACGCGGCATGCGTGTGACCGGCTCAGAAATTGTAGGCATGGTGCCGAAGAAAAGCCTGGTGGATGCTGGACGCTATTTTCTCCGCAAGCAGCGATGGTCTGAAGGCGTTTCCGAGGAGGAATTGATCGAGATTGCGATCCGCTCGCTAGGCCTTGGCGAACTGAAGCCTTTCGATCCAAAAGAAAAGGTGATTGAATTCAAGATCGAATCGGCCGAGCTGAAGATCTCCCTGGTGAAAATGAATGTGCGCGAGTTTTGCAATGAAACCTTGAGCGATTCGCCTGCGCCCGGTGGCGGTTCCGTGGCGGCATTGATGGGCGCGTTGGGTGCGTCGCTTGGTGGAATGGTTGCGAATCTTTCCGCGGGAAAACGCGGCTGGGACGATAAGCTTCAATATTTCAGTGATTGGGCAGTGAAAGCGCAGCAGCTCAAGGACGAATTGCTTTCGCTGGTGGATGAAGATACCGCCGCATTCAACAAGGTAATGGAGGCATTCGGATTGCCCAGAGAGTCGGCTGAAGAAAACAGGGCGCGCACGGCGGCAATTGAAGAGGCGACCAAACGTGCGGCAGAGGTTCCGTTGAAAGTGATGGAGACTGCATCGAAGTCTTACGACCTGCTCTCCGAAATGGCTGACGAAGGAAATCCAGCGTCCATTTCTGATGTAGGCGTCGGCGCACTAGCTACGCGCGCGTGCATCGAAGGGGCGGCTCTGAATGTTCGGATCAATTTGGCTACGCTGAAGGGTGAAAAATTCAGGACTGCGCTCGCCGATAAAGTCCGAAAAATCAGCACTGACTCCGAGACGAAGTTCAACAAAATCAATCAAGTTGTGGAAAGCAAGCTGGGATAGGGCGCGACTGCGGGAGTGCGCCACCAAACCATTTCCCCCGACTTGCGGCGATTACGGTCCACCACTACAGACGCCGCAGCCCATGAGTTTCCTCGCTGATCTTCGCGCCTGGCAATTCGCGGGCCTTGTTATGCAAGGCCTCAGTCAACCCGATTTGGAGTTATCACAGTACGCGTGTCGCAAAGCCGCAGCCGAGCAGAATTACGCGCTGGCTCAATACAATCTACGCGCTTTTTACGCCAGCGGGCGTGGCGTGGCAACGGATGAAGGAGAAGCGATAAAGTGGTATCTCAAAGCGGACGCCGTGGCTTGATTCAGTTGTAATGACACCCGCATCGGCAGCGATTGCCAGCATTCTATCTCGAAGTAGGGAATACGCGCTATCTCGTATTTGGCACTATAGAATCCCACGAACGCGCAATGGCGAATGTCCTAATGCCGGACAAAGATCCAAACCAGCAAAAATTAACCCGATCAGATGCTTATCGGTGCTCAGCAAATAGAGGCTCGCGAACCAGGAAAAAACACGACAGTGTGACGCGGCCTCTTACGAAACTCCCGGAAACACAAGCCGCGACGGAAAAATGATATGAAAAGAAACAGTTCGAGAAAAACTTCGGAGCTTTTGCAGAGACGCGAAGCTCCGCTGGAGACGCCGACTGATCTCACACAAGCCGCGACCAGAGACATCTCGGGCGCGATGAACGCGATTCTCGCAGACGTGTTCGCGCTTTACCTGAAAACGAAAAATTTTCACTGGCACATGAGCGGTCCGCACTTCCGCGATTATCAC
>QHQA01000152.1 GCA_003219695.1 Verrucomicrobiota bacterium
GATTTGAAGTGCCTGGAGTAAATCGTGCGTGATCAGTTCGTAGAGTGGATAACGCACGGCGAGAACGATGTACTGGTGAAACTCGATCGCGGCGAGTAACACCACCGCGCCGGCGATGATTGCGGTCCGGTACTTTTTCGCGAGAGACGCGAATGCTACGATTTGACTGAGGGCGAGAAAACGCAGCGGCAAATCCCACATGTTCGCGTAACGGAGATTCATTCCGTACTTGACGTTGCACATGACCAGATAACTCGCGGCGATAAAGATCGACATGAACAACTCCGGTTTCATTGTGCGGTTGAGGCGAAAAAGTGTGCCAAGGGCAAGAATTAGGACGATCGGGCTGACCAGGAGAAGATCGACCAGGTAACGGTACCACGGTCCGTCGCCGGTCAGGATCGCGTAACGCAGTTCAAAATTTTTGCCAACCGAGAGCTGATAGCTTTGAACGAGGACGTCGATTCCACCGGCGAGAAAAATTAGAACGACGACGCCGAGCAATGGGCCGAGAAATGTGGCGATGACGAGTTCGCGCGTAACGGTTCCAAATTGGAGCCAGTGATTGGTGATGAGGAGCGCGACGAGCGCGATCCAAACGAAGAACGAATTTTCCTTGGTCAGAATAAGCAGTGCGAGCGCAACAACGTAGCCGCCCAGCCAGCACCAATCACGCGGCGTTTGCAGATTTTCCCAAAACAGCCAGAGAACGAGCAGCGCCCAAAAAGTGAAGAAACCGTCAACGAGCGCGTGTTGCGACATATGAAGTTGCGTCGGCGCAACGGCCATCAGTGCTCCGACTGCGACGGCCCATGTCGATCCGTGGATTCGCAAAACAAAAATGGTCGCAAGCGCGAGCGTTAAGACGCTGAAAAACGCGGCCACTTGATGAAGCGCTTCGAGCGCTTCTGTTCCGAAAATCAAATGCCACGCATAACCGGTAAAGACGTAAAGAAAACGAATCGGCGGCAGAAAGGAACCTGACCTTTCCTTTTGAGCTTCGATGTAAGCCTGAACGATCCCCGGATAAGCCCCAAGACCCTCGCCCGCGACGGCATTGGCGTACTTTCGATAAAGTTCCTCGTCGAATCCGATTTTATCAAAAGCAGGCTGCGGATGAAGCGGCGCCAAGAAATGCAACGTCGCGCCGGGTGAAAATGCGTGCGGCGTGATCCGCAAAAAAATTCCGGCAGCGAAAATGATCGCCAGCAGGATGATGTTGATCTTGCGCAGGCCGGATTGAGTTTCGGTCATCATTTACGCGCTTTCGGCGCGCAACTTCACAAACTTAGATAAACGCAGATCGAGTTTCCCGTCAGCATTTTTTCGCCAAAGCGCGATCGAGCCGGCCACGATGACAAGCCAGGGCAAGAGCGACCACGCCGCCCAATGTTGTTTCGATTCATCCATCGAAAGGGCAACCGACCAGGGCAGACCACCAGAGGTGATATTGTAGAACGCGAACAAAAACACAGAACTTGAGACGAGCAGGCAAGTGTAAAACGTCGGCGACAAAATGAGGATGAAAGGCGCGAGCCAAACCAAATATTGCGGACTACCGCCTGGTGCAAACACAAAGAAGACCAGCCATGTGTACGCAAGCGACTCAACAAAAGCGCGGCCGCGGGCATGGCGATGTTGCCACGCGATCCACAAAGCAGCGCCAATGATAATCACCTTGAGAACAGTGGCGATGATGTTCTGAACTGGCTCAAAATCAAAAAACGAAAGCCGACTGAAATCCTGCAGACCCGTCAGGCGAAACAAATAAGTTATCCCCCAGATTCCCCAATAGCTTCCGTAAGCGAGCACGTTTTTGGCAAACAACGTCGGGAAATGCAGCAATGGTTCCGACCACAAGAGACAGGTCGTGATCGCTCCCGACATCAAAAAACCGCGGCTCCTATGTTGCGATAACCAAAAGAAAACAAACGCTGGCAAAAAAAGCAGCGGCACAATCTTGATCTGGCAACTGAGCGCAAAAAATAATCCGGCGAGCACCGGTCGATTTCGAAGACACATCCAAACGGCGCAGACCAACAACAGCACCATCACCGGATCGGTGTTTCCGTGGAATCCGGAAACCATGAGCGATACGGGGCTGAGCGCGAAAAGCGCCAACGCCCACGTTGGAATGCGCAAATTGATCTTGCTCATTCGTAACAGCACCAAAACGACCAGGAAATCGGAAATGATTCCGGGCAGCCGAAGCAGAAATGGGAAGTGAATTCCGATGTCCTGACACCAGCGTTGCTGGGTCAGCGCTTAGATGCCGCGCAAGTAATAAGCCGTCAGCGGTGGATGATTAAAATAGCGACTGTGTTGATAGGTCCATTCAAGTCCGTGTTCGCTCAAGACTTTGGAGAAGCCATAAAAAAATACCGCGTCATTGGTGCCGATGGTGTTGTAGGCGATCGCGAGTTTCAGGGTCAGCGCGACGAGGGCGAGCGCGACGATGCAAATCGTGCGCAGATCGCGTGTGGAGTTCATCCGTTAGGATTCGAGCAGCTTCAATGCCTTTGCGATTGCGAGAATTGAGCCCGGATTATTGCCAGCCTTCGAGCATCGTAAGCGGAATGTCTTCGTAACTGCTAGTTGCATCGACAGCTGGCAACGCAACCGGCCGCGCTCGATAAGTGTGCGATCGCAGAAATGTTCCGACGTGTTCCAGCCACGATTCTGAATAGGCAGAGTCGTCCCAGCCGTACAACTTATTTGGCGCAGGCGGCAGAGACAAAGGTGGCCGACCCGGCTCCGGCAACCTCAATTCACCGACGAACCAAATCCGATTCCCAGATGCGAGAGTATGCGATATTGCTTCCAAGAGGTCCTCAATAGGGTTGGGCGAAATCATTTTCGCTAACAGTAAATCGTAACGATGTATTTGGTGATCGGTTATTTCTGGCAACGTCATCCATGTCGTTTTGCCGTGATAATAATGGTTAAACGAGATACCCAGTTGCCACGGGGCAACGACGATGAGGTCGTGGGGTTTTGCCTGCTCGGTAAGTTTTGCCGCGACAGTGTCGATGTTTGTTTGCCGTTGGTGCGCTGCCGTCCAGGCCGGAACGGTTATTAAAATTGCCGCCGTGCTCGCCAAACCAAGTCGAGCGAGACGAAGCCAGTAGACACGCGGCATTGCGATTACCATCGTGTCCATTAGCACCGGCAACAATGCTAAGAGGAGCAGGTAGTGCCACCAGTGCGTGCGGTAACCGACGGTCAGTAATGCTCCGAAATACGCAAGCGGTGATACAAGCATAACGAGCAACGCAAAACGTGGGATGACTACTCCGTCGTCGTCCCACGGGTTTCGAAACGACACCCATGCACCGGTGAAGGCAATTATGAGAAAAGCAGCGCGCGCGACCCAAGTAATCAACCACCCCTGTCCATAAGCTTGAGTAAGCTCACTCCATAGGTCCGGTATGTGAGAGGGGTGTTGGAACAATATCCGCCATTCATCGTTTGCAAAAATCCTCAGATAGATTGTCCCGAGTAGCGTAGCGCCCACCGCGATTAAGACCAGAATTCCGGCCGTCTTCGATTTGCGATGGCCCAGTGCAATGACCAGCGCTGAAAGCACAATGGTCAAAACTAATATTAAATTGTTGATAACCAATTGCTGGCTAACAAGCGCTGCAAGGAAAACAAGTAGGATCGCACGGGGTTTTCGCCTTTGAAGTAACTTAACGGTCGCTGCAAAAGCGATTACGATCAGGACAGCGCCGAAGCCGTATCCCCCCACGGTAGTCCCCGATCTTAAGAACAGCGGGCTCAAGCCGAAGAGCCCAATCGGCATTAGCGGCACACCTTGACCGGCAACTTGAGCAGCCCACCAAGCCGCGCCGATGTAAGTTATTCCAGCTACTAATCCAAATCCCCGAAGTGCGACATCACTGTCGCCGAACAACTGTATGTAACCGCGGACAATCAACGGCACTAAGGGCGGAAAGGTTTGGTGATCGAAGTAATCCATGATGTCGGAGACCTTCGGCATCATCGCAAGCTGCACGGTGCCGCATTCATCGCGCCAAAGTGCGCCGGCGTGGGTGGCGCGGATGACGAGGAGAAAAAGTGCCGTTGTGGTAAGGAGAACCGCCAGGGCCAATTCCGCTCGTTTTAGAAAATCCAGTCGAGTCACCGCGAATTCTCCTCGATCTGCTTTTTTAGCTCTTTGAACTCGGGTTGGTCGGGCTTGAGGCGAATCG
>QHQA01000153.1 GCA_003219695.1 Verrucomicrobiota bacterium
GGACTATCAATCTTCATCGTTTATTCCACCTGGGCGGCATTTCAGGGAACGAATTATTTTTTCGGCAATTACGTTTCGCCATTTTATTCGCCTGAACTTCTTGGCGATTCGCCGCATAGTTGGTTTGGATCGAAGCCTGACTGGTGGCCACATTGGCTCATCTTTTCTCCCGCGCTGATTGTTCTTTGGGCGCCTGCTGGATTCCGGCTGACCTGTTATTACTATCGCGGGGCGTACTATAAGGCGTTCTGGGCCGATCCGCCCGCATGCACGGTAGGCGAGCCGCGCAGGAGCTATTGGGGCGAACGGTCGTTCCCGCTCATCATGCAAAATGTGCATCGTTATTTTCTCTATCTTGCCCTGTTTTTTCTTCTGGCCCTCGCCCATGACGTTTGGAAAGCGCTTTGGTTTCCAAACGGATTTGGAATTGGCGTCGGCACGATAGTGCTGGCAATCAACGTTGTTCTGCTCGCTGGTTATACGTTCGGCTGTCATTCGCTGCGACATCTAGCCGGCGGCTTTCTGGATCAATTTTCGCGCTCGCCAACGTGCTATCGCGCATACGCCTGCGTGACCTGTTTCAATCGTCGCCACATGCTCTGGGCCTGGCTAAGTCTCTTCTGGGTCGGGTTCGCCGATCTTTACGTGCGGCTGTGCGCGATGGAAATTTGGACAGATTTTCGAATCCTGTAACATTTAATTCATGAGCGCGACTGAAATCCTGCATGAAATCGAGGCCTTACCGGACGATGAGCGGCACTGGCTAATCGAGAGGCTCTCCGAACTCATAGCCAAAGACGAAGCGGACTGGGCCAAGTTTTCTGCCGCTCAGCTCGCTAGATGCTACGGGCCGGAAGATGCAATCTACGACGAGGAATAACGGAACGTGGCCTATCAATTTGGCGACCTGTTGCTGGTCCCGCTAATTTTCTCGGATGCCACTGAATCAAAAAAGCGCCCGGTGCTCGTCGTGCATGATCTCGTTTCCGTTGTTCTGCTCGTGATACAAATTACCAGATACGCTCCGCGTGCGCCTCAAGACGTTCGATTGAATAATTGGCAAGCTGCAGGGCTGCGCTTGCCATCTTGGGTCGGAACAGCAAAGCTCGCGACAGTTGCCAAGGCGAGTGTCATTAGAAAAATGGGACACCTGAGCGATTGCGATGCAAAACAAATACGAGAAACGCTGCGGCGGTTCCTATCCGGGATTGTTTAGCCATGCCCGATTACGAAACGTTCGAACACGATGTGTTGGTGATCGGCGCAGGCGGCGCGGGCTTGCGCGCGGCAATTGAAGCGTCAGCCGCCGGTGTAAGGGTCGGGCTCGTTTGCAAATCGTTGTTAGGCAAAGCGCATACGGTGATGGCCGAAGGTGGAATTGCCGCGGCGCTTGCCAATGTCGATGAGCGCGACAACTGGAAAGTGCATTTCGCCGATACTATGCGCGGCGGGCAATACGTCAACCAGTGGCGCATGGCCGAGCTTCACGCAAAGGAAGCGCCCGATCGGGTGCGTGAGCTTGAAGCGTGGGGCGCAGTGTTCGATCGCACCAAAGACGGAAGGATTCTGCAAAGACATTTCGGCGGACACAAGTATCCGCGGCTGGCGCACGTGGGCGATCGCACCGGCTTGGAGATGATTCGCACGTTACAGGACCACGGCGTGCATCAGGGAATCGACGTTCACATGGAGCACACGATTCTTTCGCTGTTAAAGGATGGCGAGCGCGTCGTTGGCGCCTTCGGATACGAGCGCGAGCGCGGGCGCTTCAAAGTCTTTCGCGCCAAAGCAATCGTGCTCGCCACTGGCGGCATTGGACGCGCTTACAAAATTACGAGCAACAGTTGGGAATACACAGGCGACGGTCATGCGCTTGCATACGACGCAGGCGCGGAATTGATCGACATGGAGTTTGTGCAATTTCATCCCACTGGAATGGTCTGGCCACCAAGCGTAATGGGAATTTTGGTGACCGAAGGCGTGCGCGGCGAAGGTGGAGTCCTGGCCAATAAGGACGGCAAGCGGTTCATGTTCGATTCGATCCCAGAAAATTATCGGGCCCAGACTGCGGACAATGAGGAGGAAGGCTGGCGCTATTGCCAGGGCCACAAAGACGCGCGCCGCCCACCCGAGTTGCTAACGCGTGATCACGTCTCTCGCTGCATTGTTCGCGAGATCAAAGAGGGCAGGGGAAGTCCGCATGGTGGCGTCTATCTGGATATTTCGTGGATCAAACAAAAAATGCCCAACGCCGCCGAACACATTAAACGAAAGCTGCCGAGTATGTATCACCAGTTTAAGCAACTGGCCGACATCGATATCACAGAGCAACCGATGGAAGTCGGACCAACCACCCATTACATCATGGGCGGCGTGCGTGTCGATCCCGACACGCAGATGTCGCGCGTGCCCGGTCTGTTCGCCGCGGGCGAATGCGCGGCCGGAATCAACGGCGCCAATCGGCTCGGTGGAAATTCGCTGTCCGATCTTTTGGTCTTTGGGAAACGGGCCGGCGAATTCGCGGCGAAATTCGCGAGGGAGAATTCGTTAGGCAAAATCGACAATGACAGGGTCGATGCGGTAGCGCGCGAAGCGGTTACGCCGTTTGAGTCCCGCGATCGCGGAAGCGAGAATCCTTATGCAATTCAGAAAGATTTGCAGGAGACGATGCAGAATCTGGTTGGTATCGTGCGCAACGAAAGCGAAATGCGCGATGCCTTGGAGAGGATCGGCAGTTTCAAAGCGCGCGCTGAAAAAACCGCGGTGACAGGCAATCGCGAATACAATCCCGGTTGGCACACGGCACTCGATTTGAAGAACCTGCTGATAGTTTCCGAAGCAATCACCCGCGCCGCGCTGGAACGCAAAGAAAGCCGTGGTGCACAATTTCGCGAAGATTACCCGGACAAAGACGAGCGATTTGGCAAGGTGAACACGATGATCTCCAAAAGTCCAAGCCACTCGATGCAAGTCCGATTGGAACCGCTACCAGAAATGCCGGATTATTTGAGGCAAATTATTGAAGAAATGAAATGACGATGCGTAGGATCGGATTGGGTAGCGCATGCGTCTCGCGTGCTGGCGAAGGCCTCTGGCGTTCGCGAACTTCTCTTTGGCTGTGTGCTATTCCAAGGAAGGAATCTGCAGGAAAGTCCGTTGCGGCGCGACGCCGCAACCAGCACGCGGGACGCGTGCGCTACCCGGCAACCGCGTCACCCGCTTTAATGCTTTAACGCTTCAACGATGGCAATAGCCACTTTCAAAATCTGGCGTGGCGATGCGAAAGCCGGAGAGCTTCGTGATTACACGGCCGAGGTCGCCGAAGGCATGGTGGTGCTAGACGCGGTGCATCAGATCCAGGCGACCCAGGCGCCGGATCTCGCCTGCCGATGGAACTGCAAAGCGGGTAAATGCGGGTCGTGCTCGGCAGAAGTGAACGGCATGCCGAAGCTCATGTGCATGACGCGGTTGAGCGACTTGCCGTTGGAAAAACCCGTGACCATCGAGCCGATGAAAGCCTTTCCGGTCGTGAAGGACTTGGTGACGGACGTCTCGTGGAATTTTCGCGTGAAGAAAAAAATCAAACCCTTTAAACCGCGACCGCCTGACGCGCCGGACGGCACCTGGCGCATGCGACAGGAGGACATCGATCGGGTCCAAGAGTTCCGGAAATGCATCGAATGTTTTCTTTGCCAGGATGTTTGCCACGTGCTGCGCGATCATCAGATGCACGACAAATTCATCGGGCCGCGCTTTCTCATTCACGTCGCCGCACTGGAGATGCATCCACTCGATACGCAAGATCGGCTCGAAGAATTGCGGAACACGCAGGGGATCGGCTACTGCAACATCACCAAGTGCTGCACCAAAGTTTGCCCTGAGAGCATTCAGATCACGGATAGCGGAATCATTCCCTTGAAAGAGCGGGTGGTGGACGATTTCTATGATCCGTTTGGCTGGATTTGGAGGTGGCTAAAGAAGAGATCGGATCGTCAAAAGGTTGAAGCGTTGAAGCGTTGAAGCGAAAATGCAACGAACGCAAAGCGCTTCAACGCTTTAACGGGTCAACGATTTTGCCATGCCCGATTTGAAACGACTACACAAAGACGCCATTTCCGCCGCGCTGGAAAAAGCCGAGCGCTATCGTTTGCTCAATGAGCCTGCGGAAGCCGAGAGCATCTGCCTCGATATTCTCGCTGTTGATCCGGAAAATCAACGAGCAATCATCGTGCTTTTGCTCGCGTTGACGGATCGCTTCGAGAAAGGCTACGGCGTCAGCGAAACGCAAACGAGAGAGTTGCTGGCGCGCATGAAATCCGAATATGACCGCGCGTATTATTCTGGAATTGTTGCCGAGCGTCGGGCAAAGATGAAACTGCGGCAGCACACACCGGGCTCCCGCTTTCAGGCGTACGATCTTTTGCTCGAAGCAATGGACTGGTTCGAAAAAGCCGAGCCGCTCCGTCCGCCCGGCCACGACGATGCGATCCTGCGCTGGAATACCTGCGCACGAATCATTGAGCGGAACAAACTCGTCGCTCGCGAACCCGAGGAACGCATCGAATTTCCGCTGGAGTAATGGTAGGGGCGGACCGCCGGGCCGTCCGTTGCTGCGCGCTCGGCGAGCGCGCCCTACCACACTTTCGGCTACCGGAAATCTTGGCAGGCGGAGCGCCTGCTCTACAATGAACTTCGGAAATGGACGACGCCTTCACTCGGTTCGAACACGCGGGCTGGGAACGTGTAGCGGACAAATACGATTCTGTGTGGTCCTCGCTCACACGGCAGTTTATTCCCTATTTGATCAATGCTGCCGGGGTTTCGGCAAGCATGTCAGTTCTGGATGTCGCCTGTGGACCCGGCTATGTGTCCGCGGCGGTAAAGCAGTTTGGCGCTATTCCAACGGGAATTGATTTCTCCGAAAAAATGATCGCCATCGCAAAGACGATGTCCCCCGATATTACATTCCTCCAGGGCAACGCTCAGGATCTGCCATTTGCAAATTCCAGCTTTGATCGCGTGCTGATGAATTTTGGCTTGCTGCATGTCTCAAATCCGGCAAGAGCCTGCGCCGAAGTATGCCGTGCTTTGAAATCGGATGGAAGATTTGGATTCACAGTCTGGGCCGGACCAGAGGAGAGTCCTGGCGCTCAAATCGTCAATGACGCAATCCAAGCGTACGCAAACTTGGATGTGAGCTTGCCCGAAGGGCCGCCGCGCTATTTGTACGGCGAAAGAGAAGAATGCCGAAAAGCATTGGAGCAAGCCGGTTTTGATGGCAGCTCGATGACTTACGAGACGCACACAGTTGAGTGGCATCTTCCAAGCGCGCGCTATTTATTCGAAGCGGAACGCGATGCAGGCGTTCGCACCGCGGGGATGTTGGCGCGACAATTGCCGGGAACATTAGAAGCTATCCGCGTGGCAATCGAAGATGGAATCAAGCGCTATGCGCAAGGAAACGAATTCGTTGTGCCGATGGCGGCGCGCGTAATCACGGTCGGAAGATAGGCTTCCAGCCTGTCTCGGCTGACAGGCAGCTTGCCTGTCAAATCTGCTTTCACCTCGCCAGGCTGGCAGCCTGACGACCGAGTCAGGCAAGCTGCCTGACATCCGCATCACACAATCGCGCCGCCACAACTGGAGCCGGCGCCGGCGGTGCAGCCGAAACAATGATTGCCGGTCATGATCTCACGATTCTCGATCTTGCCCGGTTCGAGGTCCCACAAGAATATCGGCTTGCCATTGCTCCATTGCATCCCGAGCTGTTGATTAAAATCGCAATCATAAACTTCGCCGCGCCAGCCAACGCTGACGGTGTTGCGGCACATCAATCCATTGATCGTGGCCGGATTGAACGCGCTGATCAGCAGTTCCATATATTCGGCGACCTTGTTATTGTGTTGCAGGTAAGCAACGAATCGCCCGATGGGCAGATTTGTGATCGTGTAGAGTTTGTTGAACACAATGTCGAAATGTTTGGCGAGCTCGCGTTTGTAATCAGATTCAAGTTCAGCCTGCGACGGCGGCAGAAATGCCCCCACCGGATTGTAAATGAGATGCAGCGGCAGCTCCGGCTGGGTTCCATACCCTAACGAGTTGAGCATTTTCAATGCAGCGATGCTTCCTTCGAAAACGCCTTCACCCCGTTGCGCGTTTACATTTTCCGGCGAATAACACGGCATCGAGGCGATAATCTCGACCTTGTTCCGAGCAAGAAATCCCGCGAGGTCTACGTAGCCCGGCTCCAGCAAGATTGTCAGATTGCAACGGTCGATGACATGGCGCGAAGGTTCTAGGGTTTTCACGCTTTCGATGAAGTAACAAAAATCGGGAATCATTTCCGGCGCGCCGCCGGTGAGATCGACGACAGTGATTTCAGTGTTCGCCAGCCAATCGATGATTCGGTCAATTGTCTCGCGCGTCATGATTTCTTTGCGCTTCGGGCCTGCGTTCACGTGGCAATGCATGCAAGTGAGGTTGCAGAGCTTGCCCAGGTTGACCTGAAGAATTTCAGGACGCCCTCGCCGAAGTGACATCGAATACTCCGTCAGTGTCTGCGCGAAACGATTCATCCTAATCAGCAACAACTGCTGCCATCACAGCATTTACTGTTTGCTTCGATCGTGGCGTTGTAATTCTGCCCTTTGCTTTCCTTCGGATGCCGTAGTGACGTGCGCGAGCAATCGAACGGTTTTGCTTGTTCGAGCGGAACATCGACAATGGGATCAATGAACTCGAAGAAATCACGATAGGGAGGTTTCTTGTAGAGACCGTAAGTCTTGTCACAAACCGCGTAGCGTTTGCCGCGTTCCATGCGGTGATTGTCGTCATCGAGCACTTCCTTGAACGGACCTCGATAAATCACCGCCTGATTGCGCTCGAAACATGCGCCTTGTTTACCCTTGAATGCCTCGACCGTCACAGAACGAAACTCGATTCCGTGCACCGTGCGCCACGGCTGCGCGTCGCGTTTCAGGATTTGAATCCCATAAAAGCCGGCGTTCTCAAACGCGGCAAGAAAACCCTCTTCGGTGAACGCGCCCGAGATGCAGCCGCTCCAAAGTTCTGGATCGTTTTGCATTTCCTCGGGCACCGCTCCGTCGCTCACGATGTCCGAGATAACGGCACGCCCGCCTCTTTTCAGAGCACGGAAAATTTCGTCAAACAACTGCGGTCTCGATTTCGGCTCAACCAGGTTAAGGACGCAACTGGAAACGACCACATCCACCGAATCGCTTGCGATCAGCGGATGTTTCACCCGCAGTTCTTCGGCGAGTTCGTCGGCGGCAAGAAATGGCGCCGCGTCTGTGATCGGTTTTTTCTTCAGTTCGCGATCCAGCAATTCAAGATCGAGCGCCAAATCTTGGATGCGGCCCTTGCGGAATTCGACATTTGAACAACCGATGTGCTCGGCTACAATCGGCGCGTTACGTCGCGCGACCTCGAGCATTTCATCGGTCATATCAACGCCAATCACTCTGCCGTTTGGCCCGACGATTTGCGCGGCAATAAAACAGATTTTTCCCGTGCCGCTGCCCAGATCGAGGACGGTTTCGCCCTCGTGCAAATAACGCGACGGATCGCCACAGCCGTAATCGCGCTCGATCACTTCCCGGGGGATCACCTTCAGATATTCCGACTCGTATTCGACGGGACAACAAAGTTTGTCCGCGCGTGCTTTTGCTCCCACTGCGTATCGCTGGCGGACGACGGTTTCTTTACGACTGGTCTCGATCATGACAATGCGAAGCTTTAGCAGGATGTGTTGTTCCTGAAAAGCCGCAATTCGCTCGGACGGCTAAATTGCAAAAGGAACGAAAGCCGCGCCTAGCTGCGCGGCGCCGATTGCTTGCCCATCGCGTCGAGCGAAAAGAGAGTCGTTCTGATTTTGTAATCGCCTATACGCTCTCATCACTGGCAGACATGAGTTAGCAGCAAGAAGTTCGAACCCCGCCCCTTGAGCGCGCGTGTTCTATCTGGTGGACAGTGATCGCGTGAAATCACCAATGCGGCTGGCCAGATCCGCTGCGCTGTTCAGCTTTTCAATTTCGCTTACGATTGCGCTTCCGATAACGGCGGCATCAGCGAAACGCCAGACTTCTTTCACCTGTTCGCTGGTCGAAATGCCAAATCCGACCGCTATTGGAAGATCGCTGACCGCGCGAATCCGGCGGACAAGTTCTTCCGCATCGCGGGCGACCGCATCGCGCTGCCCGGTCACGCCCGTGCGCGAGATGGCGTAGATGAATCCGCGCGCGCGTTGCGCGATGTGCGCGAGCCGCTCGTCCGATGTCGTTGGCGCGACGAGAAAAATCGGATCGAGATCGTTTTGATAAAGTTGCTCGATCCATGATTCTGCTTCTTCGGGAATCAAGTCAGTCACGAGCACGCCATCGATTCCGGCGGCTTTCACCGCGCGAGCGAGCCGCGCCTCGCCAAAATGCAAGAGCGGATTGAAATAGCTGAACAACACCATCGGCGTGCCGATGCGGCCTCTCGCGCGCGCCGCGCAATCGAGCGCGTGCGTGAGCGTCACGCCGTTGCGCAAGGCGCGTTCGGATGCGCGCTGGATCACTTCGCCATCGGCCACTGGATCGCTGAAGGGAACTCCGAGCTCGATGATGTCGGCGCCAGCCGTGGCGAGTTCGATCAGCAATAGCTCGGTGGTTGCGAGATCGGGATCGCCCGCGGTTATGAAAGGAATGAAGCCGCCGTCGCCTGCGTGCTTGAGTTCGGCGAATTTTTCTCGAATCCGGCTCATTGCTTAAGAGACTGTTGAAATACTGCGATGGCCCGCGCGGAAGCAAGTTGGGGCGAATGGCAAGGCGCGAGCGAGGCGCATGTCCGCAGCGACCTGTAACGAGCGAGCAACGCAGCCAGATACCCCAAATTGCTTCCGCCCGAAGGGTTGCGCCGCTTTTTGGTCTGAGCTGCGTTGCTCCTCAGTCACAGACCCATGAAGGGTATGCTCCTTCGTCCCGCCTTGCTCAGGCCAAAAATCATCAGCAACGCGGGCCATCGCAGTATTTCAACAGTCTCTTAGCAGTTGCGCGACAAGCTGGGCGTCTTTGTCGCCGCGTCCCGAGAGATTCACGATGATGGAATCGTCCGGAGACAATTGCTGCGCGATGCGAATGGCGGGAATGACGACGTGCGAGGTCTCAAGCGCGGGAGTGATTCCTTCCAGTTGAGTGCAAAGCCTGAAGCCTTCGAGCGCGTCCGCGTCGCTGGCGAAAATGTATTCGGCCCGTCCGTTATCGTGAAGAAACGCGTGCTCGGGGCCGACCGCCGCATAATCCAAGCCGGCGGAAACCGAATGCGTGTTTGCGATCTGTCCGTTGGCATCCTGGAGAACGTAGGACATGGTTCCGTGCAACACGCCGATGCGCCCGCCGCCGCTCGCCGCGCCGGTGTGAAATCGGACGGCGTGCTCTCCCATCGCGTCGCCTCGGCCGCCGGCTTCCACCCCGAGCAGGCGCACTTGTTCGTCTGCGATGAAAGGATGAAACAAGCCGATCGCATTCGAGCCGCCGCCGACGCACGCGAGCAACGTGTGCGGCAGTCGCCTGGTTTGAGAAAGAATCTGCTGGCGCGCTTCGCGCCCGATCACGCTTTGAAATTCGCGCACCATGAGCGGATAAGGATGCGGACCCAACGCGCTGCCCAGCAGATAATAAGTGTCGTGAACGTTCGTGACCCAAGCGCGCAAAGCTTCGTTGATGGCGTCCTTCAATGTGCGGGTCCCCGAGTTCACCGTCACCACTTCGGCCCCCAGCAGTCGCATTCGGAAAACGTTGAGCTCCTGTCGCCGCACGTCTTCCGCGCCCATGTAAATTACGCACTGTAAACCGAACAATGCGCAGACGGTTGCGGTGGCGACCCCATGCTGGCCCGCGCCGGTCTCCGCGATCACGCGTTGTTTGCCCATGCGGCGCGCAAGCAACACCTGGCCTACCGCGTTATTGATCTTGTGCGAGCCAGTATGGGCAAGGTCTTCCCGTTTCAGAAAAATCGTTGCGCCCCGCGCATGCGCGCTCAATCGCTGTGCGTGATACAACGGCGTGGGCCGGCCACAGTACTGGCGATGAAGATGCTCGAGTTCGTTCCAGAAGCGCGCGTCACGACGCGCGCGCGTAAACTCCCGGGTCAACTCATCAAGCGGCGCGACGAGCGTTTCCGGCACGTAGCGGCCGCCGAATCTGCCCCAATGGCCGTGCTCATCCGGCTCGCTGCGGCTGATGATTGATCTTTGCTTTTCCATCAAGCCCGGACAGCGGTAATGAATTTTTCGATCGCGCGATGATCCTTCACACCGGGCGCGCTTTCGACTCCGCTGCAAACATCGACCGCGTGCGGCGCGACGGCTGCGATCGCTTCGGCCACATTATTCGCATTCAAACCGCCGGAAAGAATCAGGAAACGCGTGAAAGGCAACGTTGCCCGCGCTGCAGACCAATCACTGGTCTGCCCCGTTCCACCGTGCAACTCCGGATGATGCGCGTCGATGAGCACGTCACACCCGGAAAACAACCGTGCATCTTTCGGCTGAAACCGGCTGTGCGTACGCAAGGCGCGGATCACGCGAAATTCCTCCGTCAGCTTCCGGCACATTTCAGCTGGGACGTTTCCATGGAGTTGCAAACAATGGAGATCGGCAATCGCCAAGATTCTGCGCACTTTAACTAAGCTTGGCTCGACAAAAACGCCCACCGCGCAAACCTCGCGCGGTACGGCTTCGATAATTTTCCGCGCAATCTTTGGTTTAACGTAGCGCGGGCTTTGGCGGAAGAAGTTCAGCCCGATCATGTCCGCGCCGAACTCCGCGCACGTTTTCGCGTCATCGATGTTGGTGACGCCGCAGATTTTGACTTGCACGCGCTTCATAGGAGTAATGACGAAGCTCGAATGACGAATGACGAATTAATGACAAAGCCGCGTGAATGTGGATGCGCTCTCTGCA
This sequence comes from Verrucomicrobiota bacterium, assembly GCA_003219695.1. Taxonomy (GTDB): domain Bacteria; phylum Verrucomicrobiota; class Verrucomicrobiia; order Chthoniobacterales; family UBA10450; genus Udaeobacter. The sequence goes on from QHQA01000153.1 coordinate 10,964, forward strand.
TTTTTACATTGGGTTATACGCGGCGAAGCCTGAATGACCTGTAGCCATGGCGCTGTGCGCCGTGCACTTCTGAGGCAGCAAGGATTAGGTCGCGAAGAGCCGTTGCTGGGTCCGGCGCTTCCATCAAAGCTTCGCCAATGAGGAAACCGCGAAATCCGAGGGCGCGAAGATGATGGAGTTGCTCTGCGCTTCGTAATCCGCTTTCGCTGATCATCACCGCATCGCGCGGCGCGTCAGCGATGATGCGTTCGCTTGCGCGGATTGAAACTTCAAACGTCCGGAGGTTCCGATTGTTCACACCGATGAGCTTTGCGCCAGAGTCGAGCGCGCGGCGAAATTCATCAGAAGTATGCACTTCGACCAGCGCATCGAGCTGCAGTTCGTCTTCGGCGATGATGCGCATCTTCTTAAGGGCGGAATCGTCGAGAATGGCGGCGATCAAAAGCACGGCGTCCGCGCCGGCAATGGCTGCTTCGTAAATCTGGATCGCATCGATGATGAAATCCTTCCGCAGGATCGGCAATCGCGTAGTTGCGCGAACCGCGATGAGATCAGCGATGGAACCGCCAAAATATTCTTCCTCAGTTACAACAGAGATGCTCCACGCGCCGCCGCGCTCGTAGCAACCGGCCACATCGGCAGGCGCAAAATCGGTGCGAATTACACCGCGAGATGGCGACATGCGCTTGAACTCGGTGATGATCTTGAGCGGCATCGAGTCCGTCTCCAACGCCTCGCGCAAACGATGTGGCAGCGCGCGTTTTCGATTTTCCAGCGCCCGGTCTCGCCAAGCGCTTGCATCTTTCTGCGCGACAAGGCCCGCCACAGCAGCTCGCTTTCGCGCGACGATCTCTGAAAGAAAATCTTTGCTCATAGCCTGCGATTTGTCTCCCGGATCAGCGTATCCAGCTTCGCTGCCGCTTGTCCGCTCGCGATGCTTTGTTGGGCGAGAGTTGTTGCCGTCAAAAGATCAGGCGCTATTTCTGCGATGTGCAGAGCCGCAGCTGCATTGATGATCACCAGGTCCCGAGCGGCGGTCACGTCGGCGCTTTTGTCACCATCGATAATCGCCCGAATCAGTTGGGCATTTTCCTGTGGCCCGCCGCCGCGAAGATGATCGATAGGTCGCGGTTCCAATCCGAAATCGCGCGGCGAAGTGGAAAAACTTTCCATGGCGAACCTGCCATCCGATTCCGTGGAGCAGGCTATGGCCATCGTTTCGCCTGTCAGTGTTATTTCATCGAGACCATCGGTGCCATGAACAACCCAGGCTTTCGCAACGCCGACTCGCGCGAGCGCGGCGGCCACACGCTCGAGCAACGCGCGATGCCAGACCCCGAGAAGCTGGAACGGCGCACGCGCAGGATTCACCAGCGGACCGAGCAAGTTAAAGACGGTGCGGACGCCAAGCTGACGACGCACTCGCGAGACGCGCGCGGTCGCGCTGTGGAAAAGCGGCGCAAACATGAAACAGATTCCGTGTTCGTTTAAGCAACGTTGAGTCTGTTCCAAAGAAGCGCCCGTGTTCACCCCCAGCGCTTCGAGCACATCGGCGCTGCCGGCGCGCGATGTGACCGCGCGCGAGCCATGTTTTGCAACTGGCAGACCCGCGCCGGCAATGACGAACGCGGCTGCGGTGGAAACGTTGAAAGTTTTTACTGCACTCGATCCGGTTCCTGCCGTGTCGATGAAACGCGTATGATGCGTCGGCAACGGCACAGCGCGTGCACGCATCGCGGCTGCCATGCCCGCCAGTTCGTCAGCTGTTTCGCCTTTCGCGGCCATGGCGGATAGCGCGAACGCGATCTGCGCATCGCTCGCGTCCGGCTCAAGAAGGGCTTGCAAGAATTCTGCCGCGTCGGTCTCGGTGAGATCTTCGCTTCGCAGCAAGCGCGACGTTGCCTCGCCCAACGCGCCGTTGCCGATGATCTGTTCGCAGTTCATCTGTTTGAATTCATCCGCCAGCCAAAGCCAGCGCTTGCATCATCGCGCGCGCTTTGTTGATCGTTTCCTCGTATTCCCGGTGCGCGTCGGAATCCGCCACAATTCCAGCGCCAGCTTGAAAATAAGCTTTGCCATTTTTCAGCACCGCGGATCGCAGAGCGATGCAGGAATCGACGTTGCCATCAAATCCGAAATACCCGACTGCGCCGGCGTAACAGCCGCGTCTGGTTTGTTCCAACTCGCTGATGATTTGCATCGCCCGGATTTTTGGCGCACCTGAAACCGTCCCGGCGGGAAACGTCGCCTCGACCAAATCAAATCCGTCGCAGCCACTCCGAAGCCGGCCGCACACGTCCGAGACGATGTGCATGACATGGCTGTAACGCTCAATATTCATAAATTCCGTCACGTGCACACTTCCGAAATCCGCAATGCGCCCGAGGTCGTTGCGGGCAAGATCGACAAGCATGATGTGTTCGGCGCGTTCTTTGGGATCGGCCAGCAACTCGCGCGTGTTCGCTTCGTCGTCGCTGGGAGTCTCACCGCGTGGACGCGTCCCTGCGATAGGCCGAATCTCAACCGTATCAACGGTAAGTCGCACGTGCATTTCCGGTGAGCTGCCAACGAGTGCAAAATCGTCACCGCATCCCAGACAAAACATGTATGGCGACGGATTGATGAAGCGAAGGCAGCGATAGAAATCAAAGGGGTCGCCTGCGAAATTGGATTCGAAGCGCTGCGACAGGACAACTTGGAAAATGTCGCCGGCGCGAATGTATTCCTTTGCCCGGTTGACGGCACCCTCGAATTCTTCGCGCCGGAAATTGCTGCGCGGCGGCCGCGGGTCCCTGCCGTTGATTGAGATGACGGGTAGTTCGGCTGGTTCCGCGAGCTTGCGCACGATCGCGTCAATCGACTGCCCTGCCCGCGCATAGACCTCTTCCGGTGTGCCGTCTTCCAGGAACGCGTTAACAACGACTTTCAAAGTACGCAGCCGATGGTCGAAAATTAGAAAGCTACTCGTGATCATGAAAAGCATCTCCGGCAGGCGCAGCTCGTCGTTTGGAGCGACGGGAACTGTCGGCTCAAAAAAATTGATCGCGTCGTAGCCAAGAAAGCCGACGGCGCCGCCCGCGAATCGCGATAGCTCCGGCCGTCCCACGAATCGGTAACGCCCTAACAATTTGCGGACTTCATCCAGCGGGCTGGTCGATGTTTCGAAACGCTGCTCGCCGCCACGCTTCAGCAACTGGATTTGGCGGCCGTAACTTCGAATGACCGCGCGCGGTTTCGTTCCGACAAACGAGAAGCGGCCCGATACATCATTTTTCTCTGTCGATTCAAAAAGGAAACCGTAATCGCCTCCGCCGCGGTAAAGCTTTTTGAATGCCGAAACCGGTGTCTCCGTATCGGCCATGAACTCGGCGAAAACCGGAACGACATTGCCGCGAGCAGCAAGGCGAACGAATTCGTCGAGCGATGGATTGAGAGGTGTCGTGGTCATTTAGCTTTTGAACTCGAGGAAGTTGGACAAGATTTTCTTGCCATCCCGTGTAAGGATCGACTCAGGATGAAATTGCACGCCATACACAGGGAATTCACGATGGCGGAGCGCCATGATCTCGTTCCCATCAGTTTGCGCGATGACTTCAAGACACGACGGAAATGAATCGGCTTCAACGACGAGCGAGTGGTACCGGCCTGCCTCAAACGGCACCGGCAAATCCGACAATATCGAGGTGTTGTCGTGATAGATGAGTGACGATTTTCCGTGCATGAGACGCGGAGCCGGCACCACTTTCCCGCCGTACGCTTCTGCGATGCATTGGTGCCCCAGACAAACGCCGAGGATGGGAATTTGTTTGCCGAAGCGGATGACGACCTCTTTGCTGATGCCTGCTTCGCGCGGCGTTCCTGGTCCGGGAGAAATGCAAATGTGACTGGGCATCAGAGGCGCGATCTGATCGATGGTGATCGCATCGTTCCGTGCAATGGACAATTCACATCCAAGCTCGCCCAAATATTGGGCGAGGTTGTAGGTGAACGAGTCGTAGTTATCCAAAAGCAGAAGCATTGGTTTTAAGCAGGCGACACCCTGAGTTCGTGAATGGCTTGCACTTCCTTGATCAGTTGCGCGTATTCGGCGGGTGTCAGCGCCTGTGCACCATCGGAAAGCGCGGATTCCGGCTGGTTGTGAACTTCGACCATGAGTCCGTCGGCGCCTACCGCAACACCGGCGCGCGCCAACGGCGCCACCATGTAATTGGTTCCGCCGCTATGAGACGGATCGATGATCACCGGCAAATGCGAAATCCGACGGATCGCCGGCACGACTCCGAGATCGAGCGTGCTGCGGGTGTGTTGCGCAAACGTGCGAATGCCGCGCTCGCACAGGATGACGTTGTAATTGCCCTCCGCCATGATGTATTCGGCCGCGAGCAGAAACTCCTCCAGCGTTGCGGCCATTCCTCGTTTCAACAACACCGGCAGCTTTGAGCGACCCGCGCGCTTGAGCAGCGAAAAATTCTGCATGTTACGGGTGCCAATTTGAATGACGTCGCAATGCTGTTCGACCAGATCGACGCTGGAGTCGTCGAGCGCTTCGCTTACGACTTTTAATCCAAAACGCTCCCGGATCTCGGTCATGATCATCCAGCCTTTTTCGCCTAATCCCTGGAACGAGTAAGGCGAAGTGCGCGGCTTGCACACGCCGCCACGAAAGAAACGCGCGCCGCTTTGTTTGACCGCCTCGGCTACAGTGAAAGCCTGCTCGCGACTCTCGATCGCGCACGGCCCTGCGATGATCGCCAGCTCGTTTCCTCCGATCGTGGCGTCACCGACGCGGACGATTGTTTTCTCCGGCCGCAAATCCAGGCTGATCAATTTGTACGGCTTGGTTACGCGAATGACTTCAGCGACGCCGGAGAGACTTTCGAAGCGCCGGCCATCGATCACTCCGGTGTTACCCGTGATTCCAATCGCGGTCCGCGTCGCGCCGGCGAGCGGATGCGCTCGCAAGTCCATCGAGTGAACTGCTTCAACCACCGCATCAATCTCGGATGCGGTCGCGCTGGGTTTCATCACAATCAACATATCGTCGGAAAAATTAGGTCATTTGAATGAAGGCATCGGTTTGATCGCAGGCGCGCGAAAAACAGAATCGTCAACGCGACTCCGAAGACGTTGGGGCCTGCGGCGAAACTTTGCCGGGCTGGCAAGAAGCCAGAAGTTTCGCTTTGCCTAGATTGAGCAGCGCCAGTAACGGCTCATCCGGCCGGAGAGAGGCCGACATGCCGAGTTCGATTTCGAAAATTGGCGCATGGAATTAGATCGACTTAATGACGAACAAGGACCGAAAGCAAGCGTTTTTTACCACCGGTTACTTTACATCGGTGCTTTTCTTGACTGCGTCACGCGCGATTTTCGTTACCCAGATTGTTACAATGATGGTGGCGGCGAGACCGACGCTCAAAAGCGTCCAGTATTGCCAGCCGTGTTTCACCACTCCGTCACCAGCTGCGGCGGCGACAGCGGCTTTGCCCGCAGTGCCGATGTAAACGTAGAGAAATGTGCCGGGCATCATGCCGATCCAGCTCGCCAGCACGTACGGCCAGAATTTTACACCGGTTAATCCATAAAAATAATTGCTTAGGTTGAACGGAATCACCGGACTGAGCCGGAGCAGGAAAATCAGCTTCGCGCCTTGTTTGCCGATCGCGGTGTCGATGTTGCGGAACTTTTCGTTCCGTTGCGCGATCGCTTCGACTTTGTCGCGAGCGAGGAAACGGGCAACCAGAAAAGCCAACGCTGCGCCAAGCGTTGCGCCAGCGGATACGGCTAGAAATGCTTTCCACAGGCCGAATGTGAATCCTGCGCCGATAGTGAGGATTGCTCCGGGTGCGAGCAAAACCGTGGCGGCGGCGTAAACGATGATAAAAATGAAGATGCCAGCCGCGCCCATCTGGCCGATCCAGTCATTGAAATCTCTCAGCCATGGCTGGACCGGCAGAAATCTCATCGCAAGAAAAAGCGCGATGATGAATGCAACGAGCGCAATGAGCCGCGCGACTGCGCTTTTCTGTTCGTTCGTCATTTCGTGCAATCTGGGGAGCACACGCGCCCTCGCGTGTTGGCATGGGCGCTCTCGCCAATGCGGACTTTTTTCTATGTCCGCGCGGCGCGGTTTGTCCTCTTTGTTTGTTGATTGCAGTTGCGGTGCGTAGGGGCGGTTCGGCGAGGGCGCCGAAACCAGCACGCGAGGCGCGTGCGCTCCCCGGAAGCGTCATCTCCGAGCGCGTCCATACAGCCAGGTGAAAATCGTCTTCGCGCGCGGAGTCAGGCGCGTCTTGTTGTATTTGTCGCCCGCTTTGCGCGCGAGCTCGGCAAATGTGGGATAGGCGTGAATCGTTGATGCAATCGTGCCGAGACCGACGCCGGCCTTCATCGCCAGCACAAACTCATGCAATAAATCGCCCGCGTGCGGCGCGACGATAGTCGCACCGAGGATTTTATCGGAACCTTTCACCGTTAGAATCTTTGCAAAGCCTGCTTCTTCGTTTTCCACGACTGCTCGATCGATGTCCTCGAGCGGAACGACGAACAGATCATAGGGGACGTTTTTCTGCGTGGCTTCCTTTTCGCCCAGCCCGACGTGTGCAACTTCCGGATCCGCATACGTGCACCAAGGCACGATCGAATAATCCATTTTTCGCCGGAGGAATTGAAAGGGGACGACGATGTTCCTCACGACCACACGCGCCTGCGCATCGGCCATGTGTGTGAACAGAAATTGCCCAATCACATCGCCTACGGCATAAATGTGCCGTTGAGATGTCTGCAGGTATTCATTAACGCGCACGCTTCTCTCATTGGCGTCAACTCCCACTGACTTTAAGCCCAGGTTCTCGACGTTTGGCATTCGCCCAATGGCGACCAGCAGGGTGTCGGCAAACAAAGTCCGTTCGGCTAACCGACCCGACTGTCGATCTAGCCACTCAAGCGCAACTTTTCCTTTGTCGCTGGTCGCAACTGAATGCGCATCGGCGTTCTTGATTACACGCACGCCTTCGTTGATCAATCGCCGCTCGAGGAATTCCGACACATCTCGATCTTCTCTTGGCAAAAGCTGGTCGCCGCGTTGGATCACCGTCACCCGCACCCCAAGCCGGCTCAGCGCTTGCCCGAGCTCGCAACCAATCGGCCCGCCGCCAAGCACAATCATGGTCTCCGGTTTTTCCTTCAGCTCGTCAAAAATGGTCTCGTTCGTGAAATAACGGATCTTTTCAATCCCTTCGATTTTTGGAATGACGGCGCGGCTGCCAGTCGCGATCACAAAGTTGCGCGCACGCAGTCGCATCGAGGGAAGGGCGGTATTATACTGCCCTTCCGGTGCATTGATCTCGACTTCGTGCGGCGAAACAAATCGTGCTTCACCGCGAAAAACATCTACGCCTAACGACTCAAAGCGTTCCTGCGAATCGTTTGGCGCAATCTTCGCCCGACGCGCCCGCATCCGCTCAAACACCTTTTCAAAAGCGAACTCTGGCTCTTGCCGATTGAGGCCCCATTTTTCGGAGTCACGAATTTGCTGGATCAATCGCGCCGAGGAAATGAGCGCCTTGCTCGGCACGCAGCCGAAATTCAAGCAATCGCCTCCCATCAGATTGCGCTCGATCAAAGCGACGCGCCCGCCGAGTCCTGCCGTTCCGGCGGCCGTGACCAGGCCGGCTGTCCCGGCGCCGATTACGACAACGTTATAAACCTCTTCACCTTTTTTCATTCGGACGTGCTGCGAAGTTTAGAGATATGAATTGACTTGATTATTCCGTTGCCAGCTGATCAGGCAAAGGAATAAACGTTAGTGCAGCGTTATCCTATTGATTTGAATGTCGTGGATCCGAACATTTCTGAGTGAGCTGAATGCGTGGCAGTGGGTTGGCGTTCTGGTGGCGCGGATCACAGTCGGTTTGCTGTTTTTTCTATCCGGACGCGGCAAGCTTTTTGTGCCTGAGCGACGCGAGCAGATGCGTGAGACGCTGGTTGCTGCGAAGGTTCCCTTTCCTGATTTTAATGCCGTTTTCGTTGCAACGGTGGAATTTGTCTTTGGTTTTCTGCTGATCCTCGGCCTTGCGACGCCGCTCGCGTGCGTGATGCTCAGCTGCGTGATGATCATGGCGATTGCCACCACCGCGATCAAAAACATCAAAGCAACGTCACCGCTCGCCTGGCTTTCAGAATTTTTATACGTTCCAGATGTGCTTAATCTGGTGATTCTTTTTTGGCTTTTTCTTTCAGGACCTGGGTGGCTCAGCATAGATCACTTGATACTCTCCCAAATTGGTCCCTAGCATTTCAAAGATGAATTTGCTCGATGATCGCAATCGCATCAGTGTGGCATCGCTGATGTTTTACCCTCTATTATTTGCGCGATCTGGACATCCTTTTTAGTGTGAGCTTTTTCGATCGATCGAGTGGACACCAGAAACCAGCTTCCGACGTGAGGGAATAATAGCGGGCACAAGGGCATCCTTGGTATGGTCACGATGAAAATTCATTGCGCTTCTCGCTGGCTTAGCGTTTCTCTCATCGCTTTGCTGGCGGTCGGATCTATTTGTTTAAGCGCAGCGCGGGCGCGCGCACAGGAAACGTCGCTCGCCGGAAAACCTGCGCCCGGCTGGCAGCTAAAGGACTTGAATGGCAAGACAGTGAAGTTTTCCGATTTTCGCGGCAAAGTTGTAATTCTCGATTTCTGGGCGACTTGGTGCGCTCCGTGCCGCATCGAAATCCCACACTTTGTGGAGCTACAAAAGCAATACGCTGATAAGGGTTTTACGGTGATCGGCATTTCGCTGGATGACCAAGGTCCCGAAGTGGTGAAGAAGTTTGTCAAACAACTTGCGGTGAACTACCCGATTGTCATCGGAAACGACAAAGTCGCGGAGGCGTACGGCAGGATCGATTCCATTCCGACGACCTTTGTGATTGATCGACAAGGTCACATCGTGAGTGGGCACTTGGGCTACGACGACAAAGCAAGTTTCGAAAAAGAAATTCAACCCTCCTTATAACGTCGTCCCAACCTTCGCGATGATTATTTCCGATCGCTAAAGCCCGAAGCCGGATCGCGCAGGAACCCCGAAAATATACCTAGGGAACGGAAAGGTCGCTGACCTACGGCTACGTTTGGGCGCTAATTAACTCACCGAAATAGAAAATGCCTAGATTCTGGATTCTTCTCTCGATCCTGGGATTTGCCTTCATCAGTCTCCTCACGCGTGCGCAAACGGGTGAAAACGTCGATGTGCCCGCCGGCATTCATCATGACGAGTTCGACCGGCTGCTGAAAAAATACGTGAACGACCGGGGACTCGTGAACTACGGCGTCTGGAAAAAAGAGACGGCGGATTTGTCGGCGCTCGACGAGTACTTGAGGCAGTTCGCCGCCAAGACCCACGCTCCAGCCCAAGGCAACGAGAAAGCAGCTACGCTGGTCAATGCCTACAACGCTTTGGTGATTCGCTGGATTTTGTCGAATTATCCAACGGAAAGTATTCAGCAGTTGAAGGATTCTTTTTCCGCAAAACGCAACGACATGGACGGGCGAAAAGTTGCGTTGGATGACATCGAGCATGGAACGCTGCGACCGTTGATCCGTTATCGCGCGCACGCGGCGCTGGTCTGCGCGGCGCGCAGTTGTCCGCCGTTGCAGCGCTTCGCCTACACAGCCGAGAAATTCGATGAACAAGGCGACACCGCGTATCGCGCGTGGCTGGCGCGGCAAGATCTCAACAAGTTTTTACCCAAAGAGCAGAAGGTCGAAATCTCCAGTATCTTCAAATGGTTCAAGCCGGATTTCGACGAAGCCGGTGGCACTCCGAAAATTCTCGGACACTACGCACCGGAATCAGTCCGGGAATTTGCCGCCAGCGGAAATTACGACATCAAATATCTACCCTACAATTGGGGGTTGAACGATCAGGGACCGCACGGCCGTCATTACAGCCAGGCACAGCTGCTCTTGGACAAGATCTTCAAGTAACCGGTAGGGTCGTCGCGCTGCGACGACCGGACGCCCCGGCGGGGCGTCCCTACCAATAGCGTTATTCGAAAAAGGCCTCGCTATAAGGACGCACATCGATTTCCAAGCTCCATGCGCTGCGCTCTTGCTGGATAAGGTTCCAATATGCGTCCGCGATCGCCTCCGGTTTGAGCAACGGTTCTTTCGCAGAAGGTTTGTAGGTCTTGCGCACGTTTGGCGTATCAATTACGCTATCGATGATGACATGTGCCACATGAATACCTTTTGGCCACAGTTCGACGGCAAGCGATTGTGCCAGTCCGCGCACCGCGAACTTTGCGCTACTAAATGAAACCGCACCGCCGCGCCCGCGCACCGAAGAAGTGGCGCCGGTGAAAATAATTGCGCGCGCTCGTTCCTGAGCATATCGGGCACTGCTTCGCGCGCACACAGAAACGCGCCCAGCACTGCGACACGCCATGATTGTTCGAATTGATCGGGCGTGGTCTTCATCAAGCCTTCGCCGACTGAACCGCTCGCGTGCGCGATGAGAATCTCCACTGGACCGAGCTTTTCTCGCACTTTGCGAAATCCCGCCGCGACTTGTTTTGCATTGGAAACGTCCGTGGGAACTGCCAGCGCATCCGCTCCAAGCTCAGTAGCAAGTTCGCCGATGAATTCAGGCGAGCGCGCGAACATGCCGACGCAGCAGTCTTCTCCCGCAAGCTTGCGCACCAGCGCTACTCCCAAGCCGGGTCCGACTCCGGCAACAATCGCCACGCGCTTATCTTTTCTTTTGGCCATCCATCTGTGTTCGGATTTACGAGATGATTTAGCCGTGATCCCTGCGCTTCGTAACACAGGGCCTATTCTGCGAGTTCCTCTGCCGATTGCGGCGTGCGCTCGGGGATTTCGCCGTTGGGCAACCGCCATTCGCGCTGTTTTCCAAATGGCAATGCCAAAAGCTTCCCGAGCGTAAGCTCGTGCTCGTCGCGATATGCGGCCACGCCAATTGTAACGGCGTCCTGCGGCACGTCGCGGCGCAACGTGCGATGAAGTTTGTCCCACCAGCAAAAGATTGTGCCCCAGTTTGAATTCGTCTCACGTTGCACGATGGAATGATGAATCCCGTGCATCCGTGGCGTGACGATGATCAAGTTCAAAATCCGTTCGAGCTGAATCGGCAGACGCCAGTTGGAATGATGAAAAAGTGTTTCGGCCTCAAACATGATGAAGAACACGATCAGCATGATCGGCGCGATGCCGAAGACCAGGACCGCGAGCGAAAGAAACCCGATGGAAAAAATCATTTCGCCGAAATGAAATCGCGCGGCGGTGCTCACATCCATGTCAAGATCGGTGTGATGCACATTATGAA
>QHQA01000151.1 GCA_003219695.1 Verrucomicrobiota bacterium
GGCCTTTGATGAATTAAAACGCCACGCAGCCGATCGACCGATCGTGTCTTTCGGAGCAAGCATCGGCGCGACGGCTGCGCTTCACGTGGCGGCGCAGCGTCCCGTGGCGGGATTGATTCTGCATAATCCTGTCCCGCTGCGCGAAATGATTCTTCGCCGGTTTGGTTGGTGGAACCTGTGGCTGCTAGCAGGCCCTATTGCATGGCAGATCCCGCGAGAGCTCGACAGCATCGCAAACGCGAGAGCGAGTCGCGCGCCTGCAATTTTCATGCTCGCGCAAAGAGATGAGATAGTTCCGCCTCGTTATCACAAGCTGGTGGTTGACGCCTACGCCGGAGAAAAGCGCGTCATCGCATTGCGGGGAGCGTTTCATAATGACCCGATCGAAGGAGCGGCGCTGGCAGATTTTCATCAAGCCCTGGACTGGCTGCTGCCCCGAACAATCGGAGATTCTTCGCAGCGCGCAGAATGATAATCCTGGTATTGCTTCTCAGCTTTTGATTACTACCCATTCGTTGCGCGCACGCGAATCGGCGACAGCTTGCACGACGTGCATGTATCGAACGCCGTCCTCGAACGTTGGATGCGGACGCACCCGGCCTTTTGATTTGATCGCGGCGAGAAAGTCTTCTTCAACACGCCATTCGCCTTCTAACTCGGGCGGGATATCGACGACGTGCGGCGCGCGATCGCCGAACTTGCCCGCATGCACCACGTCGGAGGTGAAATCATAGATGAGCGCGCCAGCGCTTCCGTAAATTTCCAGCCGATCATCCTGCGCGAGCGCGTTAATACTACTAAACTCCAGCACGCCTTCCGCGCCTTCTTCGAAGCTGCACAGAACAGTGAGCAAATCGGGAATGATCACTTTGTAGCCTTCGCGCTGCGGGTGAATGATTTTCCCGCGGGCGAACACGCCGGTGATGTCGCCCAGCCAGCGTTGCAACACCTCGACGTAGATTCCCAGCGTGAGAGTATTGAGTCCGCTGATCTCGATCTTTTGCCGCCAATGCGCGGGAGCATGCGGATCGAGGTAATTCCCGGTGAAACTTTGCAACCGCACGTGATGCGGTTGGCCGATGTAATTTTCGGCCAGAATCTTTTTCACCACCAAATCGCCTCGCAATCCGAATGGTGCCGGGCACAGCATGGTCACCAATTCCGGATAGCGCTTCGATGCCGCGAGCATCTCCTCCGCTTCAGCCAGATCCATCGACATGCGCGCCTGACAAAAGACATGTTTACCCGCCTCAAGCGCGGAGATGGTCACCGCCGAATGCATGTAAGGTGGAGTGCCTATCCAGACAATATCGATGTCCGGCAGCGCCACGAGATCAGGCCAATGTTTGATCGGCGTCGCGTCCGGCAAATTTTCGCTGCAAAATTTCTCGGCGCTTTCGTATGTGGAATTGGATACCGCGATGATCTCGACTTCTGGATGTTTCGTGAGAGCAGGCAAGTGGCGGGTGCGAACGATATTGCCCGCCCCGATGATGCCGATCCGCAGTTTTTGATTATTTTTGTGCATTGGCTTGGGTGCGAAGTAAGTTTGACCGCCTCGATCAGTTGCGCGTTCAACTCAAGGAACGACGGCTTGGGCAGCCATCGATTTGAAATTTGGCGGCCGGGGAGCCGTCATTCCTTGGAGCATCCGCTTGACCCGCGCGGCGAGACGCGGCAGTTTAGACCGCTTTTTCGAGACATGAAAGTTTGCCACATCACAGGATCCAGAGCAGCGCGCGGCAGCGTTATTCACCGGCGCGGTTTGGCTAAGAAAAAAGGCGGCGTAGGCCGACACATTACAAAAATGGTGCCGCGCATTTTCGCGCCGAATTTGCGTCGCCAGCGCATTTGGGTGCCGGAGCTGAAGAAGTTTGTGCGCGTTCGTGTTACGGCGCGCGGCCTCAAGACAATCAACAAGCACGGCGCTTACAAGGCGCTGAAAAAAGCCGGGGCGATCTGAACGCCCTTTCACAAGCGCGTCATGTCGAGCGGAGTCGAGATATCCCGTGAAATCACGTTTGACTTGCGCCACGGGATGGAAAGCCTGGCCTCGCCGCATCCTGCGGCTACGTTGCAGCCTCGACTTCGCTCGGAATGACAGGAAATCCTAATGCAGTTCATTCTTCTTAAATCGAAAATTCATCGCGCCACCGTCACAGGAGCGAGTCTGGATTACGAAGGCAGCCTGACGATCTCGGGGTCGGCCTTGTTCCCTACGAAAAAATTCTCGTTAGCAACCTGAACAACGGCGAGCGGTTCGAGACGTATGCGATTTACGGGGAAGCGCGCCGGGGAATCATCGAACTAAACGGCGCCACCGCGCATCTCGGAAAAATTGGCGATCGCCTGACGATCATGAGCTTCGCGCGCTACACGCCGGAGGAGCGGTACCGCATTCGCCGCGCATCGCCGTTTTGGATGAGAGAAACGAAGTCCTCCGCTACGAAAGCGATAGAGGACCGGCGTTTAAGGTTCTCGCCAGGTAAGCTGTAGAGGCGCTTGCTTCAAAAGTTGCTCGATCGTTCCTTCAGCGGAGTTCGCCGAGCTGAGCGGTCCCTCCACAGGCTCGGTAGTTGCCGCGGCGACGTGGGCATTTTGCTGCGATTTTATTTTTGCCCGTGGAAGGTCGAACGAGCCATCATTAAATTCAATCACGTATCCTTCACTGATTAGCCAACGCAGGTCGGACGCGAGCGCCAGCCGGCGTGGCTCTCCATCTTCACTCGCGCTATCACCAATCAACTTTTCGAGGAGCTCTTTCCGATTGCTCCCCGGCGTCGCCGATAGTGTTTCGAGAATCGCATTCACAGATGGCGACACGCCCGCGTGTTCGTGAACGAACGCGCGCACTCGAATCGGCGACACAAACAGCATGCCACGGCGGTGGCGGAAAACATGGAGACCGCTTTGTCGAAACCGGTTGGCTAATTCCTGCATCATATTTGAAGGCGAGCGGGTTTCCCGCGTCCACACCTCCTCGATTGCTCGGTTCAGTCTCCGGTCCGGCAGACGCCGGCTTAACGCCCCGCCGATAGTCGCTTTTTCTACGCTGCGGATCAGCCCCGACAAATAATGCGAGCGAAAATGCCGTTCCGCTTCCACGGCAGACGAAAACGTCACGGGAATTTCTTCTCGTAACGTTGTAAAGGTCGTCACCTTTCGCGCTTCTTCTTTCCAGCGCTCGACTAGCGCGGGATCGCTTACGATCTCGATCTGCCGCTGATAATCGGCAAAACTCATGCGCCGACTGAAACGCTGCTCGTACAAGGTGCGCAGTTGCGGCTGGTAATTGTGATAGTTCGTCGGGCCGAGAAGTGTTCCGCTCAACCGGCACCGCGCCACATTGGAGAAATTTCCCTTGATTGGATCGGTCTCCACGATGTCGATCTGGTAGAAATCGCGTTGAGCGAATCGGAACGCGTTCCGCTCGAGGAAGTCCTGGTCCACAGAAACGATGTCGCTCTCGCCAAGCTGATAGAGCGGCGATTCTGGATTTGCTGTGAGACAAACTTCGTAACCCACCGGTCTTTCCAGGAACAAACGCGCCAGCGCGAATAGTGAGTACGCAACCGAGCCGGACTTGATTTGGGCGACTACATTTTCCAACGCGGGTAAGTACAGGAGGAAACGGATTGTAACTGGCGGTGTTTGCGTAACCGGAGCACGACCATCTCGACCGCTTTCGCGATCCGGCGTTCGCGGCGACCGGCGGTGCCGGTCGCGAACCTTTTCGAAGTCATGTCTTGCTCCGCGCTTGTCCGTCTTCCTGATTGGGAATCGGACGCCTGCGCGGGATTTGTCGGGCCTGACCCTTGAGTGCTTTCTGTCGCGCGTGTGGCGTCGCCGCGGCGGGCGGTCGCGATCATGCTCGCCTCGCTCGTCAGCATAGCTTCTCGGCTCAGCGGGTTCTTTCACCCACGCGGGCAGGAGCTTTAGATCGAGCAAATCGACCAACTCGACGGCAGAAGAACTCATCGGCTTCATCTACTCCAACAACAAACAGACGCAAACGCGAAGCTGTCGCGGCTCAAGGAGCGATCGCTTCCCAGCCGTCGAAGAGAAAATGACGGCCGGGAAGCCGTCATTCCTTGGCACCTGCCCGAAAATGATTGACAAGCTGTTTAATTCATTTACTTGCCATTGCTGTGCCCCGGACTGTCTCCCGCTCTGCGGGACCGGACCCCACGCGGGATTAATACAAACCGAACAAATTTTATGGCGGAAAAATCAATCGAAGAGAAGGTCAAGGACATCATCGTCGAGCAACTTGGCGTCAATCCAGAGCAGGTCACGCCGCAGGCTTCTTTCATTGAGGATTTGGGCGCAGACTCGCTGGACATCGTCGAACTGGTGATGGCTTTTGAAGAAGAATTTGGAGTCGAAGTGCCGGACGAAGACGCAGAGAAACTGCAGACCGTCGGCGACGTCATCAAATACATCGAAGAAAAATCCTCCAAACAGTAGCGGGATTTCGAACACTTTTTGGGCTCGCCATCTGCGAAGCATCAAACACGGCTGCGGCCGTGTTTTTTGCTTAGCGGTTGCGCAACTGGGACACGCGGCTCAGACTAGGTTTCGATGAATTTTCCGCTGTTGGAAAAACCACTGTTTCAAGTAGGCGGACATTACGTCACGTTTCTGGGCCTCGTCGCATTCGGCGCCCTGTTTGCGGTCGGCCTGATCATCGCGCGATTCTTGCAGAGCGATCTGGTGCGCAGCTTATTCAGCCGGTTCAAGCTCGACACCAATTTCGTTGCGATCATCACGACAATCCTGGGTCTGTGCGCGCTCGTCTTTTTCACCGTAAGCGCGGTCAACGCCGCAGGGGTGCCGCTTTACTGGAACGCGCCACTGCCTGGAATCACGTTGAGCCTTTTACAAATTTTTCTGCTCATCACGCTTCTTATTTTCGTTTTCTGGCTTTCATCGCGCACGAAGCATTTCCTGTTTAATCGATTCCTGGCCAGAAGCGGGCTCGACCGCGCCTTACAACACGCGATTGCACAAATCGTCGGCTACGCAGTGTTGATCATTGGAATCATCATTGTGCTGGACAATACCGGAATTCATCTTGGGGCGCTGACGGTGTTCGCTGGCGCGGTCGGCGTGGGCCTGGGATTCGGGTTGAAAAACATCGCCAGCAATTTCATCAGCGGTCTGCTCATTCTGGCCGAGCGCCCCATCGCCGTCGGGGACCGCATCGAAGTTGCGGGCATCACCGGCCAGGTGCAGCGAATCCGGGCCCGCAGCACGGTGATTATGACGAACGACAATATCGCCATGATCGTGCCCAACGAGAAATTCATCGATTCG
>QHQA01000154.1:0-379 GCA_003219695.1 Verrucomicrobiota bacterium
CTCAAGCAACTCGTAGTCGCCCAACTCTCCCAGCACCTTCGCGATGCGCGTTGTTGTCTTGCGATCTGGCGGAGCATTCGCATTATTGGTTTGAACATTTTCAGCGGAGCCGCCGTCATCCGCCTTCGCCGAGGCTACGGGATCCGGAAAGATCCCGAGCGCCGTTTCCAGCGCGCAGGCCGTGCAAAGGCCTTTCGGCGCATCGGAAAAGATTTTCGCGCCGCACTTTCGGCAGACTCTGATGACTGTGATCATTCCCGCAGCTTGTTCGAGCAGTCTCCTTTTGTACTGCGTAAAATTCGGTCGCACATTACGCGCGAACTACAGCAATGAGATGACGCAGTTCGTCTTCAATATCGCCGGGAGTCGCAACCGTGTG
>QHQA01000154.1:462-81830 GCA_003219695.1 Verrucomicrobiota bacterium
CGTCCGGCAACAATTGGGTCAGCGAATCAAATAATGCGGCGCTACCCGTCGCCGCGTATTCATCCTTTAACGAATTGAGGACCCTTTCCAGCACTGTCGAAGCCCAACGGCGTTCGTAAATCCGCTCTGCCGTGAGGGGATCTGCTGGCTCGATGTCCATCCCATTATCGGCGCGCAGTTCGTCCAACGGAATGAGCCGCTCCCCTTTTCCGCGTTTGATCGCCGTCGCGCGGCGCCGTTCGTCGGCCAAAAAATGCTTCAGCGCTGAGAGCAAATAAGAACGCAATCGCCCCTTCTCTTTGCGCACAGTGTGCAGATCCCGGCGTTCCAACAAGAGTGCAAAAAAACCTTGCGTGAGATCCTGCGCATCCTCGGGGCTGATACCCTGTCGGCGCACAAACCCATAGAGCGGCCTCCAGTAAGTCCGGCAAAGCTTCTCCAGCGCTTGTTGTGCCGCTGGCGAATCACCTTGCGCCTCCAGCACCGTGGTCCAATGCGTGGTGGCAAATGCGACGCCGCCAGATTGGCCGGCAGATGCCGGGCCAATCGCGGTCAAATCGCGAACACTTTCGGAGTCCTCAGCAGGGGGCACACCGCGATTAAATCAAAAAAGTCGCGCGAAAATCAAGCCTGCTTTCGGGCACACACCACTCCCAACAGCGGGAGGTCGGTCATTTTTCGTCGCCTCAAGTTATACGAGAGCGACATCGCTCGACCTGTAGGAAAGGCGGTATAATACCGCCTTTCCTATTACGGTCCGCAAGA
The DNA here is from genome assembly GCA_003219695.1 of Verrucomicrobiota bacterium. Taxonomy (GTDB): domain Bacteria; phylum Verrucomicrobiota; class Verrucomicrobiia; order Chthoniobacterales; family UBA10450; genus Udaeobacter. The sequence continues at coordinate 1,228 of QHQA01000154.1, forward strand.
CACATTACCTACCACCATGTAGGTGGCGGCTGGATGTCCGTTGTCGCGCTGGCCTTTAACAAAGGTGTGATCCACCAAAAGAGTTGAGCGCTCCAGGTTTTGAGTGTCTGGCGTGTCGCCGGTGAAGGTCCTTCCGTTGACGGCACCAAGCAGATCGCCCGTGGCCGGGCTGCCAACCGCCGATTTCGGAACGATCAGCGTAATCGTTCCATCCGCGTTGAAGCTGCTTCCCGGCAAGGGTCCGATCGGAGTTTCCGTTGGAACGCCAATAACGAGACCAACAACTTGGGTAAAGATAGTCCCATACTCAAAGCTGGGTATCCCGTTACTATCGGTCCGCATGCCGACGTAGAACTGCTCGGCTGTCGGATCGTATGATTGCGCCGCGTACGAGTTCCAGACGATTCGCCACCGGCTGCTGGAAGGCACGCTCGCAAGACTCGTAACTTTTATCTTGAACATGAGATTGTTCGTCCCGGGCGGCTCGCCGACAGCAACAGAGTCGATAGCGAGCGAGGCAGGTGCTAGTCCTTGGAGCTGCTGTTCTGGATGGCCTGGCGGCGTTTTTTGAACAATCAAACCAGTGCAGGTATCGCCGAGGAAGAGCGCGGCAATTTCGTTATTTCCGCATGAGGTCCCAACGCTGTTTACTGCCAGTACCTTGTAGTAATACGTAACGTTGGGATCAGTGGCAGTAACATCGTCGTATGTTGTCTGACGGCCGGAAGCAGTTGTTAGCAGCGTTTCAGCGCCGCTGGCTGTGCCTCTCATGATCCGATAGCTGCTGATGTTGGCGTTGCCAGTGTCGGCCTCGGACCAGGCAAGGTGAACAACCGAGTTGACACGCCGCACTGTTACGGAAGGCATGCCAGGTGCTGACTTGGCATTTTGGGAATGCGGCGGATCGAAGCTGGCAATAAGCCGGCGCCCGCTCGATTGACGCGCGATCACGCCTCGAGCCGTGTAGGCGTTGCCGTTCGCTGTCGCGGCCGCCTGGACACAGGCGCCGTCGGTGCATCCATCCACGTAGCCGACCTGCACGCGTCCCTGCTTGTCCACGGTCATGTCAAAGAAGTCGAGCAGATTGCGGCAGATATCGGCGCCGCCGTGATTCCAGATGCAACCGCGCTGCATCGGATCGTTCGGTGTCACGTCGGTTGTAGTCCAATGCAGGCCGCCATCGAACGTATTTGCGACATAGAGATGCCAGATACCACTGAAGCTGTTTGCTGAACCGTCGCCTGATGTCGTTGAGCCGTAGAACGCGACTGCTGCGCGGTCGGCATCGGCTGCTACTGCCGCAGGGAAAGTAATATTCTTCAGACCGTAAACCGCGCCTACGTCGTAGATATTCTGCCACGTCTGGCCACGGTCGGTGGATGTCGCCACGACTGCATTGGAACCACCCGTAGCTGTGCCCGCTACGGTGCTGCTGGACATTGCGAAATAGACTTTGCCGTTGTTGTCCACTCCTACCGCTGGGTCTTGAAGATTTGCATTTGCCCGCGTCTGAGTGCTTGCGTTTTGCACAGGACGCACGCTCCACGTTAAGCCGTTATCTTCCGATACCACAACGGCGCCAGTGCCACCGCAGTTGTTGTTGGGAAGATAAACTGTGCCGTCTGGCGCAACCTTAACGTGCCCATGCAACCCGCCACACTGCGATGTATAGGTTGGTACCGGCGGGCCGTAGGTCGCGCCTCCGTCATCACTACGGAGGCAAAACGCGGTGACCAAATCCTGCGAACAATAATAAACCGCGTTTGCATACGACTCGTGAGGCGGAGCAGGCGCGTGATACGGCCCGCCCCCGATCGTCTCATGGTCAACACCAGAGCCGAGCGGTCCAGAACTCGGTGACCAGCCGGCATAGCTGGGGTTCCCCAACGCGTCGAGACCATCTGTATCTGTGAACGAAACCTTGCACGTCGGCGTAAGAAGTGTGAGTTCTCCTGCAAACACACGGCCAGTCTGACGATCCGTGAAGCCGATTGGATCGGAATCAACGAACTGCGATGTCGGCGCTGGACTGTTGTACCACGTCGCGCTTTGGCCGTTTGTCGGGCAGCTATCGTCGAACTTAATGAACAGTGTTTGAAGATCCGACTGAAAGTTCGTTACGCCGGTCGCTGAATTTGGTGAATTCCAATTGACCCCGATGGAAGGTTCGCCTGCATCGTGGCCCATGTATTCCACCGTGTACAACGTAGGCCCCTGGCTGCTGTCGGTAACCTGCACCAATGTCCCGGGCGCCTCGAAATTCTGAAAGCCGATTTTTGGCCCCTTATCCAGTGGCGCCGAGGGAGGTAACGAAGATCCTGCTGATGTCGATACTGGAGTGGCGCTTCCGGAATACTGGAACGCCATAGCGGAGCTAAAATAGACCACGTGGACCGAAAACTGCCCGGTGCCGATAGTTGGATCGCTAGGATCAAGATCAACAACTTCAGGCGGCGTTCCGCCGTGGGCGGATTCTCCGACCAGCGTCCCGGTGTTATCGCCTTTGTGAACATAGAGGTCGTAGTCGCTCAGGCCAGAAGGATCGGCGTCACTGATAACGATTCGCGCCTTGAGCCCGGACCAGTTAGTCGGCGTTCCGGACAAAGTCAGCGTGTAGGTATCGCAGTTTACGCCTTCGACGCAGGTGCTTTCGTCCAGCGAACCGCCGCCAACCGCCGTCCCGACCCAACTCAGCGCTGGGCCACCGGGATTGAGTGTTCCCGAAGCGGGCATCGCCGAACGCACACCGGTTGTGAAGAGCCCGAATACAACCAGGAAAATCCCTGTGATAAAAAAAAGCGCGCCGATAGTGGCGCGCGCCGTCATTGAAGGAAAGGAAATCTCTTTCATAGGCAGAACCTCATAAATTCTGCCCTAAGATTCGTGAAAATGAGTGATCGCGGTCGCCCCGTTAGGCCGAGTTTTTTTGGAATGCGCTACAGCCGCTTAAGGGCTTTTTGGGCGAGGCTCTTCGACTTCTCGAGCTTGGTCGCTTCGTCATCGGTTCCGCCGATGCCGACCGAGATAAAGGCGTCGCCTTTTAAAACATAAAGTATTCCGCCGAATCGATTGCTGACCCAGTAGGCGTCATCTCCGAGACCAGCGATTTTTTTTGGCGCGGGGCCCTTGTCGTTTTCTGCAGTTTCCGTTTCCGCTTTTTCGCGGCGCTCCGTGTCGGTTGCGTAAGGACCGAACCTTTCTTTCCAGAAATCTCTTGGATTGCGTGCACCGTGTTGGTGCGGGTCTAGCTGTATGAGTGCCAGACTTATGGATTTACTGAATTCCGCTGCTGTGTAGAGGCATTGTGAGATCCGGAAGGTTCCATCTACATGCTCGCTGCTCTTCATCTCATTCACGGGCGATTTCTGAACCGATTCGACATCCTTTTTGGAGAGAAGGCTACATGCGTCGCGGGGGACGGGCGCATGGCGGCGTTGCCTGCACCCGCTGAGCGTCAACAAAACAGATATGCACAGACCGACGAACAGAAGAGAGCGCACAGAAGAGCTTCGCGTAGCGCAAACGCTCGGACAACACGTCGGCGGATGATTTGCCGCTACGGGAACATAGACTTGCAGTCTGTGCGCCCAGTGGGCTTGTAGCCTGCCGAAGCAACAACAGCGGCGAGCATCTCTGCTGGACGCACAGGACACAGCCCTATGTTCCAATTTGGCCATTTTCCGGAATGCTCGCTACGTTGCTTCGTTAATTGACGAATGTTAGCGTCGCCCGCTTACGATGACTCAGAATTACAAAGAAACACTGAATTTGCCGCGCACGGAATTTCCTATGAAGGCGAACCTTCCCGCGCGCGAGCCGGAGCTGCTTCGGGTTTGGGAGGAGACGCGCCTTTACCAGCAGGTCCAGAAGGCGAGGGAAGGTCAAGAGCTGTTTGTTTTGCATGATGGCCCGCCGTTCGCGAACGGCGATGTGCACATGGGCACCGCGCTCAACAAAATTCTCAAAGACTTCGTGGTGAAATCGCAGACGATGCTGGGCAAACGCGCGCCGTTCGTTCCCGGCTGGGATTGTCACGGGCTGCCAATCGAATACAAGGTGGTCAAGGAATCGCGCGCTCTTTCGCCGCTGGAGGTCCGCCAAAAATCCGAGGCGTTCGCGCGAAAATTCATCAACATCCAGCGCGAGCAGTTCAAACGACTAGGCGTCTTTGGCGACTGGGAAAATCCATATCTGACGATGGATCCCAAATACGAAGCCGAAATCCTCCGCGCGTTCGCGGTTTTCGTCGAGGAAGGATTAGTTTATCAGGCGCAAAAGCCGGTCTTTTGGAGCACCGGCGCGCAGACCGCGCTTGCTGAAGCCGAAGTCGAATATCAGGAGCGCGATGACACAGCCGTTTACGTGAAATTTCCGATCGTTGGTAGGGCGCGACCGCCGGGCGCTCCGGATGGAACAAGCATCGCCATTTGGACAACCACGCCATGGACATTGCCGGCTAATCTCGCCATCGCGGTTGATCCCAAAGAAACGTACGTTGTCCAGGAATTTAAGGTAGGGCATGCCTCCGGCTTGCCAGAGGACGAATCCGCTGTGACGCCCTCGCTCTCTGCTCGCAACCGAGACGGTCGCGCTACTTTATTGCTCGCCCAAAAGCGTCTGCCTCATTTTTGCGCGGCCACAGGATTCGATCCGGTCGGCGAACCGCTGGCATCGTTTACCGGAGCAAAACTCGAGAACATCAAAGCGCGCCATCCATTTCTCGATCGGGAAGTGACAATCTTCACGGCCGATTTCGTGACCATGGATACGGGGACTGGCGCTGTGCATATTGCGCCCGGGCATGGTGCGGACGATTACGCATTGGGGAGGCAACACAATCTTCCGATCCTGTCGCCGGTAGATGATCATGGTCGTTTTACTGACGAAGCTGGCCTGCCGAATCTCACCGGCAAATATGTCTTCGAGGCGAATCGCAACATTGTGGAGTTGCTGCGCGACCGCGGAGTGCTGCTCGGCGAAGAGACTTTCCATCATTCTTATCCTTATTGTTGGCGCTCCAAAACACCGATCATCTTTCGCAATGTCGAGCAATCCTTCATTCGGATCGATGACCTTCGCGCCAAAGCGCTCGGTGCCATTCACCACGAAGTGAAATGGATTCCAGCGTGGGGCGAGAACCGCATCGCGGGAACTGTCGAATCGCGGCCCGACTGGGTGATTTCCCGCCAGCGCAGCTGGGGTGTGCCGTTGCCGGTTTTCTATTCGAACGATGGCAAAGTTATTCTCGACCCGAAAATTATCCGTAAGCTCGCTGATCTGGTCGCCGAACGCGGTTCAAATATTTGGTTTGAGTTGGATGATGCCGCTCTAGCCAAAGAACTCGGATTGCCCCCGGACGTAAGGAAAGGGACCGACACGATCGACGTCTGGATCGATAGCGGCGTTTCGCACAAAGCAGTCTGCGCGTTGCATCCGGAGCTGCGCGATCCCGCCGACATGTATCTCGAAGCGACCGACCAACATCGCGGCTGGTTCCAATCCTCACTCATGACCAGCATCGCGCTCAACAACCGCGCGCCGTACAAAACTTGTGTCACGCACGGTTTCGTGGTCGATCTGGACGGCAAGAAGATTTCGAAATCCGGCACGTATGAGAAGCCAACGGCGGCCGATCATTTCGTCGGCCGGTACGGCGCCGATTTGCTGCGGCTATGGGCCAGCAGCATCGATTATACCACCGACGTCCCGTTTTCGGAAGAAATCTTCACGCGCCTGGCCGACACCTATCGCCGGATCCGAAACACACTGCGCATCTTGTTGGGCAATCTTTACGATTCTATCCCTGTAGCCGGGGTCGGTGACCCCGGCCGGCCGGCATCACAGATGCCGGCAACAACATTGATTGATCGCTGGATTCTTGAGCGACTGGATGAAGTGATCCGCAGCTGCCGCTCTGCCTACGAAAAATTCGAATTTCACAAGGTCTATCACGCACTCAATCAATTTTGCGCGGTGGATTTGAGCAGCCTCTACATCGACATCACCAAGGACCGGATGTATTGCGACGCGCCGGATTCACCCCGCCGCCGCGCGACGCAAGCAGTCATGCATGAAATTTTTGACGCGCTCTGCCGGCTGCTCGCGCCGATCCTTGTGTTCACGGCCGCGGAAGCCTGGCGACATTCGCCGGCGGCCGGGTCGGTTCATCTACAGGAATTTCCTGAGCCCAAGGATCGGGATGGCAGGGCGCGACCGCCGGGCGCGCCGGCTTCGCAGATGTCCGAGCTTTTGAGATTGCGCGGTGTGATCGGTCACGCGATCGAACGGGCGCGCCAGGAGAAACTGATCGGGAACACTCTGGAAGCCAGAGTTGTTTTGCGCTCGGATTCCGATGTGACCGAGAAGATGGATAAGGAAGAACTGGAAGAATTTTTTATTCTGAGTGACCTCAGGATCTACCAAGCAAAAGAAGCCAGCGCGTCGGTCACAAAAACGCCATATAAAAAGTGTGCACGTTGCTGGCGCCATCGCTCGACTGTCGGGACGAGCAAAGCGCATCCGGATTTATGCGATCGCTGCGAGAGCGTGGTGGTCACAATGACGAAATCCGAATGACGAATGACGAAAGAATGTTCAAATGACGAATGATGAAGTGAGGGCGCGGAGTAGCTTCGTCATTCGTGCTTCGTCATTAATTCGTCATTCGGCATTGGGCATTCGTCATTCAACTGCCTCGCAGGATTGATAATGAGATTCATTCTTTTTCTCTCTCTGCCGCTCTACGCGCTGGACCAGTGGACCAAACAATTGGTTCTGCGATTCATTAGCCCATATGACGCCCGCATAGTGGTGCCGGATTTTTTCAGTCTGGTGAACATTACCAACACCGGCGCAGCATTTGGGTCTTTCAGGGGTAATAATACGTTCTTCATTGTGATTTCGATTATCGCGCTGCTCGTAGTTGTAAGCCTTCTCGCACGACGGCGGCAGCCGGACATCCTGCGCGACGTATCGCTTGCGCTTCTTCTCGCAGGGATCCTGGGAAATCTGACCGACCGCTTGCTTTATGGGCACGTGATTGATTTTCTCCTTTTCAATTTGCACATTCGATACGCCGATCCCTGGCCTGCATTTAACGTGGCCGACTCCTGCATTACGATCGCGGTAGTGCTTTTTATTTTCCATTCATTCCTTAAGGCGAAGAAAACTACGGCAGCAGGATAGACCGCAACCGCAAGAGCGCGTTGCGCTTCGCACAGCGAAGCGGCTACAGTGGTTCTGTGAAAAGTTCGTCCATGGAAGAGGCTGCCCGCAGAGTAGTCACGCAGTTGCGGGAGAGCGGTCACATCGCGTACTTCGCCGGCGGCTGCGTGCGCGACATGGTGCGCGGTTTGACGCCGAAGGACTACGACATCGCGACCGATGCCAGGCCGGAAGCGGTGCAGAGTTTGTTCCCGCGCACGTTTGCTGTCGGCGCGCATTTTGGCGTGATCATCGTTCTGGAAAACGGGTTTCAATTCGAGGTGGCGACTTTTCGTTCCGATGACGCTTACATCGATGGAAGGCACCCCAGCGCCGTGCATTTCTCTTCGCCTGAAGAGGACGCACAACGCCGCGATTTCACCATCAACGGAATGTTTTACGACCCCGTTGCTGAAAAAGTGATCGATCTTGTCGGCGGTCGCGCCGACATCGAAGCAAAACTCGTGCGCGCCATTGGCGATCCGGCACAACGGTTCGCCGAAGATCGGTTGCGCATGCTGCGTGCTGTCCGCTTTGCCACGGTGCTCGATTACGACATCGAGAAACAGACGTGGCACGCGCTCCTCACCAACGCTGCTTCCATCAGTCAGATCAGCGCGGAACGCATTCGCGACGAGTTAGTGCGGATTTTTCTCTCACCGAATCGCGTGCGCGGCTGGGACTTGCTTGATTCCAGTGGTTTGATGCGCGCGATTCTGCCGGAACTCGACGCGATGAAAGGCGTCCTGCAGCCGGAACAGTTTCATCCCGAAGGCGACGTGTTCGTGCACACCCGACTGATGTTGCAGCTGCTTCCGGAGAAAGTTTCCGTCCAGTTGGTTTTCGCGGTGTTATTTCACGATGTCGCGAAACCGGTCACGGCGCGGGTGGATGAAACCGGTCGCATCCGTTTCAACGAACATGATCGCATCGGCGCTCAGATGACGGAGGCGATCATGCGGCGCTTGCGATTTTCAGGTGACGAAATCCAGGCGACCGTGGAAATGGTCAGGCAACACATGGTCTTCAAGGACGCCCCGAAGATGCGAGTGGCGAAGCTGAAGCGGTTTATGGCGCGACCGACATTTGAGGAAGAGCTGGAACTGCATCGGGTCGATTGCGAAAGCAGCCATCGCAATCTCGACAATTACGAATTTCTCGTGCGCAAACGTGAAGAATTCGCGAGCGAACCGATCATTCCACCGCCGCTGGTGCGCGGCGACGACCTCATCGCGCTCGGCCTGAAGCCTGGTCCGAAGTTTGGCGAAATTCTCGAAGCAGTGGAAACGAAACAGCTCGAAGGAACGCTGCGCACACGAGAGGAAGCCTTGGAATGGGTGAAACGCGAATATTTGTTAGGCAGAAAGAGTTGAAGAAAAACGTCCAACACCCAAGATCCAACATCGAAACACCAAATGAGGATTCTCATGATCAGTGCCGAAGGGCCGCCCTTGCAACGCGCAGGCGCGCTGGTCGATGTGATGGATGCGCTGCCGAGCGCGCTGCGTACGCGCGGACATGAAGTAAGCGTCGCTCTGCCGTTCTACGGTGAGATCAAAGAAAATCGCGGATTTAAAAAGAAGGACACCGGCATAGCTGTTGACGTGCAGGTCGGCGAAGCGACTCACGTCGCTCGTTACCTTGAAGGACGAAGCGCCAGCGGCGTGCAATTGTTTTTGATTCGCTGCGACGAATTTTTCGATCGCCCAGGAATCTACGGCGAGCGCGGCAAACCGTACCAAGATAATGCCGCGCGATTTATTTTTTTCTGCAAAGCCGCGCTGGAGTTAGCCCGGCGATTAACACCGCAACTGCAAATCCTGCACGTGCATGATTGGGCACCAGCGCTGGTGCCGGTCTTTGTACGCGCGCAGGGACTGCCGTTTAAAACCGTGTTGACCATTCATCACGTGGCGGAGCAGGGCAGTTTTTGGGGGCTCGATTTTGCGCTTACAAATCTGCCGGAGCAATTTTTCACCTTGCACGGAGTCGAATTTTTTGGGCGGCTGAATTTTCTCAAAGGCGGCATTCTTTACGCCGACAGAATCACCACGGTCAGCGAACATTACCGGCGCGAAATCCTGACGCCCTCCGACGGGTGCGGCCTTGATGTGGTGCTGCGCGAAAATGCGAATCGCCTCAGCGCGATTTTGCACGGCGCAGATTACGCGCGCTGGAATCCGGCGTCGGATCGTTTGCTTCCCGCTCGCTACGATGCGAGACGGCTGCGAGGGAAACAGGTTTGCCGCGAGGCGCTCCTCAAGGGACTGCAACTCGCGCCGGCGCCGCGCGGGCCGGTTTTTGGAATGGTGACTCGCGTCGTCCACGAAAAAGGTTTCGAAATACTCGTGCCGCTCCTTGATCGCTTGCTTTGGGATGATGTTCGCTTGATCATTCTCGGGGAAGGGGATCCCGCCTACGAAACTGCGCTTGCCGTCGCAGCCAGAAAATTTCCGACGAAGTTTGCTTACCAAAAAAATTACGACGAGAAACTCGCGCACCTGATCGAGGCAGGCATGGACATCAGCCTGATTCCATCGCGCGTCGAATCGGCGGGCTTGAGCGCGATGTATAACCTGAAATATGGCGGGCTGCCGGTCGCGCGCGTGACCGGCGGAATTCAGGAGATCATTCAGGATTACGATCCCACAACCGATAGCGGGTACGGGTTTCTCTGTTACGAATATTCCAGCGAAGCTTTCTGGGACGCGGTGAAACGCGCGCGGGGACTATTCAACGATAGCAAGCTGTGGACAAAAATGATGAAACGCGCGATGGCGCGCGATTTTTCGTGGTATGCGTCCGCAGCGCACTATGAGGCTCTGTATGCGGAGCTCGTCGGCGCAACCGACCAAGCAGCGGCTTAGCCTCTCACAATTATCGAGCTTTCCGCTTGTCAATTCGACTGAGTTGTGGAATTTTGCGCGGCTTTTTTCTCCCCCCACACTTTTATGGCTTACGCAATCATCAAAACCGGTGGCAGGCAGTTTCGCGTCGCGGAAGGCGACACGATTGATGTCGATCTTCTCGATGTCGATCTCGGCAATACCGCCACCTTTGGCGAGGTGCTAATGTTTGCCGATGGAAAAGAGGTCACGCACGGGAACCCGCTCGTTTCCGGAGCTAAGGTCACAGCTGAAGTTCTGGAACAACGCAAGGACAAAAAGGTTGTCGCGTTCAAGTATAGGCGGCGCAAAGGCTATCACCGCACCGTTGGGCATCGTCGCAAATTGACGCGCGTAAAAATTAAGAGCATCAGTGTAGGAGCGAAAAAAGCCGCATCAAAAAAAGCTGAGGAATAAAACGCGTCGCAGTCTATCAACTATCAAACTCCACGTCCGCCGTAGCCTTGGCAAAGGCGGATCAACCATTAATTCTCTTCAATGGCTCATAAAAAAGGACAAGGCAGCGTTAAGAATGGGCGTGACAGCGTCAGCAAGCGGCTCGGTGTGAAAAAATTCGGCAGTGAAATGGTCGTCGCCGGCAACATCATTGTGCGCCAGCGAGGGACAAAATTTTTACCGGGAAAGAACGTCGGTCTCGGCCGCGATTACACAATTTTCGCGCTGATCGATGGGAGCGTGCGCTTCGATCGCGGCGGGCGACGAGTGAATGTGGATCCCTCAGCGACCTCTTCGTCATCTTGAGCCCCCAAAGCTTTCGGGGTCGAAAAATCCCGTTCAACAACCTTGAAGTAAGGCGGTGGGATCCCTCAATTTGCTCGGCATGACAGTGCTTGCCGAGCGGGTTCCTTTCGCGGTATAAGCGAGTTTCCGCATGAGATACAACACCTTCATCCTTTTCGGCGCGCCTGGCAGCGGCAAAGGCACCCAGGGCAAAACGCTCGGCACGATCCCCCGTTTTTATCATTGCGCTTGTGGCGATGTATTCCGCTCCATCGACACGCGCACAAAGGTCGGCAACGCATTCCTTGAATACTCGAGCAAAGGCCAGCTCGTCCCAGATGACATCACGGTGGAACTTTGGCGAGAGGCAATCGAGGCGGCTGTGGAAGCGCACAAGTTCAAGCCGGACATCGACACACTGGTGCTCGACGGTATTCCACGAAATCTTGGCCAGGCCAAGATCATGGATGGAATGATCGACGTGAAAAAAGTGTTTCATCTGGCGTGCCCTGACCGCGAGACGCTCTTTTACCGGCTCAAGAAGCGTGCGCTGAAGGAGAACCGCCTGGATGACGCAAACGAGCAGGTCATCGAGCGGCGTCTCGACATATATGAGAAAGAATCGAGGCCGGTGCTCTCATATTACCCGCAAGAGCTGGTCACCGTGGTTGACGCCACTCAGCCGCCCGCGAAAGTTCTGCTTGAGATTCTCAAGAGCGTGAACGACGGCGTATATGAACCAGCAGCAGTTTGAAAATTTCACCGCTTCAAGTCTCTATTGCGAAAAGTGCAGGGTGGCTATGCCCGTGCGTGAGCGGCTGCTTTTAGTGCTGCCCGACCGGGAGATTTTCGATTATCTCTGCACGGGGTGTGGGTCATCGGTAGGCCGGCGTGAAGTGACCGCAGGCGAGAAAATGCTGGCGCAAGCGATGACCGCGCGAACCCGGCGTGCGCCGGTTTCGATTCCGCTTCGCTAGATTCGAAAAAACGCGGCTTGGTAGGGCGCGACCAGAGCCGTGCTCGTCCTGGCGAGGGCGCGCCGAAGGGATGGACGGCCCGGCGGTCCGTCCCTACCATTGATGCGATGGCTTCTCGGAATATGCGCATCGTTTTCATCGGCACGGGCGAAATCGGTGTGCCGACGCTGCGAGCATTGCTGAACTCAGAACACAAAATTGTCGGTATTGTAACGCAACCAGACAAACCGGTCGGGCGCGAACAGCGCATCGAGCCGCCGCCGGTCAAAAAAGTGCTGATCGGTAGGGCGCGACCGCCGGGCGCGCCGATCTTGCAACCACCGCGAATCAAAGATTCCCACGTCTTCGAAGCGATCCGTGCGCTCAAGCCGGACGTGATCGTTGTCATGGCGTACGGGCAAATCTTGCCACGCGACGTCCTCGAGATTCCGCGGCTGGCTTGTTTGAATTTGCACGCGTCGCTCTTGCCACGCTGGCGCGGTGCGGCGCCCATTCAAGCGGCTATCGCTGCGGGCGATCGCGAGACGGGCGTTACCGTGATGTACATGGATGAAGGACTGGATACCGGTGACATCTTGTTGCAGCGCAAAATTGCGATTTTACTGACAGATACTGGCGGATCGCTTCAGGATCGCCTTGAGCAAATTGCGCCTGAAGCATTGCTTGAATCTCTGCGACTACTTGGAGCCGAGAGCGCGCCTCGCGTTGCGCAAGACAATGCGCGCGCGACGTACGCGCCAAAGCTGAAACGCAAAGATGGCAAAATAGATTGGTCGGAGCCTGCGGAAGCGATTGAGAGAAAAATTCGCGCGTTTAATCCGTGGCCGGGGACGTTCATGAAACTTAACGGCCGAAATCTGAAAATATTTTCCGCCCGAGTTGCCGATCTGAGTGGCAAACCAGGAGAAATTTTGCGAAGCGAAAACGAGCTAATTATTGCCGCGGGCAAGGGCGCTCTTTCCCTCGGCGAGGTGCAGCTGGAAGGAAAAAGGCGCATGAGCGCGGCGGAATTCTTGCGCGGGCACGCTTCGCGATTGCGCGGCGCAGATTGATTTTGAGGAGCACAGGCTGCCAGCCTGTAGTTGCCGGCAACATCTTCGCACACTTAATATCGCAGCATCCCCGGATGACCCGGGTCTCGGCGAGCTGCCGAGACCTACAGGCTGGCAGCCTGTGCTCCCCAGAGCGCGAACCAGCGCTCCCCCACCATTTTGCTTTCCAAACGTCGCGATCTTCTGTTTGATGTTGATCTGCGGCGATGGAAACGGAAACGCCAGTTTACAAGCGCATCGTACTGAAGCTCAGCGGTGAAGCGGTGCAGGAGCGCGGCGGGCGCGATAACATCTCGCCAGCGGTCGTGCGGGAGATTGCCGAGCGCATCAAAGAGGTGCGCGATCTTGGCGTGCAAGTGGCAGTGGTAATTGGCGGCGGCAACATCTGGCGTGGACTTTCCGCAGCGGATCGCGGCATGGACCGCACTACTGCGGATTACATGGGAATGCTGGCCACAGTGATCAATGCGCTAGCCCTGCGAAGCACGCTGGAGCAAATCGGAGTTGAGACGCGTGTCCAAACCGCGATTGAAATGAAAAATGTGGCCGAGCCTTTCATCCTCGGTCGCGCCATTCGCCATTTAGAGCTGGGCAGAGTCGTTATCTTCGCCGCCGGCACTGGCAATCCGTATTTTTCGACGGACACGACGGCGGCACTGCGCGCGAGTGAGATTCGCGCAGACGTCATCCTGAAAGCCACGAAGGTCGATGGCGTTTACGATCGCGATCCAAACAAGTATCCCGATGCGCGCCGTTATGACCGGCTTACGTTCACTGAAGCGCTCACCAAGCGCCTGCAAATCATGGACTCGACCGCGTTCAGTCTGTGCATGGACAACAAAGTTCCCATCGTCGTGTTCGACATGTATAAGCCAGGCATCCTCCGCGACGCCGTGCTGGGGCGAAAAGTCGGCACGCTGGTTTGCGACGAGCTTCAACCGAAGTAAGTAAACCTTCGACGCCATGAGCAGAGATGACATCCTTCTGGAAGCCGAGATGGCGATGGAGAAAAGTGTGAACCACCTGGTGCACGAATTTGCTCCCGTGCGCACCGGCAAAGCCTCGCCTGGACTGGTGGAGAACGTGGATGTGCAGGCTTACGGCTCGACCATGAAATTGAAACAGCTCGCCCTCATCACCACACCGGAGCCGCGTTTGCTAGTCGTTCAACCATTCGACGCGGGCACGGTGCGGGACATTGAACGCGCGCTGAAGGAATCGAAGGTTGGAATTACGCCGGCCGTCGATGGGAAAATTATTCGCCTGCCGATTCCGGAGTTGTCCGAAGAGCGGCGCAAGGAGCTTGCGCGTTCACTCGGCAAAATGGCTGAGGAAGCGCGGGTGCGCGTGCGCGCGAACCGGCGCACCGCGCTTGACGAAGCGAAGAAACTCAAGACCGCCGGCGAGTTAACTGAGGACGGCTTGCGCGATGTTGAGGAAGAAGTGCAAAAATTGACCGATCGCTTCGTCAAATCCATCGACGACCATCTCAAGCACAAGGAAGCGGACATCTTGAAGGTGTAGTCAAGTCCGACTTTATCGATCAATCAGTGTCGCGATTTGTTCGGTGAACGCGTTTTCTATGGACGCGGGGGTGGTGTCGGTCGAACTCTCGGAGTCGGAGCTATTCTTGGAGTAGCCGTTGCTGTAGCACTGGATGTTGCACTTGGTGTAGGTGTTGACGTCGGAGTTGCAGTAGGTGTGGGCGTAGGTGTCGGCCCGGATTGCGCGCAGTATCTGCCGCCGGTGTTAAAAAACAGGTTGTGGGTATAGTTGTATCCGCCCCAGACAATCATTTCGCTGCCTGTCCACACTGCGGATTGATCCTCTCGGGCAAAGGGAGCATTGGCGGTACTAGTAGATGCCCAGCTGTCGATGGTAGGATTATATCTGCCGCCTGTGTTAAAATCGATCGCCGGGCAGCAAAAGATGCCGCCCCACACACACCAACTTAAAGCAGCTTACCATTTTTCGTCGCCCCGCGCCTCGCTCATGGTAAAATGCATGCAAGGAAGCGTACGTGGATTCGGGGAGAGAAATTACCTCTGTGAAAAACTCAAACGATTTCGGCGAAGCCAATGGGCGTCGTTGGTGATGCTCGTGATTGTCTATCTAAGGACCGGTGTTGCACGCAAGATTAAGATAGACGTGATTTGTATCGTAAGTGATGACGGGTGTGAAGCCTTGCCCCGTCGGGAAGTTAATTGAAACGCTCGAGAATTTGCTGTCGTTTACTCGGCCGCCGGCCGCGTGCAAAAGAGTATATGTTGTGCCGCATGTAAAGGTACCGGTCATGGTCACCGACAAGCGCCCGTTGAGCGTCGCTGCCCCGAGACCTCGGCATCGACACTGCCCAAGTTGGCTGGTGTAACGCTGCACTGCATGGTAGCTGCGATGTTGGCAAAGGTGAGATCGCCGCTAATAGTCAGTGTCCAATTCGGCGAAAGCGTGCCGTCAACGGTCGTTCCGTTGGTCGTGCTAACCGTGCCATTGCCCGTTAACGTGCCGGAGGTGTACACATGAAGGTTTGAGGCGGTTACGCTTCCACCATTCGTAATGTTCAGAAGACCGATCCCGCCTGGCGTACCGTTGTCTCCGCCTACGTCCGCCCGTGTGTTGATTGTGAAAGTTGCCCCATCGACCGTCACGGTACCAACCGAGTCTGAATTCCCATGGAGCGCTGCGATTGTGAGAAGTCCAGCAGTGACGGTCGCTCCATTTGTGATGCTCAGTTTGCCTTTGCCATAAGCGCCGACCTCGACCTCGTTGGTGACGGCGAGGCTCCCACCATTGACGGATAGTGTCCCGGAGTCCACCGCATTGTAGCCAAGAGTTAGATTGCAGGTCGCTGCGCCAGTGCTGCTTATGTTAGCCGTAACCCCGTTGTTAATGTAACCGTCTTTACTCGAGGCTGGTACACCATTGCTCCATTTGGTTGGGTCAAACCAAACTGCCCGTGCCGTCGGTCCAAGTCGTCGTAGCGATACAGCCGTCGGCGGGCGTGACAGCAGACCAGACGCAAATCGCTAAGGCGGCTATGGCGAGGAAAATTGCATTGTTGGTAAGTTTTCGTGCTGTTTGTAAAGCGTATTGCTTTTTCATGAGTGGCCATTAGGTGCAGGTTATTTTTCCGGTTTCTTCGTGTCCTGGGTTTTACTAAATATGCGAACGAATGACAAGCTTTTGTCGGAATGCCTCTAAACCGCGAAACTTTCGCCGCAGGAACAGTGAGCCACCGCGTTGGGATTGGTGACTTTGAAGCCGCCTTTTTGCAGGTCTTCGCTGTAATCGAGCACAGAGCCGCTGACAAAAAGCGCACTCTTCGGATCGATCACCAGGCGCACGCTTTGCGTCGGCACAAGAATGTCCCGCTCTTTCGGGCCATCCACCAAATCCATCACATATTGCAGGCCGGAGCAGCCTCCTCCCACGACCTTGAGACGCAACGCGCCCTCTGGCTTGCCTTTTTCTTCAAGCAGCGACGCTAATTTCTGCGCAGCTTTTTCGGTCACGCCGATCAGTCGCTCATTGCCAATCTTGTAATTGATTGTTGGTGCTTCTGTGCTCATCGTGCTGGTGACGTTTCAATTCCATCAGGCTTAACAGCGCCGCGCAGCAACTCCGCGACTTCGTTCTGCATGGTTTCTAGTTCATCCAGTCGCAGCTGCGGATCAGGCACGATGAACACGTCGCCTGTTGTGGCCTGCTCGTAAATGAGAACGCGCCTCCCGCCGTCGCGGCACTCAGTCTTCACTTGTTTGAAGACGCGCTTTCGCTCAAGCATCGCGGCAAGCACGTAGCAGGCGTTTGCAGGCGGATTTTTCGACGCCATCAAACGGCGGAAGAGTTGCTCCGCATTTTCTTTGGGCACAGGTTCGGCCGGCTTTGCTGCCAACGGCTCGTAACGCGATTTCCAAAACGAAAACGGCCGGATGTTTTCATTCCGGTTCTGCCAGGCCTCTTCGCTCAAATCCTCGCGCCGATAGCCATCGGTGTCGTGATAGAGCAACGTGTAAAAGTATTCGCCAGGAACAAAGGGCCGCTGGGTCACGGCGCAGACGTCTGCCCGATGCGTGATCGCCCATTCGTTGGGGAGGGGATTCATCGCGTTACCATACGACGCGATATGAAAAAACGAAAACTGGGCGCCTCGCGGTTGGATGCCCGGAGATAGAGCAGGTAAAGGCCGATTGCCGCGAAGAGCAGGTTTGGAGTCCATGCCGCGAGCAGCGGAGAGACGCGGTCGCCTTCGCCAAGCGCGAGAAACAGGTGAACCAGAAAGTTCATGGAGAAAACGAGAATAACGGCTGCGGCAACACTCGATAACACGCCCCGGCGCGAGTAACCGATCCCGAGCGGAGCTGCAATGCAGACAACAACCAGACAGGTCCAGGGCAGGGCGAGCCGATACTGTAAATGCGTGCGAAACGGCGCAAGCAATGTAGCGGGAAAATCCGCGTTGAAGTGCAAATACTCCCGGAGTTCTGGCAGGCTTAGGAATTCTGCGCGCTCATTTGCGCTGCCCAGCCGGAACGGGGTTTCACTCCAGTGCTCGATCTTGAGCGAAGGATAAATCTGCTCGTCGATAATATTTCCGGCGTGATCGTAGTGGACGACTTTGACGTTCTGCAGATGCCAGGTTTTCGTTTCCGAACGGTAGTCGGCGCGGCTTGCGATATAAGTGGTAACGATATTGTCGTTGGCGTCCTGTTGCAGCACCTGAACGTTGTTAAACGTTTTGCTGCGGGGACGGAAATTCTGAATGAACCAGGTACGCAAGTCGGTTCGATTGCGAAAGATTTGTCCTTGAACGTAACGCCCGGGACGCGACTGCGCTTCGGAGAGGAATGTTTTGCGCGCCAGTTCTGCATGCGGCGCCAGCGAATAGTTAAGCGCCATGCTTGCGGCGACTGTGAGCAGCCTCATGCCGATCAACGGCAGTAAAACGCGCGGAAGACTCACGCCCGCAGTGAGCATGGAGACGATTTCGTTCGCGCGCGACATTCGACCCAGCGTAAAAAGGAGCGATAGCAAGAGCGACACCGGCAACAGAATGATGAACACCTGCGGGATCTGCGTAGCGTAATAGCGAATGACCAGCCAAAGACCGATGTGTTGGTCAATGAAGGTGGAAATATTGTCGCTGACGTCGAAAATCAGCCAGATCGAGATAAAGCCGGCGATACAATAAAGATAGACCTGCAAGAAATTGCGAAGGACGTAGCGATCCAGAAGTTTCATTGCGATTTGGGATGGTTCCGTCGTAATTAGCGTACTCAAATCGGTGGCTTCCGCCAAATCACAAGAGAAAAGAATGACGAAATCCGAATGACGAAGCTCGAAGGAATCACGAATGGTCAAATGCCAAAAGAGTGTGACACGGCTTCTTCGTCATTCGGGTTTTGTGCTTCTTTCGTCATTCGACATTCGTGCTTCGACATTCGTCGTTGGCATCGGCCATCATGATTGCGCTGAAACACAATATGGGCAGTGAATTTGTGGAGCGAGTCCATGCGTTCTTTTCTGAAAATGGTCCCCTGTCGAAGGCAAAGAATTTCGAGTTTCGGCCACCACAGCAGGAAATGGCGACCCGGGTCGCGCAAGCGCTGGAAGAAGACCGGCATCTGGTAGTGGAAGCGGGAACCGGCGTGGGCAAATCGCTAGCCTATCTCACTCCAGCGATCCTGTTCGCGCTGGAGCAGCACAAAAAAGCGATCGTTTCCACGCACACGATCAATCTTCAGGAACAACTGTTGCACAAAGACATTCCGATTTTGAAAAAAGTGCTGCCGGTCGAGTTTGAAGCAGCGCTAATGAAAGGCCGGCAAAATTATCTTTATCCGCGCCGGCTCGAGCGCGCGTTCCAAAACGCGAAGGAACTTTTCACTGGGCCGGAGGAGAGCGAATTACAGCGGCTGGCCGACTGGGCGCGCACCACTCGCGATGGAACCCTGAGCGATTTATCCATTGAGCCCGATCCAAAGGTTTGGGCGCAAGTTTGCAGCGAAGCGCACATTTGCACACAGAAAACGTGCGGCCAGGATTCGCGCTGTTTTTATCAGCAAGCGCGCAAACGTTTGCTGGCCGCCGACGTCCTCGTGATCAACCACACGCTTCTGTTCATTCTTCTCATCAGCCCGGAGGTCCAGGAAGAACGCGAAAGCGGTTTCATTTTTCCGAATGATTTTCTCATTTTAGATGAGGCGCACACAGTCGAGCAGGTGGCCTCGCGACAGATCGGCATTGGCATTTCGCAATATGGCCTCAGATCGACAATTCAGCGGTTGTACAATGCGCGGACGAAAAAGGGGCTGTTCACGGTCATGCGCGATGCCGATGGGGTGAGGCTCGCGGCCGAAATAGTCGAAGACGCGGAGAAGTTTTTCACCGCTGTCGAATCCAAATGCAATTTCAAGAAAGGCCGCGAATTTCGTGTGCGCGATGTTGATCTTGTTCCCGACACAATCACCGGCCGTTTGACCAGGCTGCAGGCGCGAATCGCCGAGGTTGTGAAACGCGCCGATGACGAGTTCCTCAAAACCGAATTGCAGGAATACGCGCGGCGGATTTGCGATGCCCGCGAAGGGATCGCAGCGTTCTTGGAGCAAAGCGCTCGCGAACACGTGTACTGGGTCGAGCGCACAGGCAAGGCGGCGCAATTTCTCACTCTGAATGCTGCGCCCATCGACATCGCGCCCGTGCTGCGACGAATGCTGTTCCGCGACAATTGCTCGTGCGTGCTGACCAGCGCCACGCTCTCGGTGGGTCGCTCGAACCTCGCTTATTTTCGTCGACGCATCGGCGCAGATGAAGCCGAGCCGTCGATGCTGGGCAGCCCCTTCAATTTCCAGAAACAAATGAAAGTGTTCATCGTGAAACAAATGCCCGACCCGCGCGACGCCGCTTATCAAAAAGAGCTGGAGCGATGGATCGCGCATTTCGTGAAACAAACCGATGGGCGCGCGTTTGTTCTTTTCACGAGTTACCGCGACATGCAGCAGGTCGGCGGGGCGATGCAGAAATTTTTCATGGAAAAGAACATGAACCTTCTCATGCAGGGAGGGGGCGCGCCGCGCAGCAAGCTGCTTGAACAATTTAAATCAACGCCGCGTAGTGTCCTGTTTGGCACGGACAGCTTTTGGGGAGGCGTCGATGTTCCCGGCGAAGCGCTTTCGAATGTAATCATCACGCGCCTGCCATTTGCCGTGCCTGATCATCCGCTTATCGAAGCGAAACTGGAACTCATCGAGGCGCGCGGTGGCGATCCCTTCACGGAATATTCGCTGCCGGAAGCGATCCTGAAACTACGTCAGGGCGTAGGCCGCCTGATTCGAACCAAGAGCGACCGCGGCATCATCGTCATCCTGGACAACCGCATCGTCGCCAAGCCTTACGGCCGCGCCTTTATGCAAGCGCTGCCGAAATGCGCGGTGGAAATTGTATGAAGGTTTTCCGGTTACCGAGCTGTCATTCCGAGCGAAGCCGAAGGCGAAGTCGAGAATGCAGCGGCTGGGGAAGCCGCGATATAGACGTGAAGGCCAGAGGCTGAACGAACGGGAGTGAGCGAATCAAATCTCTCGAGGTTGGCAGTTTCAAACAGAGATGTCTCGACTCCGCTCGACATGACAGAGCCTGGAAAATGTTCGCTTGAACATATATCACAATCCCGCTATAAATTGCCTGTATAGACAGGCACATGAAGATGCAGGAAATCTTCGCCATTCTGCACAAGTGGGGGATTCATACGCTTGGTCAGCTCGCGGCGCTGGATAAAGAGCAACTTGCGGCGCGGCTCGGTCCGGAAGCTGTCCGGATGTGGGAGCGCGCGAATGGACAATCTCATCGCGTGCTGAAACTGGTTCGCCCGCCGGAGTCGTTCGAGGAGAACTTCGAATTCGAACACGAAATCGAAACCGCCGAGCCGCTGCTTTTCATGCTCCGCCGTTTTTTGGAGCAACTCGCGCTGCGATTGAACAGCATTTATCTGGTCGCAAAAGAGCTGACCCTGCGAATCACGTTCGCGAATCCGCCACAGGACGGATCCGCCGGGGCGGACAAGCAAGTTTACGAACGCGTTTTCAAAATTCCGCACCCAACTAATGATGTTGATCTTCTTTTTCGCATGCTCCAGACGCATCTGGAGAATTTTCGATCCGAACATCCGATCCTTGCGGTCACGTTGAGTGCCCAGCCGATCAAACCTGCCAGCGAACAATTCGGATTATTCGAAACTACTTTACGCAATCCGCATCAGCTTTCGGAAACACTCGCGCGTTTGATCGCTCTGCTTGGTGCCGATCGAGTCGGCACGCCGGTTTTGGAAGAGACCCACCGACCAGACGCATTTCGTCTCGAATCTTTTTCCTGGGCTGTAGAGTCCGACACGTCCGCCGGAGCCTCGGCGAAGGAGGATGTCCTCAGTGGACAAAACCATCAGTCCGGCTCGGATCCCCATGCGCTGAGGACAGAGCACGCTACAGTAGTCCTACGCCGATTTAGGCCGGCCGCGCCTGCATCCGTCTTCTTGGATGAAGACAAGCCTGTGCACATTCGCAGCGCCGATGTTAACGGCAAAGTCGTTAGGCAAGCTGGCGCGTATTTCCTTTCCGGAAATTGGTGGGACGAAAAATCTTGGGCGTGCGCCGAGTGGGACCTGCAACTGAAGAATGGAGAAGTGGTTCGGTGTCACGAATCGGAGGGAACTTGGAAGATTGATGGGATTTATGACTGACGGGAATCCTCATTCGAGATTCGAGATTCGAGAATCGTGAATCGGGCAGCCGATGTAACGATGTAACCAATTAACGATTCACGGATGCAATGAGCTACATCGAATTACATGCCTGCAGCGCGTTCAGCTTTTTGCGAGGCGGTTCGTTCCCCGAGCAATTAGCTGAAGTCGCTGCGGAACTGGAAATGCCGGCGATGGCTTTGCTCGATCGCAACGGCGTTTATGGCGCGCAACGATTTTCCGTTGCTGCGCGCGAGCACGGCGTGCGACCCATCATCGGCTGCGAATTATCCATGTAAGACAGCAGTGTTCTGCCGGTCTTGGTTGAGAACTGCACGGGTTACAAAAATTTGTGTGAGTTGCTGACCCAGGCGCATCTGCGCAGCGAAAAAGGACAATGCGCAGTGCGTTGGGATGAGCTGCCGCAATTCGCGGAAGGTTTGGTGGCGCTCTTTGGGACGGGGAGCACAGGCTGCCAGCCTGTAGTTTGTGGCAGCTTGCCGCAAACATCTTTCCATCCCACGCGTGTAAAAACCGAGAGCGTCCGGCAAGCTGCCGGACGCGACAGGCTGGCAGTCTGTGCTCCCCAGAAGGCAGAAAACCGCGCGCGATTTCTGATCGATGCCTTTAGTCGCGAAGATGTTTTTGTTGAGCTCCAGAGGCATTTCATTCGCGGCGAGGAACGGATCAATCGCGAATTGATCGATCTTGCGCGCGCGTATCGGTTACCGCTTCTCGCCACCAACGGCGTGCAATATGCCAAGCCTTACGGACGCGAAGTGTTGGATGTTTTCACCTGCATTCGCGAGCACACGCATCTGGATGCCGCAGGCAAATTGCTCACCCAAAATGCCGAGCGCCATTTGAAGAGCGATCGGCAAATGCGAGAAATTTTCGCGGATTTGCCGGAAGCGATCGAAAACACATCACGCCTGGGCGAGCAGCTCACGTTTTCGCTGGAGAATCTCGGTTACGAATTTCCATCGTATCCGGTGCCGGCCGGTCACTCGATGGATTCGTTTTTGCGCACCATTGTCTGGTTCGGCGCGCAACAGCGTTACGCGGCGATCAGCGCGAAGGTGAAACGCCAGATCGAGGAAGAACTCGCGCTGATAATCAAGCTCGGTTTCCCGGGATATTTCCTGATCGTGTGGGACATCGTCAATTTCTGTCGCGAACACAACGTCATGGTCCAGGGCCGTGGCAGCGCCGCCAATAGCGCGGTTTGTTATTGCCTGGGGATCACGCCGGTGGATCCGGTGGAAAATCATCTGGTTTTCGAACGTTTCCTCAACGAGAGCCGCAAAGGCTGGCCCGATATCGATCTCGATCTTCCCAGCGGCGACCGTCGCGAAGCGGTGATCCAGGAAATTTATCGCCGGTACGGAAAACACGGCGCGGCCATGACCGCAAACGTGATCACCTATCGCGGGCGCAGCGCGGCGCGCGAGATGGGTAAAGCGCTCAATTTTTCGCCGAGCATCATCGATCAGTTCTCGCATCTGTTTGCCAGCGGCGATTTCCCGCACACGCTCGAGCTCGAATCGCAGATTGAGCAGGCAGGTTTGCCGAAAGCGCATCCGCGGATGCCGGCCTTCATCAGGCTGTATCACGCTATTTACGGCTTGCCGCGGCACCTTGGCCAACATTCCGGCGGCATGATCATCTGCCAGAACAAACTGAGCTCCTTTGTTCCGCTGGAAAACGCCTCCATGCCAGGTCGCGTAGTCGCGCAATGGGACAAGGACGATTGCGAAGATCTCGGCATCGTGAAAGTGGACTTGTTAGGCCTCGGCATGATGTCCGTAATGCAGGACGCACTGGAGCTTTGCCACGAGCGCGGCCGGCCTCTCGATCTCGCGCACATTCCAAAGAACGACGAGAAAACTTTCGAGATCATGCAACACGCCGACACCATTGGCGTGTTTCAAATCGAAAGCCGCGCACAAATGGCGACGTTACCGCGAATGAAACCGAAATGTTTTTATGACGTGGTGATCGAGGTGGCGATCATCCGGCCGGGACCGATTCAGGGCGACATGGTGCATCCCTATCTTGCGCGGCGGGCAAAACGCGAACCGGTGACATATTTCGACGATCGCTTAAAGCCGGTGCTCGAACGCACGCTCGGAGTGCCGTTGTTCCAGGAACAAATGCTCAAGATCGCCATGGTGATGGCGGATTTTTCCGGTGATCAAGCCGAGGAATTGCGACGCGCGTTGAGTTTTCATCGTTCGGAAGAGCGGATGAACAAAGTCTGCGCGAAAATGCGTGCGGCGATGGAACGCAAAGGTGTCGCGCCCGACAAGATCGAAAAAATCATTCAATCGATCTCGTCCTTTGCGCTTTACGGCTTTCCCGAATCGCACGCGATCAGTTTCGCCATTCTCGCCTACGGGAGCGCATATTTAAAAGTGCATCGCGCGCAGGAGTTTTACGTCAGCCTACTGAACAATCAGCCGATGGGTTTTTACACGCCGGCGACGATTGTGAAGGATGCGCAGCGGCACGGAGTGAAGATCAAGCCGGTTTGCGTCGCGCAATCCCAGTGGCGCTGCACAGTGGTCGATGACAACACAATCCGCCTCGGCTTTTGCGTCGTGAACGGATTACGCCAAGAGCATGCCGAAGAACTCGTCAGGCAACGACAAGAGCGACCATTCGAGTCGCTCGACGATTTCAAGCGGCGCGTCCCGCTCTCGAAAGATGAATTGCGTAGTTTGGCGGAACTCGGCGCGCTCAATTGTTTTGCTGAACATCGCCGCGCGGCCATGTGGGACGTGGAAGAAACGCTCCACGATGATTTGCTGGATCGTCTGGGGAGCACAGGCTGCCAGCCTGTAGCGTCCGGCAGCTTGCCGGACGCATTGGAAGATGTTCCCATGCGTGGAATGGAAAGAGGTTTGCGGCAGGCTGCCGCAAACAACAGGCTGGCAGCCTGTGCTCCCCAGAAAGCGGAATCCCCCCTCCCACCAATGACCTTACCCGAGCGCGTGAAAGCAGATTACGAAACAATGAACCTGACCACCGGACCGCATCCGATGAAATTGTTGCGCGCAAATTTGCCGACTATTTGGCGTGCGATCGATCTCGTTCACGCGCGCCACGGTTCGACCATTCAAATCGCCGGCAACGTGATTTGCCGCCAGCGTCCGGGCACAGCGAAAGGATTTGTCTTTGTCAGCCTCGAAGACGAGACCGGCGTCTCAAACGCAATTGTCGAGCCTGATTTGTTTGAACGCTTCCGCCTCGTGATCACAGAAGAAGATTTTCTTTTGATCGAAGGCGAAGTTCAAAATTCCGACAACGTCGTTTTGATCAAAGCCCGCCAGATCAAACCCCTCGCGCATGAGCAACTCATCGGGAGTGAGTCGCACGATTTTCGCTGATCTATAGCCGCTTCGCTGCGCGAAGCGTGCGCGCCGCCCACAGGGCGGCAGCTACAGTTACTCACCCACGTGATGCGGTTCGGGCGTTTTGGCCTCGGTTGATTTTTCGGCTGGTTTTTCCTCAGAGTCGAGCCAGTCGGTGTGGAAAACGCCGGGCTTATCGACGCGCTCATAGGTGTGCGCGCCGAAGAAATCGCGTTGCGCTTGCAGGAGGTTTGCCGGAAGCCGAGCGGAGCGATAACTGTCGAAGTAAGCGAGCGAGGCGGAAAACGCGGGGACAGCGACACCGTGTTTGATGGCTGTTGAAACCGCAAGGCGCCAGTTACGCTGGGCTTTCCTGATGATCCTGGTGAAATAACGATCGAGCAGAAGATTGTGCAGCGCGGCGTCGCGCTGGTACGCTTCGACGATTCGGTTCAAGAATTTCGCGCGAATGATGCAGCCGCCGCGCCAGATGGTGGCGATGTCGCTCAGATTCAGGTTCCAATTATAGCCCGTGCTCGCAGCACGAAGCAGCTCCATTCCCTGGGCGTAAGACACAATTTTCGACGCGTAAAGCGCGTCGCGCACCGCAGTCACAAGACGCGGTCGATTTCCTCTGAATTGTCGAGCTCTCGGTTGCGGCAAAATTTTCGACGCAGCTACGCGCTCCTCCTTCCGTGAGGAGACAACGCGCGCTTCAACCGCAGCATTGATTGTCGAAATGACGACGAACTGTCTAATGGCTGATTGAAGCGTCCAAATGCCGGTGCCTTTCTGTCCGGCTTTGTCGAGGATCATGTCCACCAGCGGCTTGCCGGTGTCAGGATCGATCTTTCGAAAAATCTGGGATGTGATTTCGATCAGGTAGCTCTCGAGTTCGCCCTTGTTCCATTCTGCGAAAATCTCTGCGAGTTGCGCTGCATCCATCTCGAGGACGTTGTTGAGAATGGCGTAGGATTCGCAGATCAATTGAATGTCCCCGTACTCGATCCCGTTGTGCACCATCTTGACGTAATGACCGGCGCCATCGGGTCCCATGTACCGGCAACACGGTTCGCCATCCACTTGCGCGGCGATCTTGCGGAAAATGGGCGCGATAATTTCCCACGACTCGCGCGAACCGCCTGGCATGAGCGATGGGCCTTTGAGCGCGCCTTCCTCGCCGCCGGAGACGCCCATGCCGACGAAGTGAATTCCTTTGCCTTCCAATTCCTGGCCCCGCCGCTCGGTATCGGTGAACAAAGAATTTCCTCCGTCAATCAACACGTCGCCTCTTTCGAGAAGCGGAGCGACCTGACCAATCACGGCGTCCACTGGCGCGCCAGCTTTCACCATCATCATCGCGACCCGCGGTTTTTTCAGCGCGGCGACAAATTCTTCCAGCGTGCGGGTGGGCTGAATGTTTTTTCCCTGCGCGCGTCCGGCAGCGAATTTATCGGTCACTTCAGTGGTGCGATTAAACACGGCGACGGAAAAGCCTTTCGATTCCAAATTGAGGGCGAGGTTTTCGCCCATCACACCGAGGCCGATGAGGCCAAGGTCACATTGATTTGCGTTCATTTTAGTATCTCCTTTCCACAAATCGTTGATAATGTCATTCTGAGCGAAGCGAAGAATCTCTGATTATTTCTGCATCGAATCGCTCCCGAAAACAAACGGAGATGTTTCGCTTCGATCAACATGACAGCGCTATTTAATGGAAGGAAGATTTCGAGGCCGTGATAAGTCTGGTTTGCAAAGTTTTAGTAACCGAAGCGCCGCTTGAGGCGCCGCCGATTGAAGTCGAGCCTGCCATCG
Organism: Verrucomicrobiota bacterium; assembly: GCA_003219695.1. Taxonomy (GTDB): domain Bacteria; phylum Verrucomicrobiota; class Verrucomicrobiia; order Chthoniobacterales; family UBA10450; genus Udaeobacter. The sequence continues at coordinate 27,985 of QHQA01000154.1, forward strand.
GCGCGGCGGTTGATTTTTTTGGGATCGTTCGCGGCTCGGAGGATGGGCGCGAGATCGAGGGAATCGATTACGAAGCGCACCGGGAAATGGCAGAACATCAATTGAGAAAAATCGTTGAGCAGGCTACGGAGAATTTCGGGCTCAGGCAGGTCTTCATTTATCATCGGATCGGATTCATCGCTGTTGGTGAACCGTCGCTATTTATGCGGGTGTGCAGTCCCCATCGGAACGAAGCGTTTCGGGCTGGTCAATGGATCGTAGATGAATTGAAGAAGAAAGTGCCGATTTGGAAAAGGCCAAACTTCAAAGCAAACGTTGTAGCCGGCGTCGGTGACGCCGGATCGGAGCCGGGATCAACGATCCCGGCTACAGCGAAATGAACTGGGCGAATCGAATCACGCTGAGCCGGCTGCTGCTCACGGTGCTCTTCGTTATTGCCCTCAATTCATCTTGGAACTATGCGCGCACCACGGCGCTCCTGATTTTTCTGGTCGCCGGGCTGACTGATTTTATCGACGGTGAAATCGCGCGGCGTTACGGGATCATCACGAATTTTGGCAAATTGATGGACCCGCTTGTGGACAAGATAATGGTGGCGGCGGCGTTCATTTCCCTTGTTCCTCTCAAAGCGGTTCCTGCTTGGGCAGCGACGACAGTGGTTGCGCGAGACTTTCTGATTACGGGTCTGCGGCTGATGGCCAGCGCAAAAGGGCACGTTCTTCCAGCAGAGTCGCTTGGAAAACAAAAAACATCATGGCAAATCGTCACCATTGTTTTCTTCCTCGTGCTTCTATCGATTGTGGAACTCCACTACGCGGACGCAACCTCAACCTGGTGGTTGCGAGCATGGCACGAAGCTGGTCCGGTGCTCGTGTGGATTACAGTAACGCTAACGATTTACTCCGGTCTGGGCTACGCCTGGCGACATCGGGAAGTAATCGCGCCGGATCAATAGAGGGCAACGGGAAGGCGGCGTTGGCAACGTGAACCGTCGGTTTAACGCGCAGCGCGCGCGCGAGCGGCGGCGAGGTTGGCGCGGATGCTTTCGCTGTCGGGCGCGAGGCGTTGCGCGATCTCTAATTCGCGAACCGCATCGGCGTAGCGGCCGAGGTTGAACAGCGAGATGCCGAGATTTTCGTGTGCGGGAACAAGCGCGGGCGCGAGCCGCAGCGCGGCTTCGTAGTGCGGCAGAGCGTCGGCAAAACGGCCGATGCGGGCGAGGGCGTTGGCCCAGTTGTATTGCGCATCAGGAAGATTCGGGTCCGCGCGCACCGCGGCCGCGTAATGCGCTAGCGCCTCGTCGGTGCGGCCGAACATAGTGAGGATGTTGGCAGCGTTGTTATGGGCGAGGGCGAAATCGGGACGGAGGCGGATCGCATCTTGGTAGCACGCGAGCGCCTCGGCATTGCGGCCTTGCTCATGGCGTACGTCGCCGAGCCCATAATGCGCGTCGGCGAGTGTGGGGAGTTGTGCAAGCGCGAGCTCGAATTGCGCAGCGGCTTCGTCGAGCCGACCCGCAGCGGCGAGCGCGACGGCGTAATTGTGGCGCACCTTGGGGTAGTTCGGCAGGAAACGCACCGCAGTCTCGTAGGCAGCGAGCGCTTCGGGGACGCGCCCGGCGTCAGACAACGCGCTGGCCAGTTCGCCGTACGGGCGCGGGCTATCGGGCCGCTTTGCGATGTTGTCCTGCCAAATCGAAATGGCCGAGCCGTAGTCGATGTTGCGCCGCGCGGTCAGCGCTCCGAAGGCAATCGCGATTGCAACAAATACGACCACGCTGCGACGGCCGAGGACATGCCACACGCCAATGACGATGGCGGCGATAATCGCTGCCAGCGGCAAATACATGCGGTGTTCCGCGATGGTTTGTGTGGCAAGTGGCAATACGCTCGAAGTCGGCGCAAGCAGCAGAAAAAACCACGCGCCGATAAAACCCCACGGCGGGCACCGGGCGAGCGCGATAAGCGTGGCACTGAATAGCGCGAGCAGCAGGGCGGCTTGCGGCCAGACCTCAGCGAGGGACCTGGTTGTCGCTATGCCGTAATCGAGCACCAGCGGCGAGGGCCAGAGTGCGAGTCGCACGTAGTGTATGAGCGCATCGCATTGGGTGAGCAGATAGTGCCACGGCGTGATGCCGAGGCCGAAACCGGCCGTCGCACCTCGATTGCCCGCTTGCATCACGAGCCAACCAAGTAACAGCCATGTCGCCGCGAGTCCGGCGTAGAACCATGGCCGCTGGCGCAGCGCGTCGCGAAACGTCCCGGCGAAAAAAGTGCGGTCGTGCAGCAGCACGAGCAACGGTGCGGCATACATCACTTCTTTTGTTGCCATGCCGAGCAGGCACGTAACAATGGCGAGCGCGTGCCAGCGCGTGGGCGCAGGCGACTCCACACCTCGAATCGACGCGTATAGTGTTAATAACAGGCACAACCCGGCAAGCGACTCAGCGCGTTGTGCAATGTAAGTTACGGACTCGGTCTGGAGGGGGTGTAACATCCAAAGCGCGGCAAGCGCGAACGCGAGCGGCGTCGCGTCGGCCGCGAATTTCGCAGCGAGCGGCCGGGACCGCAGCGTCCGGCGCACGACGCCGAACAACGCCAATGCTGCCAGCGCGTGGATTGCGAGGTTGAGCATATGGTAGCCGCGGACGTCAGCGCCCCCGACGGCCCAATTGAGCGCGAAGGAAAAATTGACGAGCGGCCGACCGCCCGCAGGCTGACCGGTGTGGGGCGGCGCGAGCGCAACAGGGAGCGCAAGCGTGCGGATCGTCGCGTTTTGTACGATGGCGGGAAGATCATCGAAAATGAATGGCCCGCGAAAACTATTGGCCCATGCCGCTAGCGCAGCGGCAGTAAGTAGCCCAGCGGCGAGGAAGATTCCGGCGCGGCTAGAGTTCGGAGCCGGACGCAAGATTTTGCCCTTGGCACGCACCATGAGTGACCTCCGTTACGACCTCTCCTACGAACTGAACAGCGAACACTGGCGATGACCGACTTTCCGTTCTGACAATTGCCGCCTGCTCGGCGTCTTTTGCCCCGTGTTCATAGGTGAATGAGCGGGCAACGGGAATCGAACCCGCATGGCCAGCTTGGAAGGCTGGAACTTTACCATTAAGCTATGCCCGCGTTTTCTAAGATGTGAAAAGTGACTTGTGACTGGTGATTAGTCAAAGCCATTGGCGAGGACGCCGAACGTGGGTCGCCGCTGCGATCGCTAGCCTTCGAATGCAGTGGCAACGAGAGTGGCGTTGTGGCCGCCAAAGCCGAAAGAATTGTTGAGCGCGACACGCACTCTCTTTTCGCGTGCGACATTGGGCGTGTAATCAAGGTCACATTCTTCGCCGGGATTTTCCAGATTGATTGTGGGCGGAATTACAGAATCGCGAATCGCCAGCGCGCAGGCGGCCATTTCGACTCCACCGGCGCCGCCTAACAAGTGGCCGGTCATCGATTTGGTGGAACTGATCGCAAGCTTGTATGCGTGCTCGCCGAACACTTGTTTGATTGCGCGCGTCTCGCAGATGTCTCCGATATCGGTCGAAGTCGCGTGCGCGTTAATGTAATCGACCTGCTCCGGTGATATGCGCGCATGCTCGAGGGCGAGTTGCATGGCACGCGCGGCACCTTCGCCGTCTGGCGGGGGCGCGGTCATGTGATACGCATCGGCGGAAACGCCGTACCCCGTGATCTCGCAATAAATCTTCGCGCCGCGCGCCCTGGCATGTTCCAATTCCTCGACCACGACAATTCCTGCGCCTTCGCTCATCACAAAACCGTCGCGGTCGCGATCGAATGGGCGGGACGCGCGCTCGGGTTCGTCGTTGCGAGTGCTCAGCGCTTTCATGGCTGAAAATCCCGCGACGCCGATTTCCACTATGGACGCCTCGGAGCCGCCTGCTAGGAAGACGTCGGCGTCGCCAAACTTGATGATCCGCCAGGATTCACCGATGGCATTGTTAGACGTCGCGCACGCAGTCACGATGCACAGATTAGGGCCGCGGAGGTCGAACTCCATGGAGATAACGCCGCCAGCCATGTTGCTGATCAACATTGGAATAGTGAACGGCGAGTTTCGCCCGGGTCCTTTCGTCAACAAAATCTGCAACTGGTCCTGCAGGGTTTTTAATCCGCCGATTCCGGTGCTAATGATCACACCGAAACGATCACGCCGCTTGAGATTCGCTACATCAATCCCGCTGTCCGCGACCGCTATTTTCGCTGCCGCCATTGCAAGCTGCGTAAATCGGTCGGTCCGGCGGATGTCCTTTGGATTTTTGAAGAACGGCTTGGGATCAAAGCCGTGGACTTGTCCCCCGATCCGGCAATCGTATCCAGTTGTATCGAATGCATCGATTGTGTGAATCCCGCTGACGCCGTTCTTTAGATTCGACCAAAACGTCTCGAGGTCGTTGCCAATCGGCGTGACAACACCCATACCAGTGATGACTACGCGGCGATCGGCCATGGCGTTATAGCGTTAAAGCGTTGAAGCGTTGAACCGTCAACTGGTTCCCATTCCGACGCTTTGCACGGTCTGGAAGAGTTTGCCCTCGGTTCTGATGGAAGGCGCGATGATGATCTCCGTTTGCTGAAACTCGGCAATGTTGCGCGCGCCCACGTTGCCCATGCAAGTAGTGATTGCGCCCACCAGATTTTGGCTGCCATCGTCAACTTCGGCCGGACCGAAGAGAATTTGTTTCAACGAACCGGTGGCACCCACTTTGATGCGGGTCCCTCGCGGAAGATTTGCGTGCGGAGTGGCCATGCCCCAATGGTAGCCGCGGCCGGGAGCTTCAAGCGCCTTGGCAAACGCGCTGCCTACCATCACGGCGTCTGCGCCGCAAGCCAGCGCCTTGCAGACGTCGCCGCCGCGGCTCATCCCGCCATCGGTGATGATCGGCACGTAGCGCGACGTTTTCTTGAAGTAAGCGTCGCGCGCCGCCGCGCAATCTACCGTGGCTGTCACCTGCGGCACTCCGAGTCCCAACACACCCCGTGAAGTGCACGCCGCGCCCGGCCCGACACCGACCAAAACCGCAGCTGGTCCGCACTCCATGATCTCCAGAGTCACATCGTAGCCGACTGTGTTCCCGACGATCACCGGAATGCGCATTTCGCAGCAAAATTTTTCCAGATCAAGCGACTTATATTCAGACGAAATATGCCGGACCGTGGACACGGTGCTCTGCACCACGAAGACATCCGCGCCAGATTCTTGTGCAATCCTGCCAAACTCGGCGGCGCGCTGAGGAATCGAACTGACTGCCGCGACCACGCCGGCATCTTTGATCTGGCGTACGCGCGCCGCGATGAGGTCCTCCTGGACGGGTTCTTGGTAAATTCGTTGCAGCAGCGCTGTAACCTCGGATTTGTTGGCTTCGACGATTTTTTGCAGAACTTCCTGCGGGTTCTTGTAACGGGTCTGCACTCCTTCAAGGTTCAGAACGGCCAAGCCGCCCAGTTTGTTCATCGCGACGGCGAAACCCACATCGACCACTCCATCCATCGCGCTGGCGAGGATGGGAATTTTCAGTTCCAGCGGCTCAGCGTTTTTGCGCGGCAATCGGAACGTGATATCGACTTCATTCGGGTTAATCGTCACGCGCCCGGGTACGAGGGCGATCTCGTCGAAGCCGTAGGTCACCCGCGCTTTGCGGTTTCGGCCTATCCACATTCCCATGTCTAAATGTTCTCCATCCTGAATCGTTCGTTTAAACTTCCGCAGTGCGGGCACCGGGGAAGCAGCGCGTCCGTTCGATCTTCAAATTCAAACGCGCAAATCACACAACGCAACCGGTGCTGCAGGGCCCGTCGCTCTCGCCGCCGGCGGTTCCATTCTCCAACTATCCAGAATAGAAACACCCCCGCAAGAAAAAGCAGCAGATAAATGGTGACAAGAGCGGCAAGACTGACGCGGATCACGGCGTAACGCTGGCTGCCGACGCTTTCTGCGGGCGCGCGATATCGTTGCCCCATTGGAGCGCCGCGGTTCCCCAAACGAGGAATGAGTCGGCGTTGCCGGCGCTTGCAGCGGTTCGCGGAAAACGGCAACGCACAACGTACAGGCGGGCTTGTTCGTCCAACGCCGGATCACCCGACGAGTTTATCGGCAAACAATAGCGAACTTCGCCCAGCGCGTTTACGGCGACCCGAAAGCGAATCGTTTGAGGCATTTCTTCGTTGGACGCGACGAAACTCGGCTCCGGCAAAGCCGGCGCGCCGAGAGCACTGAGTTCCTTTGAAAATGAAATCGACGTTTTGGCAACGCTGACGGGGGCGGTGGTTTTCTGACGGGCAAGCCGAACCGCGCCTGGCGGCTGGTAGCTTGGGATTCGCAGATCGCGCTCCAGCGGCGGAATGTCCTTCAAAGCCGGCTCGACTGCGGCGTAGGATGGCACATGCTCAGTCTTTGGCAGTGCGCGCAGCATTGTTTCTGGCGGACGATGAGTTGTGAAAGCAAGCGCGGGATCTTCCGCATCAATCCAGCGAAGCAGCGTCCGGCCTTCTTCAGAATCGGACGTGACGAATTCGACGCGGGCTGGCGGCGGCAGAAGCGCAACCGTTGGCGGATAAACAATTTGAAAAATGTAGAAACCGAGAGCGTGCGCCATGAATGAAAGCACCAAAAAGAGTGCGATCGCCAGTTTTTGCCGCCGAGGTGGGTCCCAGGTAAAGAGAAGCGGTTCGGCTGCGCTTTCGATGCCGAGGCTGTTCATCGTGGCGGAGTCGCAGCCAGCGCAACCGAAGTGATCCCGTGTTCAAGCGCGGCATTGGTTACTGCGGCGACGGTTTCGTAGGAAGTGGAGCGATCGGCCTTGATAATGATCGATTGCTCCTTGCGCTTGGCTTCATCCAGTAATGGGCCCAGTTGCTCGATGGCGACTCGCTGGTCCTGGAAATAAATCGCCGGAACTGCGCCGCCGGTGATGCTGATGATTTGCTGATTGGTCTGCGGGCCGAGCGTAAACCGTGAGAACGGCATCGCAATGGAGATGCCGTGTTGCAGGATGAAATTCGAGCTCAGCAACAGGAAGAAAACGAGCAGGAAAGCCACGTCCACCAGCGCAATGAGGACTACCCACGCAAAATTGTACGTTGTTGTTCGGGTGAGTTTCACGTGGGCGCTAATGAGTTGCTAACCACGAACGACTATCAATGCCGAAATCCGAATGACAAATGACGAAGCTCGAATGACGAAAAAGGGATGAAAGCCTTCATCTCTGTTCGGGTTTCGTCATTAGGATTTCCTTCGTCATTCGACATTCGTGCTTCGTCATTGTTATAGATCCTGGCGTGCTTCGATCTCGCGTGCCGTTTCGTCCGGTTGTTGAAAGCTGATGATGCCACTGATGGGGCGGCTTTCAGTTAGCATGTGGACCACCTCAATCCCGGCGCGTTCCATGTCGTGCAGCATCGTGTTCACGCGCGAAGAGAGATAACTGTAAGCGACAAAAGTGACCGTGGCCACCACGAGGCCTGCCGCAGTGGTCAGCAAACTCTTATAAACACCGCTGGAAAGCTCTGTCACGGTCGCATAACCGCCGCTTGAAGCGATGGTCCCGAAGGCGTCGATCATTCCCGCAACAGTCCCAAGTAATCCAAGCAACGGCGTCAGAAAAGCGATGGTCGCCAGCACGGGAAGAAAGCGCTCCAGTTTCGGCACTTCGAGCTGCGCGGCTTCCTGCACAATGTCGCGCAATTCCGCGCGCGGCGCGTCGTGCCGGATAATCGCCGCATGAATCACCCGCGCGACCGGGCCCGGCGTGCCGGCGGATTCATGCAGCGCTTCGGCGAAATTGCGCCGGCGAATCAGATTCGACAGACCCTTCAAAAATTCGCCCACATGAATCGTTGCGCGATGAAAATAAAAGAGGCGCTCGGCAAAAACAGCTATCGCGATGATGCTGCAGCCCAGAATCGGCCACATCAACAATCCGCCCTTTTGGATGTAATCAATCACGCCGGTTTTTCTAACGCTCTTTCTCGGCTGTGGCAAGCCAGGATCGAGCGCGTCGCTTGCACCTATCGCGGTCGTTTCTCGCGGGGTTTTGGCGAAGGGGATGGGCGGGTGGCAGCGGCACTCGTGCGGCCGACTAATTTGCCGGATGCGTCGAAGACGGAATAACCGGTCTGTTTTCCGGATGAATCGTAGCTGTAAACGATCTTGTGCTGGAGCGCGCCGTCTGCTCCGCTTTGGGTTTCTTCCAGGATGCGGCCTGCGTCATCATACTTGTAGCGAGTCCTAAGCCGGATGCGGCCGTCGGATCCGGAAATTTCTGCGCTGAAAAAACGCCCGGCGTCATCGAGTTCATAACGAATCGTCTGGCGAAGTTTTCCGTCTGGATCGGTGGTGGTCGCCACTGCCTTGTGCTGTGCGTTATCGAAATTGTAAACCGTACGTGAACCATCGGGGTGCATCGAGACGGTGACTCGCACAGCGTCACTCGGAGCTTGCTCCGGAGACTGGCCGAATCCGATTGCGGCGTCGCAAATGAGAAGAGCACACGGGATCGCGAGACTGAGCCGGGAAAATTTCATGATTTGAGGAGCTTACGGTTGAGGTGGTCGGGCGCAAATGAAGCAAAAATTTTTATTGACCAGCTGCCTTGGAGGTGGTTAAAGGTGGGGTCAAGTGGAGCAAAATGGACTACCGCTCCACGCGACGAATGGACGCTGATCCCCAACCCGAACGCTTCTATGCCGGAGACTTCCGGCATTCCATCGACGACAAGAATCGAATCACGATTCCCTCGCGCTGGCGACGCGATCGCCCCGAGGACTTCATTCTTTTGCCCGAGGCAACGCATCAATTTCTGCTGGTCATGTCGCCAAAGGAGTTTGCGAGAATGAGTTCGACCGCGGAGAACAACCAGAGCGTTTCGGCGCGTGATCGCCGGATTTTTCTGCGCCACCTGCATTCCCGCGCCCAGCACGCTTCCGCGGACCGGCAAGGCCGCCTGGTTTTGCCCGAAGAACTTTGCCGAAAGGTTGGATTGAAAGATGAAGTTGCGCTCGTGGGCAACCGCGGCCGCTTTGAGATTTGGAATTTGCAACGTTGGAAGCGGGCGCACGAAGAGGAAACGGCCACTTACCAGCACGTGGCCAGCGTAATCGGATTATAAGCGGATGTTATCCCAAAACGACACCAACACACTGCGATGCGAGCGCGTTGATCCGCCGAGTGGCGAAGAGGAGGCGCATGCGGTGGAGGACTTTGCATACCACCGTCCGGTTCTGCAAAGAGAAGTGCTGGAGCTGCTCCAGCCAAAACCGGGTTCGCTCATTGTGGATGGAACATGCGGAGGCGGCGGCCATACCGAGGCGCTCCTGGAAAGCGGCGCGGATGTTCTGGGCCTGGATCAGGATCCTGATGCAGTGCAGCACGTGAGTGAGCGACTGGCGCATTTCGGGCGGCGCCTCATTGTGCGGCAGGGGAATTTCCGGCATGCAGCTTCCGTTCTCGACGAGCTTGGCATTCGCCGCATTGGCGGCGCGCTTCTGGACCTGGGTGTCTCTTCCCGGCAACTCGAAAAGGCAGAGCGCGGGTTCAGCTTTGTGCGAAACGGTCCTCTCGACATGCGCATGGATCCGCGAACCACGCTGACTGCTGCCAAGATTGTAAACGAGTACGACGAAGAGGAATTGACCCGCCTGTTTCGCGAATTGGGTGAAGAGCCCGCGGCGCGCCGGATCGCGAGCCTGATCGTAAAAATGCGCAAGACGGCGCCGATTCGCGAAACACTGCCGCTGGCACGCGCGATCGAAAAGCTGGTCGGCCGCCACGGCCGCCAGCATCCGGCCACGCAGGTTTTTCAAGCGCTGCGGATGGAAGTGAACGATGAGCTGGGCGCACTTGAAGAAGGACTCCGCGTTTTAACTGCGCGGCTGGCGCCCGGCGGGCGCATCGCGGTGATCACTTTTCACTCATTGGAGGACCGGATCGTGAAGAATTTTTTCCGCGATCACAGCCGGGAATGGCTGGACAAACCCGAGTGGCCAGCGCCGCAGCGCAACCCCGATTACGACCTTACACTGGTGACGCCGAAACCGGCAGAGCCGAGCGAGGAGGAACAACGCGCCAACCCGCGCTCCCGGAGCGCAAAGTTGCGCGTAGCCGAGAAGATTTAAATGCACCGTTCGCGTCAAAGAAAATGTAATGCGGTAAACGCGGCCTCGCTGGCGCGCTGGATTGTGATGACGGCGTTTCTGGCGCTGGCCGGATTGAGCTACGTTTATCTGACGCTGCAACTCTATTACATGGGCGAGCGCAGAAAGGCGGTCGAGAACGAGCTGGCCGCGCTGCGGACGCAAAATGACATCGCCAGCGCGCAAATCGCTGCCTTGACGTCGCGCTCGGCGTTGCAACGCCGATTAAAGGAGGGCTACCTGAAAATGGTCCCGATTTCAGAAGCACGCATCGTGCGCCTGACGATTCCCGCGCGATCAGCAGACGAAGACGTCATCCAACCCGTAGCCAATCCTCTGGCGCAACATGAATCTAAATAGCCCAAGCCGTTGTGCGCTGGTCTGTGCCGCTTTCATCGGGCTCTTCAGCATCTTTTCATTTCGTTTGATTTACCTCCAAGCGATCAAGCACGACGAATACGCCGGGCTGGCCGCGGAAAAACACGTTTACAAACAAATTATTCATGCCGAGCGCGGCACGATTCTGGATACGAACAACGAGGTTCTGGCGCACAATGTTCCTGTGGAAACGGTGGTGGCCGATGCCATGCACATTAACAATCGGCAAGCGACCGTTGAGCTCGTGAGCAAAGAGTTGGACATCCCGCCGGAGCAACTCGCGGAAAAATTAAACAGCGATCGCCGCTACATCGTAGTCAAGCGGGAAGTGCCCGCCGCCGGGGCAAACGCGCTGCGCGAAAAACTTCGCGCCGCCAATTTGCGGGGAATCTATTTCGAGCACGACGCCACGCGCCTCTACCCAAATGGCTCGATGCTTTGCCACGTGATCGGGTTTACCGATTTCGATCACCACGGTATCCAAGGCGTGGAAGCCTCGATGGAGGAATATCTGCATGGGCAGGACGGTTACCGTTTCATCGAGCATAATCGGGCCGGCCAGGAGATCGTGCCTTATCGCGGGCAGGAGCGCGCACCGCGTGACGGTTACCAGGTGCATCTGACCGTCGATCTCGGTTTGCAGAGCATAGTCGAGGACGAAATCGACGCGGCGGTGAAGGAGTATTCTCCGCAAAAAGCCACCATTATTCTCATGCGTCCGCAGACGGGCGAAATCCTGGCGATGGCCAACCGGCCAGAGTTTGATTTAAATCTCCGCTCCGACGCAAAGCCCGAACAAATGAAAAACCGGGCCATCATCGACATGATGGAACCAGGCTCGACTTTCAAGATTGTAGCCGCCGCTGCCGCTCTGAACGAGCGCAAAGTGCAACCAGAGTCGGAGCTCTTTTGTGAGAACGGCCTCTGGAATTTCGGCGGCGCCCCTCTGCACGATCACCGCGCTTTTTCGTATCTGAGCGTGCGCGACATTCTGATCAAGTCGAGCAATATCGGAGCAGCCAAACTTGCGCTCAGTGTGGGCGAAGAAAAGTTTTACGAATACATTCGGCGTTTTGGATTTGGCGAGCGCACGGGAATCGAGCTGCCAGGCGAAATCAATGGACTGATTCGGCCTCCGCGATCGTGGAGCAAAATCTCAATCACACGTATCCCGATGGGACATGAGGTTGGGGTCACGCCACTGCAGATGACTGCGGCCATGGCAACGATTGCTAACGACGGGAAGTTGATCATGCCGCGTGTCGTGAAATCGATCACCACATCGGACGGCAAAGTCATCAGCTCACTTTCGCCGGTGGTTTTGCGCCAGGTCATTTCTCGCGAAACCGCCAGAGAAATCGCGGACGCGCTGCGCGGCGTGGTGAGCGATCAGGGGACTGCCGCCGCGGCAGCAGTGCCCGGCTTTACCATTGCCGGAAAAACCGGAACCGCGCAGAAAGTTGATCCGCGAGGCGGATATGAGCATGGAAAGTACGTCGTTTCTTTCGTTGGCTATCTGCCCGCCGAGCATCCTGAGTTTGTCGGATTGGTGACGCTGGACGATGCGCACACGAAGGACCCGCACTTGAATTACGGCGGGCTGGTCGCCGGACCGATTTTTTCCCGCGTGGCAGAGAAAGCTGCCCGCTACCTTGATCTTGAGCCGCATGAGGAGATTCGCAAAGCGATTCCCGTACAGCGAGTCGAAAAACCGGCGCCGGCAAAGCGAGTCCGCAAGAATGCGCCGGCCGAACGAATCGCCTTAACCAATGCCGCACGCCATTGAAGACCTCGCTCCTGTCCGCCGCAGCGAATCCGTCTCGGGGCGGAGATGTTAACGCCTCATGCAGCTCAAGACTCTTCTCACCGCTACTCCAGTTCGCCAGGTCATCGGGCCAGTTGATCGCCCGGTAGAAAAGATCGCGTATGACTCGCGCCGTGTGCAAAGGAACAGCATGTTCGTGGCGTTGCGGGGCGAGAAGACGGATGGCCATCAGTTCATCGGGCACGCCATCGAAAAAGGGGCGTCGGTGATCGTTGCCGAACGCGAGGAGAAAAATTCGCGCGTCACTTGTCTGGTTGTTGAGAACACACGGACCGCGCTTGCGGATCTTTCTGCGACGTTTTATGGGCACCCGGCGCGCAAATTAAAACTGGCAGGCGTCACCGGCACAAACGGCAAAACCACGACGACCTTTCTCATCAAGCACATGTGCGAAAGCGCCGGCTTGCGTTGCGGCTTGGTTGGGACGGTGCGCTACGAGATCGGCGAGCGGATTTTACCTGCCATCCGCACCACGCCCGAATCGCTCGATTTACAGGAGTTGCTGGCGCAGATCGCTAATGCAGGTTGCAAGGCGGCGGCGATGGAAGTCTCGTCGCACGCGCTGGCTCAGGACCGCACACGCGGCCTCGAATGGGACGTCGCCGTCTTTACCAATCTTACTCAGGACCATCTCGATTTTCATGGCACAATGGAGAACTATTTCGACGCGAAGGTGAAACTCTTCACAGGGCTCGCGACCCAGGAACCAAAGGGGAAACCGGTGGCAATCGTGAATATCGACGACCGATATGGGCAGCAACTGCTCGACAAAATCGACAAACGCCTGGCGGTCGTGACTTACGGAATGGGAATGCGCGCGGATTTCCGCGCTTCAAATTATCGCGCTGAATTCACAGGGACGTCCTATCAACTGGATGCTCGCGGCAAAAGTTACCTCATTCGGCTTCCGTTAATTGGGCGATTCAACGTGGCAAACTCCGTCGCCGCGCTGGCTGCGGCCAATGCTTTGGGAATTAACTTGCGAACCGCGGTGTATAGTCTCGCCAAGTCACCGCAGGTGCCCGGGCGCCTCGAATTAGTCCCGGCCAAGCGGCAATTTCAAGTGTTCGTCGATTACGCGCACACGCCGGACGCGCTCGGGAATGTTCTGAAAACTCTGCGGGAACTGGAGCCCCATCGGTTAATTGCCGTTTTTGGCTGCGGCGGCGACCGCGACCGGCAAAAACGTCCATTGATGGCGGAGATGGCCGATCGGCTCGCCGATTATTCCATCATCACTTCGGATAATCCGCGCAAGGAAGACCCGAACGCGATTGTCGCGGAGATCGAAAAAGGATTTCGCTCGAATCATTACGAAAAAATTGTCGATCGCACGAAGGCAATCAACCGCGCGGTTGCGCTCGCCCGGCCTCGCGACATTGTGTTGATCGCAGGCAAGGGGCACGAAAATTATCAGGAGTTCGCAGATTACACGATCCCGTTCGATGACATCCAGGTCGCGCGCCGCGCGATCGAAGACCATCCCATCGAGTTTTAGCCATGAATCCGCTTATGCTTTCTCAAGTCGCGCAGTTTGCTGGAGCTTCCCTCTCATCGGGCGAGGGGACTGTGGTGATTGAGAAGGTAAGCACAGATTCGCGTACGATTAAGCGCGGGGAATTATTTGTCGCGTTGCGCGGTGAAAATTTTGACGGCCACAATTTCGTTGAGTCGGCCGCGAAATCCGGCGCGGCTGGGGCAATCGTCGAGTCAAACTGGAAAGGGAATGTGCCGAAGAATTTCGCGCTTATCCGGGCGAAAGACACTTTACAAGCATATCAGCAGCTCGCCGCCAATTACCGGCGATCGCTTACGCTAAAGGTGCTCGCCATTACAGGAAGCAACGGCAAGACGAGCACGAAAGATTTCGTTGCATCGGTTCTCTCGCGAAAATTTCGCGTCACTAAGACCGAAGGCAATTTCAATAATCATGTTGGCCTGCCGCGCACGATTTTGGAAGCGACTTCGAAGGATGAAGTGGCCGTTTGGGAAATCGGGATGAACCATCCTGGCGAGATCGCTGCGCTCTCGCAGATCGCCGCGCCCGATGCGGCGATCATCACCAATATCGGCATCGCGCACATCGAATTCATGGGCTCGCGCGAAGCCATCGCGAAAGAAAAAGGCGCGCTGACGGAAGCGGTGGGCCCTGAAGGAACAGTGATTCTGAATGCCGACGATCCGTTCAGCGAAGAAATTGCCGCACACGCGCGCGCGAAAGTGATGTTTGCCGGAACGATTGGCGGAACCGTGCGGGCGATCGAAATTCGCCAGAGCGCCGATGGATCCGAGTTTACGATTCTGGAAAGCGCGCATCGTTGCCGTGCGCAGCTTCCAGTTCCCGGTTTGCACATGGTGCAGAACGCGTTGCTCGCTGTCGCTGCTGGCCGGGCATTTGGGTTATCGATCGAAGAATGCGCCGCCGGTCTCGCGACTGCGCCGCTGACTAAAGCGCGTTTGCAGATTAAGGAAATCGCCGGCGTGCAATTTCTGGATGACAGCTACAACGCGAATCCAGATTCGATGAAAGCAGCATTGCGAACCTTGGTCGAGCTCGACGCCGATGGAAAACGGATCGCTGTGCTCGGGGAAATGCGCGAATTGGGCGATGAATCGGAGCGCGGCCACCGCGAAGTAGGCGAAACCGCCGCGACGCTCGGCGTGGATCATCTGATCACGATCGGCGACACAGCAAAAGTGATTGCGCAGGGCGCCCGCGCCGCCGGCATGGAAAAAGTTTCCGCTGTCCAATCGACCGGCGAAGCTGCGGAGTTGTTAGGCGAAATCGCGGCGCCAGGCGACCTCGTACTCATCAAGGGCAGTCGCCTCGCCCGGACGGAGGATGTGATCGAGCAGTTCGGCATTCGGCATTCGCCTGCCACGCCGAATCCCGGCGTTGGCGGGTCATTCGTCATTTCCCCATGATGTACTACCTTCATCACCTCAGTAGGCACTTCATCGGGTTCAACGTTTTCCTTTATGTCACCTTCCGAGCCATTGCCGCAGCGATCACCGCGTTCCTTGGCACGCTCATTTTTGGGAACTTTATCATTCGAAAACTGATCGCGCTGAAACTCGGGCAACCGATCCGTGGTGCGGCAGAAGTTCACCGTCTTGCCGAGCTTCATGGCGGCAAACAGGGCACGCCCACCATGGGCGGCGCCTTGGTTATCGGGGCCGTTTTTGTGTCGAGTCTTCTCTGGGCGCGTCCGGACAACCGTTTCGTCTGGCTCGCCTTGTTCAGCATGCTCTATCTGGGTGCGCTGGGGTTCGCCGATGATTACCTTAAAGTGACCAAGAAGAAATCCGACGGGATCAGCGGCCGGATCAAATTGCTTTTTCAGATCGCGCTTGCTGCGGTTGTCACAGCCTTTTTTCTCACCAGTCCGTTGCTGGAAGTGCAGGCACGCGCTCTCTACGTGCCTTTCGTCAAAGCGCCCGTCATCGCCAACATGAGCTGGTTTACATTCGTATTTTTTGCGCTCGTGATCGTCGGTACGTCGAATGCCGTTAATCTTACTGACGGCTTGGACGGCCTTGCCGCTGGTTGCACAATCACGGTGGCGTTTGATTACGCATTGTTGGCTTACGCGGCCGGCAATTTCCGTATCGCGGAATATTTGCAGGTCCCATTTTATTCATTTGCCGGGGAGCTCACGGTGGTTTGCGCCGCGCTGGTTGGAGCGGGACTGGGTTTTCTTTGGTTCAACTGTTACCCGGCCAGAGTTTTCATGGGAGACACCGGATCGCTGGCGATCGGCGGGATGATGGGCGTAGTCGCCATCTGTTGTAAGCAGGAGCTGCTTTTGGTTGTGGTCGGTGGCGTTTTCGTGATCGAGGCCGTCTCAGTGATTTTGCAGGTGCTGAGCTTCAAACTGACGGGCAAACGCATTTTCGTCATGTCGCCGCTTCATCATCATTTCGAATTAAGCGGCTGGAACGAGAGCACGGTGATCGTTCGCTTCTGGATTCTCTCGATCATCTTCGCCTTGCTTGGCCTGGCGACACTAAAACTGAGATGAATAACGGGCGCTACAAGAATCAAAACGTCGCCGTGCTTGGCGCGGGCCTGAGCGGGAGTGCCGCGGCGTTACTGCTCAGTTCCGAAGGCGCACAGGTCACGGTGCTCGACAGCGCCGAGGAGAAGGATTTGCTCAAATCAACCCTGGACAATCTGCAGGCGCACGGTGTCCGCGTAGTTTGCGGACCTGCCGCCGATCAAGATTCATCTGCGTATCAGTTGGCTGTATTGAGTCCGGGCATTGATCCGGTGTCTCCATTGGCGCGCAATTTTTCCTCGCGCGGAATCGAAATGATCGGTGAACTCGAGTTGGGCTGGCGCTCCTGTGAAATCCCGGTGATCGCCGTCACCGGCACCAACGGAAAAACCACAACGACCGAAATGCTGGCGCAGATGTTGAATGCCTGCGGCCAGCGAACGATCGCCTGCGGGAACATCGGCAAACCGCTTTCCGAGGTCGCGCGCGAAAAGCAGCGATTCGATGTGCTCACGGTGGAAGTGAGCTCGTTCCAACTGGAAGCGACCGGCACTTTTCACCCGTCCATCAGCGTCTGGCTCAATTTCGCTCCGGACCATCTCGATCGTTACCGATCCGTGGCTGAGTATCGCGCGGCGAAGCTGCGCATTTTCGAAAATCAAACCGAATCGGATATAGCAGTAGTAAACGCCATCGAAAAATTTCCCGCGATTCGCCCGCGCAAGATCACCTTTAGCGCTTACACGAATCGAGCCGATTTCCGCGTCTCGGAAGGCGCAATCGTTTATCACAACGAACCCGTCTTGCGGCTGGCGGATAGTGAGCTCCGCGGACTGCATAACATCGAGAATTTAATGGCGACGCTTGCCGCCGGCATGGCGCGCGGTTTGTCGTTTCAGGACATGACGCCGCCGTTGTGCGCGTATGAGCCGCGTCCGCACCGGTGCGAATTTGTGCGCGAGGTAGATGGCGTCGAATACGTCAACGACTCCAAAGCGACGAACCTCGACGCAATGGACAAAGCGCTGCGCGCGCAAAGCAAACCAGTCATCCTGATCGCCGGCGGCAAGGATAAAGGATTCAATTTCGATCCACTGCGATCCATTGTGAAGGAAAAGGTCAGATCGGCGATTTTGATCGGCGAAATGGCCGAGAGCATCCGGCGTTCGTGGGACGGCGCGGTCCAATGCGAAATCGCAAACTCACTCGCGAATGCGGTCGAACGCTCGCACGCCAATGCAAGGCCAGGCGACGTGGTCCTGTTCTCTCCCGGCACGTCGTCCTTTGACATGTTCAAAAGCTATGCCGACCGCGGTGACCAATTTCGCGCGCTCGTGCAGGCCCTGCCCGCAGCGTCTTCGCGCCGCGATGCGGGCGCGGCCCTGCCCAAAACAAACCGATGAAAATCCCGCGACTCTTTAAACCGAAGAAACTCCTGGCAGCGACTGCGCGTCGCGCGTCGGCTGCATCTGCGGGGATGGAGTTTGAAAGGATCCCGGAACCAAACATGAAGTTGTCGCGGGCACTGCTAATCGTTTTGCTTTTACACGTCGTTGCCGTGTCGGGGATCATCGCGTTCAACGCGATCAAGACGCGGGAGAGTTCCTTTGCGCCGGCAACACCAGCGGCAGATACGGAACAACACAAGCCAGCTGACACAGCGGGAACGGCAAGTCATCCTGACGTTGCAAAGCCGCGGAGCGCAGCATCACAAAAGGAGAATGCGTCGCGCAGTGAAGTGAAACCTGCACATTCTCCTTCGAGGAATGAACATGCGAAAACGCTTCTCTCTTCTTCCGGCAAAACCTACGTCGTGAAAAAGGGCGATAATCCTGTCACGATCGCAAAGAAGCTGAAAGTCTCTTACGACGATTTGATTGCGCTGAATCATATTGAAGACCCGCGCAAATTGCAGATCGGGGAAAAGCTTTTAATTCCCGCGAAAGCCGCAACACCAAATGACAAGAAAAAGAAAAGATAAATTCCAATCTCGAATGCTCGCGCGCGGACCGGCCGGCAGCCATCGCGTCGATGGATCCGGTCATGTCGAGCGAAGTCGAGACATCCCGCGGCGGTACCTGAGAGCTGTGCCGCGGGATTCCTCGACTCCGCTCGGAATGACGCTACCAACATATCTTCCATCCGACCATGCATCGTAAGAGCGCCTACATCCTTTTTCTCGCAGTGCTGGGACTGCTTGTGATCGGCATCGTAATGCTTTTCAGCACCAGCGCGTACGCGCGCGACAGTCATGGCGACGTTTATTTTTTCATCAAACGCCAAGCAACGTGGGTAGGGATTGGACTTGTGCTCTGCATTTTCGCCGCGCTGATGGATTACCATTTTTGGCAGCGGACGTGGTGGCTTTGGTTCGCGCTGGCGCTGGGTGCTTTGGTGCTTTGCTACGTTCCGCACATCGGCCTGCGCATCAACGGATCGCGCCGGTGGATCGGTCTGGGCCCGCTTACCTTTCAGCCATCGGAACTGGGAAAGCTGGCCGCAATCTTTTTTCTCGCGGCCTGGTTTGCGCGGCGCGAAAAACCGAATGGCAACATTTTTTCTGGGTTCATTCTTCCGCTATCGATCATCAGTCTGCCGGCTGCGCTTGTGCTGGGCGAAGTCGATCTGGGAACCACGGCTTTGATCGGAGCAACGGCGTTTGTGGTGATGTTCGTCGCCGGCACGAATTTGATATGGCTCGGGGGCGTAGCGTTGGCGGGGCTGAGCGCTCTTCTGATCATCGCCACTCAAATCTCCGAGCGCATGGGGCGGCTTTCTGCTTTTCTTCACCCGCAAAATTACAAGGAGGATGCCGGCTTGCAGCAGATGCAGGCTTTGATTGCCTGGGGCAGCGGCGGAATGGACGGGCTTGGCCTGGGCAATGGCCGGCAGAAGATGCTTTATCTGCCGTATGCGCACACCGATTTTATTTTTCCCATCATCGGTGAAGAGCTTGGTCTGCGATTTAGTCTGCTGGTGGTTTTTTTATTCGTGGTGATAATTGTTTGCGGGATCATGATTGCGCTGCACGCCAGGGACCGTTTTGGGCTGCTGCTGGGTTGCGGCGTTGTTTCGCTCCTGGCCTTGCAGGCTGCGGTCAACATCGGCGTGACCACCTCGCTTTTGCCTAACAAAGGGCTGCCACTGCCTTTTATCAGCTATGGAGGGTCGAACTTGGTAGCGTGCATGTTCGGGATCGGTTTGCTGCTCAACATTTATCGGCAGGGCATTATTGAGCCGCCGCAGGTAAAACACGCTACCATGCACGCCAGAGTAACACGTCGAATTTAGTGGAGCAGAAGTCGAACATGAATGCCGTGATCGCATGCGGAGGGACCGGCGGACATCTTTTCCCCGGGATCGCCGTAGCGGAAGTGCTGCGCGATCGCGGGCACGAGGTGATGCTCTTAGTGTCTGAAAAGGAGATTGACGCGCTGGCGCTTTCCGGGCGCACAAATTTCCAAATCGAAAGATTGCCGACCGTCGGGCTGCCTTCGCCGTTTTCTCCGGCGTTCTTTGGTTTTACGCGCCGCTTTTTGGAAAGCTTGTCACTTTGCCGATCGCTCTATCGCAAGTTCAAGCCTCACGTTGTCCTCGGCATGGGCGGATTCACTTCCACCGCGCCGGTGTTGGCCGGACGGATACGGGGCATTGCCACGTTCATTCACGAATCAAACGCTGTGCCGGGCAAAGCGAACCGGCTGACGGCGCGCATGGTGAACGCGGTTATGCTCGGATTCAAGGAATGCGCGCGCTTTTTTCCAAAAGTGGATACTGAAGTTACCGGCACACCGGTGCGGACAGAACTAGTGCATTTGAATCGGGCGGTCGCGCGTCAAAAACTCGGACTGCGAGAGGACGTTCCCACGTTGCTGGTGATGGGCGGCAGTCAGGGCGCGAGCGGAATTAATCAGGCGCTGATCAGATCGCTGCCATTTTTGCAAGGCGTGCAGCTCCAGGTGATTCATCTTTCCGGCCCGCGAGACGAACGCCTGGTTGCCGATAACTATCGCCGTGAAAATGTCCCCGCTTACATCGCCGCTTTTTATCATCGAATGGAAGAAGTTTATAGCGCTGCCGATCTGGTTGTCGCGCGAGCAGGCGCGGCCAGTCTGGCGGAGTTTGCCGCATTTTCATTGCCCGGCATTTTGATCCCATTTCCGTACGCCACTGACGATCATCAAACGCGCAACGCAGAAATCTATGCTGGCGCCGAGGCTGCAGTTCTTCTCAAGGAATCAGAGATTTCCGGCGAATTGCTCGCGCGCAAAATTCGCGAGCTGATCGAAAACCCGCAGCTGATGCAACAAATGGCTACGAATTGTTCGCGCCTGGCGCCGAAAGACGCAGCCGGCCGGGTGGTGAACACGATGGAAAAATACACGACTCATGAACCTCGCGTCTGAAGAAACCGCCGCGCCCGCGGAGGTTGATCGCGAAGAATTTGGGAGCTGCACTGTGTCGCTTGATCTGCCGCGGTTCCTGACTCGTGAGCAGCATCGGATCCATCTCGTTGGTGTGGCGGGAAGCGGCATGAGTGGTCTCGCCGCGCTGTTAATCGAGCTCGGACATGCAGTGAGCGGCTCAGACAAGGTCAGTACGACCGAGACGGAGCGATTGCAGCGGCTCGGCCTGCGGTTCCATGGGCAGCATCGCCCGCAGCATGCTGACGCCGCGGAGCTGGTTGTTTTTTCCTCCGCAATCAAAAGCGATAATCCAATTCTCGTGAGCGCGCGTGATTTGGGAAAACCGCTCGTCCGCCGGGCGGAAGCGCTGGCGGCAATCATGCGCGAGAAGCGCGGCATTGTCATCGCGGGAATGCACGGCAAAACAACCAGCTCAGCAATGACCGCCCACGTCTTGCGCGAAGGCGGACTGCATCCCTCGCATTATGTCGGCGCCGAAATTCCGATTCTCGGAACCAACGCGCACTGGGACGCGCGCGGCGAATATTTCGTGGCCGAAGGCGACGAAAGCGACGGCACGCTACGTTGTTTTCATCCCGAGCACTCCCTCATTCTGAACATCGAGGAAGAGCATCTCGATTTTTATCCCGATCTTGCGGCGATCGAAAAAGTCTTTGCACAACTGATCGACCAAACGCGTGGAACCGTCCTCTATAACGTTGATGATTCCAACACCGCGCGATTATGTGCGAAGCGCAACCGCGCCGTTTCCTACGGATTTTCCGAACAGGCCGATTACCGCGGCGGCGAAATCGAGTTGCGGGATTTTGCTTCGTCTTTTTGCGTGTATCGGCGCGGCGGAAAACTCGGACAAACGAGTCTCAACGTTCCCGGAGAACACAATGTGCACAACGCTCTTGGGGTGATTGCGCTTGCTTCAGAGCTGGGAATTCCGTTCGAAAAAGTCGCGGTTTGCCTTCGCAGATTTGAACACGCGCGTCGCCGGTTTGAGATCAAATATGCAAGTGATCGGTTTTTGCTTGTCGATGATTACGCCCATCACCCGACGGAAATCCGCGCCACGCTCAAGACGGCGAAAGCGATTCAGCGCCGGCGCCTGGTGACGATGTTTCAGCCCCACCGCTTTTCACGAACCAAAGCGATGTGCCGCGAATTTGGCAGCGCGTTCGACGACGCCGACCGGGTCGTGATCGCGGATGTGTATCCTGCCAGCGAAACGCCGATTCCTGGAATCAGCGGCCAGACGATTGTCGACGAGGTCGCGGGACACGGGCATCACAGCGTCAGTTATCAGCCGCGTCTGGAATGGGTGCATCGCGACGTGGGGAACATGCTGGAGTCCGGGGATCTCGTTTTGAGCTTGGGCGCCGGCAATATCCACGAGCAATTGGAGATTCTCGCTGCTGATCTGGTGATCGCAGAGAAATTAAGGGTAATCGTGGGCGAGGCGGGTGAAGTCCGGCTTTACGAGCCGCTCTCGAAGCATACCACGCTCCGCGTAGGCGGCCCGGCGCAATTTTGGGTCGAGCCACGCACCGAGAAGGCCTTCGCGGAACTCATTCGCTTTTGCCGGAGTGAAAACCTGTCGCTTTTCGCAATGGGTCGCGGGTCGAATCTTTTTGTTCGGGATGGCGGCATCCGCGGCGTGGTGGTTCATCCGTGGGGCGGCGATTTCGGCAAAATCGAAATCAACGGCTGCGAGATTACCGCGGGCGCAGGCGTGAAGTTGCGGGAAATCGCTTATGCGGCGCGCGCGGCAAATCTCGGCGGTCTCGAATGGATGGAGGGAATCCCGGGCGCAGTCGGCGGCGGGTTGCGCATGAACGCCGGTGCGATGGGCGCGCAGACGTTCGAGAGTGTGACGCGCATTCGTTATCTCGATGCGGAAGGAAATCCGCATGTCAAAAATCGAGATGAGCTTGAGGTTTTTTATCGCCGATTTCCGTTGCTTGAGAAAAATTTTGCGATCTCGGCGACATTCCGCGCACAGCCGGCCGAGCGCACGGAAATCGATCGCCGGTTGCGCGAATCACAGGAGAAACGCCGCACTACACAGCCAATCGCCAAGAGCGCAGGCTGCATTTTCAAAAATCCGGTAAGCATTCCGGCCGGAAAACTGGTGGATGAATTGGGACTGAAAAACTCAAGCGTCGGAAAGGCGCGCGTGTCGGAAGTCCACGGCAATTTCATTGTAAACGATGGCGGCGCGACCGCGGCAGAGATGCTCGAGCTGATCGAAATGATCAAGGCAACGGCGCGGAAAAAGCGCGGAATCGAATTGGAGACCGAAGTGGAAATCGTGGGAGAACCGGAATGAAAAACACTCGCCGTCACGGAATCGAGGCATGACAAATTTGCCAAAGAAAATCGCGGTCTTGATGGGAGGCCCCGGCTCCGAGCGCGAGGTTTCGCTCGCAACGGGGCGCGGAGTGTCGAAGGCGCTCGGCTCGTTAGGCGCGGCGGTGGTGGAAGTCGATGTGCGAGATGAGGACTTCCAATTACCCAACGATGTCGAGCTCGCGTTCATTACCATTCACGGCACGTTCGGCGAGGACGGCCGACTCCAGCGAATTTTGGAACGCCGCGGCATCGCTTACACCGGTGAAGGCGTGATTGGAAGCGAGACCGCTTTCGATAAAATTCGGTCGAAACAAAAATTTCAGGAACACGGCGTATCGACTCCGCCGTGGGAAGTGATTCATCCCGGGCAGCAACCAACGCTTCCGTTACCGATCGTCGTGAAGCCGCCACGCGAAGGATCAACGGTCGGCGTCGTGATCGTGAAGAGTGAAAACGAAATCGAATCTGCGATTGCCGAAGCCGCAAAGTACGGCCGCGAATTGTTAATAGAAAAATTCGTGCTTGGCCGGGAATTGACGATAGGTATCCTCGGTGACAACGCCTTGGCCATTCTCGAAATAATTCCCAAGGGCGGCTTTTACGATTTCCACAACAAGTATCCCTTTCTCAATCCGCAGGCGGGCGGCGGAGCAGAGCATGTCTGTCCGGCAAAAATCGATGCCGCGAGAACAAAGGAGATTCAGGACCTGGCGCTGCGCGCATTTCAGGCAGCCGGTCTTCAGGTGTACGGGCGCGTGGACGCGATTTTGTCCGAGGACGGGCAGCCGTTCATTCTGGAGATTAACACTATTCCTGGAATGACCGAGGCAAGCCTGCTGCCCGAGGCTGCTGCGGCAGCCGGCATTGGCTACCCTGATCTTTGCGCCCGGATCATCGCGCTTTCCCGCGCCAGAACAGAAGGAAGCCGGCGATGAGTTTTGGCCAAAGAACTTCCCGTGCGCGCAATCGGCGAGCCTCCAATGTGCATCGCCGGCGTCAGCAGCATCTGCTGGACGTGAAGGTCCGCTCGCGCAGGGCGACGCAGCATCGCATCCGAAGGGTGATGGGTGTTCTCTCCAGAATGGTTCTGCCCGCGGCGTTGTTGGCCGCCGTTTACACGGGCGGGCGCGAGGCTGCGCGGCGCCTCTTCTTCGAGAATCCAGATTATCAACTGAAGACAATCGAATTGCAGACCGACGGCACGCTGCAACGTGACCAGGTGTTAAAAGCGGCCAATCTTCACGAGGGCGACAACATTTTCAGTGTGAACCTCGCGCGTGTGCACGATCACATCCAACAGCTGCCTCAGACCGACGAAGTTCAAGTGGTGCGCAAGTTGCCGGGCGAAATCGATATTCGCATTGTGGAACGAAAGCCGGTCGCCTGGATCACCAGCGAAAAAGAAATTTCCGATCCATTTGCGTCGGACGCTGCGTTTTTAGTTGGCCCGCGGGGTGTTTTGATGCAAGAAAAGAAGTTGTTGCCCGAATACCTGGGACTGCCGCTGATTGTGGGATGCCGGAGCGAATCGCTCGAGGCGGGAAAAGTCGTCGAATCGCTTGAAGCAAAAACAGCGCTGGAATTGCTGCGTCTATGCGCGCGCAGCCTTTTGCAAACGCGCTTTCAGATTCGCGAGATCGACGTGTCGAACGGTTATTGCCTGCTGGTGACGGACAAAAATCACGCGCGCGTAACGTTTGGATTTAACGATCTGCCAACACAATTGCGGCGCCTGGAACAATTTCTTAGTTATTGCGATGATACAAAACAGGAGCTCGGCACAGTAAACCTGCTGGTGCAACGAAACATTCCAGTGACTTTCGCCCAGCCCCCGGCGGCGATCATTAACGATACCATCGAGCCGGCTGTGGAGCCGCGGATCATGAAGGCAATCCCAGTGCATGCGCCTGATCAAGGCGCGCCGCCTGCCCGCAAATCACGCGCCGGTTCCACGCCGTTTCCCAAGGCAATTCCCAGCAAACAAAAGAAAACGGGTTAGCAACGATGGCGAACAACAACTTGATGGTTGGTCTTGAGATTGGCACCTCGAAAATCTGCGTGGTTGTCGGCGAAGGCCGCACCGATGGCACGCTCAAAATCCTCGGGGTCGGCCAGGCGCCATCGCGCGGCGTCCGCAAAGGGGAGATCGTCGATTTTGAAACTGCCATGAAATGCGTGCACGAAGCGGTGGTCGATGCAGAACAGAAAAGCGATGTCATGATCCGGAGCGTTTACGTTGCCGTCGCCGGATCGCATCTGCAAAGTTTTAACAATCGCGGATGCGTCATTCTTCCCGAGGACCGCGATGAAATTGATGAGCAGGATGTCGAAGACGTAAAAATCAATGCGCGCGAGGTGAGCATTCCAGCGCAGAACGCATTCCTTCATTCTCTCATTCAACATTATCACGTCGATGGGCAAGAGGGCGTGCTGAGTCCGGCGGGCATGTTCGGCCAAAAACTGGAAGCCGATTTTCACATCATTCACGGTGTGCGCACGCGCATTCAAAACACGATTCGATGTGTGAAGGAACTGCCGCTGGACGTGGAAGATGTTGTTTTCAGCGGGCTGGCCTCTGCGCAGGTGGTGCTCACGCAGCATCAAAAGGATCTCGGCGCGCTGGTAATCGATATGGGCGGCGGCACCACCGATTATGTCTTGTACGCAGACGGCGCGGTGAGACAAAGCGGTTGCCTCGCCGTGGGCGGAGACCACATCACCAACGATATCTCCATGGGTCTGCGCATCCCGATGGCGCGCGCGGAGAAACTAAAGATCGAAGAGGGCAGCTGCATCCTCGGCAATTGTCTCCCGGGCGAAATGATTTTGCTCAAGGACGATTCCGGTTTTGCCGGTAAAGAGATCGAGCGTGAGACGCTGAACACGATCATTTACCTGCGACTGCGCGAAGCGCTCGAGCTGCTCAAACGCAGGCTGGACGAGGAAACGTATCTCAACTATGTCGGCGCTGGCATTTTCATCACTGGCGGATGCAGTCTTCTCAATGGCATCGATCATCTCGCCTCGGAGATTTTCGAACTGCCTGCATACCTGGCGCACGCGCAGAGCACGTCGGGCATCACCTCTGCGGTGGAAAACCCTCAGTTCGCCACAGTGATCGGCTTGGTCAAGTTCGCGCAGGTGATGCACTCGGATCGGCCGCCACGCGGCTTGGGCCGCATCTTTGGAAAGCTTTTAGGCGGAATGCGATGAAGGCGAAGCGCCAAGCCCCAACATCCAAGCTCCAGAGAAATTCCAAGCATCAACATCCGAAAAGCGCAAAATCACGCCGCGTGGGCTTTGAGTATTCGGACGCTGCTGACAAAACATGGGTTTTAAAAGAAGAGAGTCCAGACAGAGAACAAGCACCTAAACATCCATTCGATTTAGAAGAGCGCACGGCGCGGTTTGGCGAAACAATGGTGCGCTTTTCGAGAAGCTCCAACGTCCAGAATAATATCAGGAGATCAAGACGTGGTGGGCCAATGATTTGGAAATTTGGGCTTCGCGATTCTCTGGATGTTGGAGATTGGAGCTTGGTGGTTAGTAATCGCAGTAGCAGTAACACAGCGCGCTAAAGAAGTAAGAACATGATTCAGCTTAATAAAAATTACACTCTCCCTGATCGTTTGGCAGACTTTATTCCGATAAAAATTGTAAGCGTCGGCGGCGCCGGGTTGAATGCGCTCGACCGCATCGTGCTCGATGGCCTCGAGAGAGCGGACGTGGTTGCAATCAATACTGACGTGCAATCCCTCACCAGTGCCGTAGCACCCCATAAAGTACAGCTCGGGCGAAGTGTCACCCGCGGTTTGGGCGCAGGAGGCGATCCGGAACTTGGTTATGAGGCAGCCGTGGAATCGGCTGAAGAAATTCGCCAGGCGCTCGCCGATGCGCGGGCGATTTTCGTTTGTGCCGGACTCGGTGGCGGCACCGGCTCGGGTGCGACGCCCTACGTAGCGCAACTGGCCCGCGAAGCCGGCGCGCTGGTGATTGCTTTTGTCACTCTTCCATTCGCATTTGAGGGAAGACGCCGCAACGCGCAGGCGCGAGAGGCGCTGGCACGGCTCAACGAAGTTGTCCACGCGGTGATCTGTTTCGAGAACGATCGAATGGGCGAACTGACCCCGCCACACGCCGGAATTCATCAAGCCTTTGCCATGGCCGATATCACGATCAGCCAGAGCGTCCGCTCGATCGTGAGCCTGATTCAGCGGCCGGGATTCATTCGCATCGGTTTCGACGATTTACTTTCGGCGCTGCGCTCCCGCAACGGCCGCTGCTTGTTTGGCTATGGCGAATCCGATTCGGACAATCGCGCGCATGAGGCTCTGACGCAGGCGCTCAAAAATCCCCTAATGGATCGCGGCCGGATACTCTCGGATGCGACAAACGTGCTGGTGCAGGTGGCAGGCGGGCCTGGCATGACGCTCTCTGAGGTCGAAATCCTCATGCGGGAACTGTGCCGTCACGTGAGCGATCAAACGCAGATTCTCTTCGGCGCCGCCGTGGACGGACGACTGGGAGACCGATTGAGCGTGACCATCATCAGTTCGCTCGCCGCGGAAGAGGAGTCAGTTTCAAGGCCTCGGGAGCCTGGCATATCAAGCAGCGCGTCAGCAGCACCGGCAGTTATGGAGCAGCACGAGCCTATTCAAGCAAAGATTGAGATCCAACCCGAAGAGATTGTCATCGAACCCGCGCCGCCCGAGGAAGACACTCCATTTGAAGAGCCGGCTATGGCCGAAGCGCCACCGGCCGCAATACCCCCGCAGGGCATACCGAAGCACGTCATGAGCAGGGCACCGGAGAAATCGTTTGCGGGAAACGAGGAAAAAGCACCGGCTGAGAAATCTGTTCAGGCGAAACAGGAAATCTTGCAGTTCGAACCGGTGACGCGCGGCCGCTTTGAAAAAAGCGAGCCGACCATCGTCGAAGGTGAAGACCTCGATGTGCCGACGTTTCTGCGAAAAAACATCAAGGTGAAGTAACTCAGGCATCTTGTCCGCCAGTCGGACGGACTCGTCCGTAGGCGAGCCTGACACGTCGAGCAGGCTTCCAGCCTGCGTCTCCTGCGGGCAGGATGCCCGCTTGACAGGACAGGCTGGAAGCCTGTGTTACTTCATCAACACGAGCACCGCGCTGGTCATGCCGATCATGCCGACGCGAATAGTCGGCTCTAGAACGGTCGCGAACTTGCTCGAGTGCAGGCTGGGCAATTGTTTGCCTTCTTTTTTGTATTCGGCGATTTTTGCCGGGTCCACTGCGCCAATCCAGAAATCAACCGCTGGAATGGAGTGATCCGGCAGGCTATATTCGGAAAAATCCTCACCACCCATCGTGGGATCGACCATCTCGACGTTCTCGTTGCCTAACGACTTTTTCCAAACAGCGACAAGCCGCTTCGTGAGTTCGGGATTGTTGTAAGTCGCAGGCGCAACTAGATCTTTGGACACGCTTACAATCGGAGCCAGGTCGGGCGGTATTCCAGCGGCTGCCGCGCAGCCTTTTGCAATCTGATCGATGTCTGCCAGCACGCGCTCGCGGACGTTAGGCTTGTACGTGCGCACCGTAACCTGCATCTTCACTTCATCGGGAAATAATGTTGTGTTTGGTTCCTCCGTGGATTGATCCCAGTGTAATAACAATCGGATCGAGCGGATTATTTTCCCGGCTTACAATGGTCTGCCACGCGTTGATGATTTCCGCTGCGAGGACGATCGGGTCCTGCGGTTCGCTCTTCATATCCGGATAATTCCGGATGACTGTGAATGTCCTTTGTAAATCGTGAGCAAAGACGGCAGCTCCGTGTCAGCCAGCGATTGTGGCGTTTGCTGCGCCGCAAGTTTCGATGTCGCGCCGATGAGTAGCAACGAGATTAGAAGGCGCGTGTGCATGCACGCTTATAGCGGATGGCGCCACTGAGTGCACGAGACGCTTGATTGTGCGCCGATTTACGTCTAACAACAGCAACCATGCGCAGGCAGATCAAATCCGCTGCTTCATTACCAGGAGGCATCGAAGTGCTCGGCCACGTCACGCCCGCGTTTGGGGAGGTTCTCACCCCAGATGCACTCGCCTTTGTAGCGAAGCTTCATCGAACGGTCCGGGATGAGCGGGCGAAATGTCTGGCGCGTCGACAGGATCGGCAACGCGCGCTCGACGCCGGCGGTTCGCTCGATTTCTTGGCAGAGACGAAACACATCCGCGAAAGCAACTGGACTTGCGCGCCGATTCCGCCCGACCTTCGCGATCGCCGCGTCGAGATCACCGGGCCGACCGATCGCAAGATGATCATCAACGCGCTCAACTCTGGCGCAAAAGTGTACATGGCCGATTTCGAAGACGCGAACTCGCCCAGGTGGCGAAACATGGTCGAAGGCCAATTGAATTTGCGCGACGCCGTGCGGCGCACGATCACGTTTGCCAACCCCGAGGGTAAAGAGTACCGACTCGGAGAAAAACTCGCTGTGTTGCTGGTGCGGCCGCGAGGATGGCATTTGCCGGAAAAACATTTGCTCGTGGACGGTGAACCGGTTGCGGGCGGGCTATTCGATTTCGGCCTGTTCTTTTTTCACAACGCGCACGAACTGATTGCGCGCGGCACGGGTCCCTATTTTTATTTGCCGAAGATCGAGAGTCATCTCGAAGCGCGTATCTGGAATGACGTATTCAATCTCGCGCAGGACGAGTGCGACATTCCGCGCGGCACGATTCGCGCCACGGTCCTTATCGAGACGATTCCGGCTGCATTCGAAATGGACGAGATCCTCTACGAATTGCGCGAGCACTCAGCCGGCCTTAACTGCGGTCGCTGGGATTACATTTTTTCCTGCATCAAACGGTTCCGGAACAGACCGGACTTCATCCTGGCCGACCGCGCGCTGATTACAATGACGACGCATTTCATGCATTCGTATTCGTTGCTCTGTATCAAGACGTGCCACCGGCGGAACACGTTCGCGATGGGGGGGATGGCGGCGCAGATCCCGGTAAAGAACCATCCGGCAGCGAATGACGAAGCGTTTGCAAAGGTGCGCGCCGACAAAGAACGCGAAGCTCGCGACGGGCACGACGGCACATGGGTCGCGCATCCGGGCATGGTGCAACTGGCGACGGAGGCATTCGATGCGGTGATGCCTCAGCCGAACCAGATCGATCGGAAACGCGATGATGTCGATATTACTCCCAAGGACTTGCTCGCATTTGGTCCTAAAGAACCGATAACGGAAATGGGACTTCGCACAAACGTCAGCGTGGGCGTACAATATCTTGAAGCGTGGCTGCGCGGCCACGGCGCAGTACCGCTGTTCAATTTGATGGAGGACGCGGCCACGGCGGAGATTTCCCGCGCGCAAGTGTGGCAATGGATTCGCCATCGGCGCGGCGTGCTGAACGACGGACGGAAAGTCACGAAGGAATTTTTTCGCGCCGTGTTAGATGAGGAATTATCGAAGGTAAAACGCTTCGATCACGACAAGTTCGACAGCGCTCGCGATCTGTTCGACAGCATCACGACTGCCGACGAGTTCGCGGAATTTTTGACTCTTCCCGGTTATGAATGCCTCGACTGATGAAGGGCGGATGGCGGGTTTCCGGCCACCGAGTCGCTGGCAAGGTGTCCAGCGCATGTATTCGCCGGCCGACGTGGCCCGGTTGCAGGGCAGCGTCGTTCCCGAGCACACGTTTGCGCGGCGCGGCGCGGAAAATTTGTGGAATCTCCTTCACACCGAACCGTTCGTAGCCGCGCTTGGAGCGGCCACCGGTCAGCAAGCGGTGCAACAAGTCCGCGCCGGCTTGAAAGCGATTTACGTGAGCGGCTGGCAGGTGGCGGCGGATGCAAACGTAACCGGTCAAACGTATCCCGATCAAAGTTTGTATCCGGCGAATAGCGTCCCTGCCCTAGTGAAGCGGATCAATCAAGCGCTCCAGCGCGCCGACCAAATCGAGCATGCCGAGAATAAGAGCGACTCGCCCTCGGAAAGCTCCAGCGAAGCAAGCATCGACTGGTTTGTCCCGATTGTTGCCGATGCCGAAGCCGGATTCGGCGGGACTCTTAACGTTTTCGAATTAGTAAAAGCAATCATCGAAGCCGGCGCAGCCGCGGTTCATCTTGAAGACCAGCTCGCGAGCGAAAAAAAATGCGGTCACATGGGCGGCAAAGTTCTCGTGCCGACGCGCACCGCGATTTCGAACCTCACCGCTGCGCGACTTGCGGCCGATGTGTCGAACGTCCCGACGATTCTGATCGCGCGCACGGATGCGGGCAGCGCGGCACTTCTCACCAGCGATGTCGATCCACGGGACTGTGAGTTCCTCACCGGCGAACGATCACCCGAAGGATTGTTCCGCGTCCGCTGCGGCATCGATCAAGCGATTGCACGCGCGCTGTGTTACGCGCCATTTGTCGATCTGCTTTGGTTTGAAACGTCAACGCCCGATTTACTTGAGGCGAAAAAGTTCGCCGACGCCGTCCACGAACAATTCCCAGGCAAACTGCTCGCCTACAACTGTTCGCCTTCCTTCAATTGGAAGGCGAAACTCGACAGCGCGGCGATCGCGAAATTTCAGCGCGAGCTCGGCGCCATGGGCTACAAGTTTCAGTTCGTCACGCTCGCCGGCTTTCACACTCTCAACTACAGCATGTTCATGCTCGCGCGCGCGTATCGCGACCGCGGAGTGGCCGCGTATGCGGAATTGCAGGAAGCGGAATTCGTCGCGGAGAAGCGCGGCTACACCGCCACGAAACATCAGCACGAGGTCGGCGCCGGTTATTTCGACGAAGTCGCGCGCGTGATCGCCGGAGGCGAATGCTCAACCACCGCGCTCGCCGGCTCGACCGAAGCAGAGCAGTTCCGGTGAATCCCCTGCTTTTGCCGGTCTCCCCTCCATTAACGGATAGTCGGCTGGCCGCGCTTTGCGCCGAGGAAATTTGCACTGCGTTTCGCCGATACGAGCACGGTTTCGACGCGATCACGCGACGCGCGCGCGAGCGCTTTTTAGCACGCGATTGGCGCGGCAGTTTCGATGACGCCGCGGAGCGGCTGCGTGTTTACTCGCAGACGCTCGACGAAATCGTCCCCCGCATTGTCGATCTTATGCAAGATCGATTGTATGAGCGGCAAATCTGGAGCGCCATCAAAGCGGTGTATTCATCGCTCGTCTGCCGGCTTGTGCGATGGGAAATCGCGGAGAGTTTTTTTAATTCATTAACGCGCCGGGTGTTTGCGACCGAAGGTATCGATCAGGCGATCGAATTTGTGGACAGCGATTTCGATACTCCGCCGCAAAACGGGATCCAAGATATTCGTCGCAGTTATTCCGGCCGCGATTTGCGCGAGTTGATCTGCCAACTGCTCACCAACGACGACGCTGGATTTGCGCGTTGGCGCTGGAATGACTTGGAACGCGCCGCCGGAATCGCTGCCGAACGGATCCAAAAGATGTTGCCTCCATCAGAGGAATACAGGATCGAGACTGTTGCCACCGTTTTCTATCGCGCACGCGGCGCGTACATCGTCGGCGCCGTGCAATCGAATAAGTCAACAATTTCAATCGCATTTTGTCTACGGCATCCGGACGAGCGCGGAATCATGCTCGATGCGCTCCTGCACGGCGAAGCCGATCTGGCAATTCTGTTTTCCTATACGCGCGCATATTTTCGCGTGGAAGCGCCGTCGTCATTCGAGCTAGTTCGGCGTTTGCGCGACTTGATGCCGAATAAACGGCTGGCGGATCTTTACAACGCGACCGGATTCAATCGACATGCCAAGACTGAATTCTACCGCGATTTTGTTCGGCATCTTCAGAATTCGACTGATCAGTTCGTTCCGACCGAAGGCGCACGCGGCATGGTGATGCTCGTCTTCACGCTGCCGAGCTACGATGCGGTTTTCAAAGTGATCCGCGACCATTCCGAGCCGCCGAAGGAGAACGATCGCGCCGATGTGATGCGGCGTTACCGGATCGTTTTCGAGCACGATCGCGCCGGACGGCTGGTGGAAGCACACGAATTCGAGCATCTGCGAATCAGACGCGAGCGATTCGATCCGACGCTGCTGAGACAACTGCTCAGCGAAGCGCGCGAGACTGTCAGGGTCGACAATCAGGGTGTGATCATCAACCACGCATACGTTGAACGACGCGTCCGGCCATTGAATATTTTTCTGGCCGAGGCGCAGGATGATTCCGCGATCTCGGCGACATGCGACTACGCGCAAGCCATCAAGGATCTTGCCGCTTCGAACATTTTCCCCGGCGATCTGCTCACCAAAAATTTCGGGCTCACGCGCCGCCGTCGCGTGGTGTTCTATGATTACGATGAACTCTGTTTTTTGACGGAGTGCAATTTTCGCGATCTGCCGCAGCCGAAAACCTACGACGAAGAACTCGCCGCTGAGCCATGGTTTACTGTGCATGACAACGACATTTTCCCCGAGGAATTCCTGAACTTTCTCGCCTTCCCGCAAGCTGCTCGCAAAGTCTTGCTGGATCAACATGGCGAACTGTTTCGTCCTGATTTTTGGCGCGCAATCCAACAGAAGCTGCGCGCGGGCGAGCTGCCGGAGATTTTTCCTTACACGCAGGAACGCCGGCTGGCGGTTTGAAAATTTGTCATTCTGATCTGAGTTGAGGAATCTCGATTTTGGTTCAGTAGGAGATGTCTCAACTTCGCTCGATGCGACGGAATGTTGTAACCATGGAATTTGAAAAGAACACGATGCTCTTTGGCGTTGATCCCACGCCGAGGATCGTCGCGATCGAGCTGGGCGAAACGGGCACCGTGCGCGTGCATCGCCGGGAAACAGACGGATCCACGATGACCGATGTTGAACTCTTCCATCCATTTGTTTGGTGCGACGCGGACGTTGTCGATCTCGGCATTGACGCAGAAAAGCTGGCGGGTGATCTCAAATACGGCTGGCTAGTGACGGTCGATAGCTGGAAAGAACTGATCGCGCTGCGCAACGGATTGAAAAATGCCGGGCGCGATTTCTTCGCGTTTACCGATCCGGTGCAGCATTATCTAACCGCCACGGGTCGCACATTGTTCAAAGATCTGGCGTTCGAGGAATTAAAGCGAATGCAAGTCGAGGCCCTTGTAGTCGCGACAAGTCGGGATGACCCCGGCCGGGACGATCACATCATGAGCATCGCGCTCTCGGATAACACCGGGTGGGAAGAGCTGCTTGTCGTCGATCCAGACAATATCGAGGAATCCGAGCGCGCCTCGCTCAAGCGCCTGACGAGCTTGATCAGCGAGCGCGATCCGGACGTCATCGAAGGCCACAATTTATTTCGTGTGCACCTGCCGCTGATCGTTGCACGCGCGAAGAAACTGAAGACCAAACTCGATTGGGGACGCAGCGGGGGTTTTCTTCGCTCCCGTCCTTCGCGGCTCCAGATCGCTGAGAAGACTATCGATTACCCTAAGTTCTCCATCGATGGCCGGCACTTTGTCGATACGTTCTTGCTCGCGCAATTCTATGATGTCGGGATGCGTTCCCTGGCGGGATTCGAACGGATCGATGTCGCCCGGCATTTCGATCTGTGCGAGGACGAAGAAATCTCCATGCTCAGTGGCAAAGAACTGCAGCGGGCGTATCTGGAAAATTCGCAAACATTCCGCCGCCGCGCTCTATGCGGTGTGCGGGAGACACGAGCGCTATCGGATCTGCTCAGTCCGAGTTACTTCATTCAGGCGCAAATTTTTCCTTACAATTATCAGGACGTGATCGTCCGCGGGAACGCCACGCGCATCAATGCGGTGTTCCTGCGCGAATATTTCCGGCAACGCCATTCCATTACCGAAGTGCCGATGCCACAGGCGTTCGAAGGCGGTTACACCGACATCTTTTTCACGGGCGTGGCGCGCAACGTGTGGCATTGCGACATCGCCTCGCTTTATCCGTCCATCATGCTGCAGTTCGAATGCTTTCCCGCGACCGATCAATTGCAAATCTTTCGGCATTTGCTCACTGATCTGCGCGCATTTCGATTAGAAGCGAAGGCAAAAATGCGGGCCGAACAGGATCCGGCCAGGCAACATCATCTCCAGGCACTGCAAAACACGTTTAAAATTCTGCTCAACAGTTTCTACGGATATCTTGGCTTCGCGCAGGGACATTTCGCCGATTTCGATGCTGCCGCGCGCGTGACGCAAATCGGGCGCGATTTGCTCAAAAAGATGATCGACTGGCTCAACGCGCAGGGCGCGCAGGTCATCGAGGTCGATACCGACGGGATTTATTTCGTGCCGCCAGCTGTAGCCGGCGGCGGTGACGCCGGCAACCGAGGAGGACGTGGCCGCGCAAAAGACCAGCCGGGGTCAACGCCCCCGGCTACAACGATCGAGCGTTTGCAGCAAGGGCTCGCCGAAGAACTGCCAGCGGGCATCGATGTCGAAATCGACGAGCAATTCGATG
This sequence comes from Verrucomicrobiota bacterium, assembly GCA_003219695.1. Taxonomy (GTDB): domain Bacteria; phylum Verrucomicrobiota; class Verrucomicrobiia; order Chthoniobacterales; family UBA10450; genus Udaeobacter. The sequence continues at coordinate 63,523 of QHQA01000154.1, forward strand.
CTATGTTCAGTTACAAAGCTAAGAACTACGCGTTGCTCACCAAAGATGGCGAGGTCGTCATCAAGGGTGGGGCGCTTAAGTCGCGGGGGTTGGAAAAATTCCAGCGCGTTTTCCTCGAGGAAATGATCAAGCTCATTATGGAAGCAAGACCGGAGGCGATTGCTGATCTTCGGAACGAGTTCGAACGAAAGATCCGGAACCGCGAGTGGAAGATCGACATGCTAATGAAAACCGACACGCTCCAAGATTCGCTCGACAAATATCGGGCGAAGATCGCTGGCTCCGCGCGCAACCGCGCCGCCGCATACGAGCTTGCCTTGGCGAGCGGCCGCAATTACAAACCCGGCGATCAGATCAGTTACTACATCAAAGCTACGCCAAAAAAAGTTCCCGCCTACGAAGCCGCCAAACCCGCCAACGAATTCGACCCCGAGAACCGCGACGAAAACGTCGATTATTACGTTGCTAAGCTTGATGAATTGGTAAAGAAGTTCGGGAACATGAAGCAATCTGCTGCGAAACAGGAAACCCTCGCCTTGTAATGACCGCGGATAAAAAATCAGCAGCCGTCGTCCGGCAGGATGAAGGCCGCGTGCTACGCGCGTTCAGCGACGAAATTGTGATTCATCTCGATGGCGAACGCACCGCACCGCCGGAACGCTCACAATGTGGACAGGAACGATGCCGCCGGGCGGCGGACCGCCGCTGCATTATCACTTGAACGAAGATGAAATATTTCATGTGCTCGAAGGCCGGGTTGCTTTCTTTCTGGACGGTGAATGGCGTGAGGTCGGTCCCGGCGGTTCTGCGTTCATGCCGCGTGGAGTTGCGCACACATTTAAAAATGTTGGAGATGCACCCTCGCGTGTGTTGATCATGACCATCCCGTCTGGTTTCGAAAAGTTTTTCGCGCGCTGCGCTGAGGAATTTGCCAGGCCCGATGGGCCAGACATGCCGCAGATCGTCAAGATCGGCGTCGAGCACGGCATTCATTTCGTGCAGGAGCAGTGGCGTATGAGTTGGCAATGCGAGTTTGGCGAAATCACGATCCGTCTGTGGTGGCAGTCGTGTCGGCTGGCGCGGGATTTCGTCTTTGCACGCGACACGCCGGCAGTTAGACCAATTTTGCGTCCAGATTGATCTGCGTGCCGGCGAGGGCCACTGAAACCGGGCAATTCTTTTTCGCCAGTTCCGCTTGCTCGCGGAATTTTGCCTCGTCGATTCCTGGAACGTCGGCTTCGGTTTTCAAATCAATGGAAGTGATTTTGAATCCACCATCCGCCGACTCCAATTTCACTGTCGCGGTGGTGCTGACACGTTTGGCGGGATGCCCTGCTTTTTCGAGGTTGAACGAGAGCGCCATCGAGAAGCAGCCGGCCTCGGCGGCGCCGATCAGCTCTTCCGGGTTAGAGCCCTTTCCTTCTTCGAAGCGCGATGAAAATGAGTAAGGCCCCTCAAACGCGCCGCTACCGAGTTTCATAATTCCTTTGCCTTCCTTCAGCGTGCCTTCCCAGACTGCAGATCCAGTTCGTGTTGCCATTGTGTTCGTCTCCTTTCGTTTGTTCCAATTACGATTCGCGTTGGCGGATGCAGGTGCGCGCAATCAGTTTTGGCCATTACCAACTCACGCAGCTTCTGGCTCGGCTATATCGCCAACCGATGCGGCTTCATCCCGCTTCGTCTGGGCATTCGCTAACATGCGTTGTTTACGCCCAAGCCAAACACCAAGTGCGCACCAACAGGCGACTACCGGTACGGCAATGTAACTGATGGTGCTCAAGCTGAGACCGAGCGCTTGCATCCCGCCATAAGACCAGGCGCCGAATTGATCGCCACAGCGATAACCAAAGGTATCGATGAAACTCTTTGCTTTGTATTTGTCTTCCCGACGCAAGACGGTAAACAGCACTTCGCGCGCGGGCCGCATGAAAGCAAATGTGCTCGCGCGGCGCGCGACTTGAAATACTGCGAGCACAGTTAGCACGGGCATCAGCCCCATCGCGGTGAAACCAAAGAGACTCAGCACCGGCATGAACAATAGCGTCACGGTAACGCCGAGAAATTTCATCAGCCTGCCCGTGACAAAAACCTGCAACAGCAGCGTGAGTGTGTTGACTGAAAGGTCGAGCTTCGCGAAAAACGCCGTCCGCGAGGCCTTATCAGCAATTCCGGCTTTTGTTAGCTCCGATTGCTGAAAATACGCCCACGTCGATGTGAGCGTATAGAGCAGAATGAACAGGAATAGGCCGAAAAGATAAGGCGATTTGCAAATGTGCGTCACACCATCCCAAAATTTGCCACCGATCGGCTTCTCCGCGGTAGCCGCGTCTTCACCCAATCTTGGATTGTGCCGTCGAAATTCAGCGGGAAAGAAGCGGACGCTTTGCGCAGCAATCTCGAGCATGCCTGCGCAGATCAACAGCAACACGCCTGTGCTAACATGGCGCACGAGCGACGTCGTGATGATTGGTCCTAATATGCCACCTAACGAACCGCCCACCGCGATAAAACCGAAAAGCCGTTTGCCCTGCTCAGTCGTGAACAGGTCGGTCATGAATCCCCAAAACACCGCGGTCGCGAAAAGATTGAACACGCTGACCCAAACAAAGAAACATCCATCGACCCAGGGTCGGTTTCCCGGAGGCGCGTACTGCATTAGTGCGAAAAAAATAACCAGGTTTAGGATGAAAAACCGGTAGGCAATCGGAATAAATCGACGCCGCGACATCCGCGAGACGATGGCGGAGAAGATCGCGTTCGCGAAGATCATCGAGACGAGAACAACGGTGAACATCCACCACAGGTTTTCGAAAAAGGTGGCGCCGATGTTATCGCGAATTGGCCGGATCACATAATACCCCGCCAGGACGACAAAAAAGAAAATGAACCCCAGCCACAGGGCACGAACTTCGTTCGGCTTTACGTCAACGATTTTGGTGAAAAGTTTTTTCATCGTGTAGCCGCGGCCCTGTGGGCCGGGCGCACGCGTCGCACAGCGACGCGGCTACATCGTTTTCTTCCAAGCGGCAAGCACTTCCGCTTCGCGCTCTGGCGAGAGCCCGGCTTTCAAATGCGATTGTCCTTCTTGCGGCAGCGACTTAAACCAGGCGAGTGTGTCGCGCGCCGTGAAGCCGAGCGGCCGAAACGTCAAGCCTTTGCCCAATGCGCGACTGATGTTTGTGCGCGCAACCGCATCATCTTTCCCCGTCCACACGGGCATGTCCGACCAGGGCTGCACTTTTTGTTCGGCCAAAAATTCTTCGCTCACCCACGTAAACTTCGCCTCCGAATTTAGCGCGGCCTTGATTCCGTCGAGCATTCCACCGATGCCGAGCGGTTTGGCGGGACCCGTCGCATTATAAATTCCGGTCTCGCGATTTTCGACCATGCGGATCGTCCATTCGGCCAGGTCGCGCGCGTCGATGAATTGCACCGGGTCGTTAGGCGTGCCCGGCGCGAGTACTTCGCCGCCGCGATCGATGCGCGCCGGCCAGTACGTGAAGCGGTCGGTTTCATCGCGCGGGCCGACGATGAGTCCCGGGCGAATGATCAGCGTTTTTCCCGGAAACCATTTCTCCGCTTCCTTCTCCGACAGCGCCTTGAGTGGCCCGTAGGTTTTGAATCCGGACGCGCGCACCGCTTCCATCCTCTCCTTGTACGGATCTGGCCCCTCGTATTTTTCCGTCGGCGCGTTTTCATCCGGCCCTTGCTTCGACTCGGCATAAACGGAGACCGTGGAGATAAACACGTAGCGATCCACATTTCCTTTCAGCACTTGCGCCGCGTCGCGCACCCACGCGGGAAGCGTTGTCGGATTGTCGATGGCGACATCCCATCGCCGATTTTTCAGTGCGTCGAGCTTGCCGGTACGATCGCCGATGAGTTGCTCGACCTCGTGCGGCAATTCGCCGGGGTGCGTCTTGCCGCGGTTGAAGGTTGTGACCTTATGTCCGCGGCTGAGCGCGTATCGAACTTGATATGGCCCGATGAATCCGGTGCCGCCGAGAATGAGAATGCGAAGAGGTTTCACGGATTTCTCTGCGAACAGGGTTGTCGATGTGGTTCCCAAAGCAAGTGCGCCGCCAGCGGCAGCGGAGAGTTCGATAAATTGGCGGCGCGTCCTTTTCATATAGCCGGCTAACCTTTCTTATCATTCCGAGCGAAGTCGAGGAATCTCTTGCTCCTATCGCATTTAACGGCGAGAGATGTCTCGACTCCGCTCCGACATGACCAGATGGAACGACGATGCTTGCGGGGAACTTACCCGCCGCGAAGCTGCGCGTTTGATTGGCGCCGGTGCAGCCGGCTTGCTATTGCCGATTCCCAGATTGAGCGCGCAAGAGGCAGCTCAATCATCACATATGTTGACACGAGCAATTCCTTCTTCGGGCGAGAAACTTCCGGTCATTGGGCTCGGAACCTGGAGCGTGTTCGATGTCAATCTTACGCCAGAGAACAGAACGCGACTCGCAGAAGTGCTGTCGCTTTTTGTAAAGCACGGCGGCAAGGTCATTGACTCCTCGCCAATGTACGGGCGCGCCGAAGGCGTGATCGGTGAACTCGCCGCCCAATTGCGTTTGCGGGATTCGCTCTTCATCGCCACCAAGGTTTGGACGGTGGGTAAGGAGGCCGGGATCGCGATGATGGAGCGCTCGATGGATCGCTTTCGAACCAAGCGCATTGAGCTGATGCAGGTCCATAACCTGGTCGATGTCGAAAATCAGATGTCTTCACTTCGTGAGTGGAAAACGAAGGGCCGCATCCGTTACACAGGCATCACACATTCACAATCGCATGGCTTTTACGAAGTAGAAAGAAACATGCGCAGTCAGAAACCGGATTTTGTCCAGATCAATTACTCGATCATGGAGCCCGAAGCGGCACAACGAATTCTGCCGCTGGCTCAAGAGCTTCGCATGGCTGTCATCATTAATCGTCCATTTGGGGGCGGCGGTTTGTTTGGGCGGGTTGCCGCAAAGTCGCTGCCGCCCTGGGCTGCCGAAATCGATTGCCGATCATGGGGTCAGTTCTTTCTGAAGTGGATTGTGGCCCACCCGGCGGTCACTTGCGTGATACCTGCTACAAACAATCCGCAGCACATGGAAGATAACATGGCCGCGGGGCTAGGCCGACTTCCCGACGCAAAAATGCGTCAGCGAATGATCGCATTCGTCTCCTCGCTATAGCCACCTGGCGCTTTCGCAATTGCGCTCCTTGCGGAGCTGTTTGCCCCTTCGGCAGATGTCAAATGAAAAATTTTACGTTTTCCAAAAAAAATCAGTTGCGGGCCGAGCCAAGTTGATGGATAGGACGCGCGCTTTATGCCAAAAATCGGCACTATCATCGTTGTCACTCTCTGGTGCGCGGCATTTTGCCCGCGCCCGGCTGCGGCGTTGGGTTTCTCCCCGCCGAAACCCAAGTTTAGTTACACCGATGCGTCCGGGAAAAAACAATCCGCCGAAGTCGTCGATAAATTTTATCCAAAGAAGATCGTGCAGCCGTTTGCCAAGGTCGATCCCAAGATCGATCCGAAACTGCGCCGGGCGGCTACGATAGCCGAGGAACGCGCCCACGCACACTCGCTTTCCAAGTGCTGGCACTTTGTGAAGGAAGCGCTCGTTGCTGCCGGTGTGGTGAAGTCCCGGCCGCAGACGACACTGGCGAAACAAGCCGGCCAGGAGTTGGTGAACAATTACGGATTCAAAAAACTCCCGGTATCAGATCCCTACCAAGCACCAGTCGGGTCTGTGTTGGTGTATGACGCCAAGCGCGAGGCGGGACACGTCGAGATCCGAACCGAGAACGGTTTCGTAAGCGATTTTCGCTCGAAGACACCATCGCGGCGGCCGCTGATTGGCGTTTTCGCGAAGACCTAATTCGCGTAGTAGCCGGAACCCAAAGCGGCGCGGCGGTGCTCCGCCGCTTTTGCATGGCCGAGTTGCTTCAGCTTAGCGCGGTATGATTGGGTCTTTCGCTCACGTTCGAGCTCGGATTTTCAGTTTCAAAGTAACCTCCGCGCCGGTTAGAATCTTTTCTTATGTCGCACACCGAGGTCATTCGCATCGCGATGTGGTCTGGGCCGCGAAATATCTCCACTGCAATGATGCGTGCATGGGGCAATCGAGCCGATACCTCGGTGATCGATGAGCCATTTTACGCGTATTATCTAAAGGCGACGGGCAAAAACCATCCCGGCGCGGATGAAGTGATCGCTACAGGCGAAACCGATTGGCGCAAAGTTGTTGCGCACCTGACCGGGCCGATCCCGAACGGCAAGCAGATTTTTTTTCAGAAGCAGATGGCGCACCACCTCTTGCCGGAGATAGATCGAGCATGGCTCGGCGCAGTGACGAACTGTTTTCTTATTCGCGATCCACGTAAAGTAATTGCCTCCTATGTGAGAAAACGAGAGGACCCTGGGCTGGAAGATCTCGGCTTCGTGCAACAGGCCGAGATTTTCGATTTTGTTTGCGCTCAGACGAATGCGATCCCGCCGGTTCTCGATGCGAAAGATGTGCTCGAAAATCCTGCGCGAATGCTGCGACTCCTGTGCGACGAAGTCGGCGTGGAGTTCAGCAAGTCGATGCTGTCCTGGCCGCCGGGATTACGCGAGACCGACGGCATCTGGGCGAAGCATTGGTACGGCGAGGTGGCAAAGACTACTTCGTTTCAACCGTATCGTCCCAGCCATGATGAAGTGCCGCAGCGTTTCCGCGAAATTTATGAGCACTGTTACGCGTGTTACGAGCGGCTTTATGAACATCGCCTTCGGTAGAGACGGCTGAAGGACGAGCATCAAACGCGCTCGAAGCTCCAAGACCCAAGCTCCAACATCCAGAGAAATTTCAAAAACCAATGTTCAATCGCCCGTTTGGAGCTTGATATTGGAATTTCTCTGGAGCTTGGATGTTGGAAGTTGGAATTTAAAAGCGATGCTGCAGAAATTCGACGAACGAAATCGCGAGTTGATCGTGAACATCAACGGTCATCTGATCCATCGCGATAAAGCCGGGATCAGCCCCTTTGATTCGGCAGTGCAGGGTGGTGATGCGGTCTGGGAAGGATTGCGCCTCTACAACGGACGAATTTTCAAGCTCCACGAACATCTCGATCGGCTGGAGCATTCAGCCCGCGCCCTGTCGTTCACCGAAATTCCGCCGCGGGAAAAAATCATCGACGAAATCAAACGCACGCTCACTGCGAACAAGATGCGCGACGGCGTGCATGTTCGGCTGACGCTCACGCGCGGCGTGAAAATCACGTCGGGCATGGACCCGCGACTGAACCAAAGCGGGCCGACCTTGATCGTGCTCGCAGAACATAAGGCGCCCGTTTACGCCAAGACCGGGCTGGCCCTGATTACGAGCAAAATTCGACGCCCGCCGCCGGAGGTCCTCGATGCGCGAATTCATCATGCCAACCTGCTGAATTCAATTCTCGCCAAGATAGAAGCAAACAACGTCGGCGCGGACGACGCGCTCATGCTGGACACGCGCGGCTTTGTCGCGGAAACGAACGCGACGCATGTGTTCATCGTGCGCAACTCCGATAAATCGCGAGCAAGCGGCGACCTGGCCACCAGTCGCGTGGTGGCTTGCCCCGAGGGGATTACTCGCGCGACGGTGATCGAAATTTGTGCTGCCGAAAAGATTCGCTGCATCGAGACCGACTTGTCGGTCGTCGATATTTACGGTGCTCAGGAAATGTTTTGCACCGGCACAATGGGCGAACTGGCTGGCGTGATCAGGATCGACAATCGCCAGATCGGCGACGGCAAAGTCGGCCCGATGACAAAGCGGCTGAGCGATCTCTACGTCCAACGCACGGCGACCGAAGGCGTGGAGGTGGTCTAGTTTGGGACTCCTTGGAGGAAAACGCTCAACGCCCAACTCCCAACACCGAATGCTCAACTATCTGAATTGGACGTTGGGGTGTTGGACGTTGAGCGTTGGGCGTTGAGAATTCTATTGTCCCCAAGTCTTTCTTTGAAAGGAAACCCGGCCAGATCCCTTCTCGAATGCTTCAAAGTGCTCCGGGTTCTGCTGGTAAAATTTTTGGTGATACGCCTCGGCGGGATAAAATTTCGTCGCGGGCAAAATTTCAGTGACGACCGGTTTTTTAAATTTCGCCGAGCGCGCCAGCTTTTCTTTTGATGCCTCGGCGATTTTTTTCTCCTCGGCGTTGCCGTAAAAAATCTCGGCGCGATAGCTCGGGCCGATATCGGTGAACTGGCCATCGGCCTGGGTGGGGTCGATCTGGCGCCAGTAGATGTCAAGCAATTGCTCATAGGAAATTTTCGCCGGGTCGTAGGTGATCTCGATCGACTCGCGATAATTGGTTTTTTCCGAGGAGACGAGCTCGTAAGTCGGATTTCGCTCGGTTCCGCCGCAATAACCTACTACTGTTTTGATGACCCCCGGCGCTTTGTCGAACGCTGGCTGAATGCACCAGAAACAGCCACCTGCGAAGATCGCGCTCCGCGTTTGATTCGGCGAGGAAGTTTGCGCAGAAACCAGGTTGGAAATTGAGAATAGTAGAACGCCCAGCAGGAGAGATTTCATCGGGCGTACCTTAGACAGCACAAAACGCCCTGTCGTTGCGAATTTGCCGAGGAGCACTTTTTTCAGATGACCGCATACAAGTTGAATTGCCCGCGACGTGACGACAATTTTCCTCCGTGATCGAACTGGTCCCAGAGTTGTCCACTGAGCGCCTTGATGTCGGGGAGCTTTTCGGGCGCGATGCGCCGCTGCATGTGGATCTGGGCTGTGGCGATGGCTCTTTTCTTTGCGAGTTGGCTCAGCAGTTCCCAGAGAAAAATTTCCTCGGAATCGAGAGGTTGAATAAACGAGTAGAGAAAACGCGCCGCAAAACTGACAAGATCGAACACGTGCGGGTGCTGCGCGCGGACACTTTTCATGCCGTGCGCTATCTACTGCCGGAGAATTCAGTGGAAACATTTTACCTCTTGTTTCCCGATCCGTGGCCGAAACGGCGGCATCAGCGCCGCCGGATTTTTACCCGCGACTTTTTAGATTCCGTTGCTGCTGCATTGGAACACAACGGTTTGTTGCGCGTGGCGACCGATCAGCTCGATTATTCTCAGCAAATGGAGCGGCTCAGCCACGCACATCCGCAATTTGAAATTGTCGATCTCGCTGACGTGGCCCTTCCGTCCACAAAGTTCGAACGAAAATTCCAAGAACAAGGGGCATCCATTCATCGGCTCGCGCTGCGAAAAGTTTCACCGGTCAAATAAGCGCGGGCGCTCCATTCGTTGCCGGAGAACTTCAATTCCACCGCGCCGGTCTCGTCCTGGCGAAAGAGTTTAATTCCGCGGGCCCGAACCTGCTGAGCCCACTCATCGCTGATCCGTTCGTGTGCCGGGAAGTCCTGTGAAGTGGCGACGATCAGTTGTGGCCGCACCGCGTCGAGAAACGGGCTGGAGCCCGAAAATCCGGAGTGATGTTGACCTTTGATGAGAATGTCGCTGTGCAGGTCGAAGTCATTCTTCAACAGTGCCCGCTCCGTGTCTGTGCCACTGTCGGACATGAACAAAGCGAAGTTCGCCGGCGCGACGAATAAGCGTATAGCTGCTGCCTGATCATCTGTAGTCGCTGCTGCAAAACCGCGGGGCGGAAAAAGAACACGTGCGGTCACTTTGTGCGACAAACGGAAATCGTCTCCGGCAGCCAATCCGTCCACCTTGCGCCCGCGTTGCTTCAGCAAGCGTTGCAGCTCCCGATGAACAAAAGAGCGGTCGGGCGCGAGATTGTCGATGAGATGCGCGCGGGGAAAATCGCGGAGCAATTCTCCTGCGCCACCGATGTGAAGCGAGTCGCCATGGGTCAGGAACAACCCGCTGAGCCGGTTCACCCCGGCCCACTGCAAATATTCGCGGACGACACGGTCATAGCTGCGCTCACTCCCGCAATCAAACAACCAGTCCCGGCCATTTGTTCGCACATGAACCGCCGCGCCTGCGCCCACGTCCAGCACCGTGATTTTGGCCGAACTTTTGCCCAAGTGCAGCGGCCCGACATAAAAATGGCCGCCAGGAATTTGCGCGAACAGATGGACGATGCCGACGACCAGTGTGGCCAGCGCCCAGTTTGCATTGTTGAAAATAACAGCGAGCCACGGGAGAAGCGGCGTAGCGATCAGCGAAAGCAGCGCAACGGCCAGAACGAAAAACGCGATAGGAACTACTACGAGGTTCGCGAGCAAGGAAATCGGCGTAACCAGGTGGAAATACCAGAGGATGAGTGGCAAGGAGCCAAGCCACGCTGCAAGCGAGACCGATGCTCCGCCACAGAGCCATTCATATCCGGAATGCATCCATCTGCGCGGACCACGCAGAAGATTTGGCGGCAGGAAAGGATCGACCGCGCCCCAACGTTGCAAAAATCTAAAGAACGGATCTGCAAACAACACAATTGCGCCGACCACTGCGAAGGACAGCTGAAAACCAGTGGAAAACAGTTCGGTCGTGTTCCAGCAGAGAATGAAAAACGCCGCTGCTGCCAGGCTGTTTGCCAGGAAAACCTTGCGTTCGAAAAATAAACCGCCGATCAGGACCGACGCCATCGTGGCGGCTCTCACACTTGATATGTGCAGGCCGGTCACTGCCGCGTAAAAGAAAAGCAGCGGAATGATCACTGCGGCCGCTGTTTTACGTGAAAGCCGCGCGACTGTTGCCAGCATCCAAAGAAGAGTCGCAACAATTCCTACGTGCAGCCCGGCGACAGCGAACAGGTGAAGTGTGCCTGTTTGTTGAAATGGTTCTTCGATGTCCTCCGGCGTTTGGTGCCTGAGCCCAAGCACAATTCCGCTGAGAAAACTTTGCACCTCCGGCGCGTTTCCCAGATCGCGAAAGAGCGCATTTTGCATCCAGATACGCGACTTTTGCGCCAGGCGTAGAATCGCGTTCCCGCCGCCGTGCCGAATCAGCGTGCCGTCCTCTGCGTAGCGAACAAATAACAAACGGCGAACGTCCCGGCGCTCCAGGTACGAACGCATATCGAACTCGCCGGGATTGCGCGGCGGCGCGATCGGCTCGGCAGTTCCAGAAAGCTTTAGCTCGTCGCCGAATTCAGGAGCGCCTCGCCAGCGAACCTGCCAGACGGCGTCCGTTCGCTCGTTTCTTCCTTCCAAATCAATCGATTCTAGCTTGAATAGGAACGTCGCAAATCCGTTAGGCGCGATTTTTGGCTCGGTAATCACTGCGCCAGTTGCTGTGACGACTCGTGGCCGGTTGCCTAGCTCAGCGACGAGCTGCTGGCCTTCCATGTCCCGGGTGGTGAAATTGTGCAGCAGGAAAAATCCAGCTCCGACGATCAGGTAGGTCGCAATCAGTCTGGGCCACCAGATTACTGCGATTGCACAAACCAACGTAAATATCGTGAGCGCGGTCAGGACGAAACCGGAGGGCGAGAAGAACTCCGCGAAAATAATTCCCACGGCGGCCATTGCCGCCAAGCCAACAAATGGTTGGCGTGGCATGGTCGCCAGTTTCATGCACCGGTTTTTCGCTCATCCAGCGCGAGCAAGGCAAGCTTCAATCGCAATTGTGAGCTTCTTTCAATCGAAAAGGTGCTCAAGACTTTGGGCTTGGCACGAGCAGCACGGGGCGAGTCGCGTGTTTGAGAACGCCTTTGGTCGCGCTGCCCACAAGCAAATGATACATGGCGCCGTGCCCATGCGTTCCCATCACGATGAGGTCGGCATTAATTGCGTCTGCTTGATTTAAGATTTCTTCTGCCACCGACCCGGTCGGCTGGTGCAACGTCACCTTGGTGCCCGCTTGCGCGATTTCTTTTTCCCATTGCGCAAGCTGCGACTTTTGGTTTTCGCTCTCTGGAATTGTCTGGGGCATGGAGTTAAATCCGGGGACAGGCACGCCTGAGACAGGTGCAAGCTCAGGCATCCCAGCCAGGCCGTAGCTGAGAGCGCCGGGAGCAGTAGCGGCGGTGAGTTCTCTCACGTGCGCCAGATGAATTTCTGCATCGAGAGCTTTTGCGAGTTGTCGCGCTACCTCGATCACAGCCGGCGTTGCATCTGAAAAATCCACTGCGACCAAAATGCGTTTCATGCGCGCATGCCAGCTTACGTGGCGCGCTGCTTTATCTCAACATCAAGGAGCGGCGGTCTCCTTGTCCGCCGCTGGGCGATCTGGAGATCGCTCCTCCTTGAGAGATGGATCACGATTGCCTGCATCGGGCGCACACCGTAATTTTCCTTCGTGCAGGATCTTTTTGGCGAGAGAGAAGAACTCGACATCCAAAGCGCGGACCGCGCCGCGCCACTCGCTACGCGCATGCGTCCGCGCTCGCTCGAAGAATTTGTTGGCCAGGAACATATTTTGGCGCCCGGCAAACTTTTGCGGCGCGCGATTGAAGCGGATCGTTTGCCGTCAGTGATCTTTTCCGGGCCACCGGGAAGCGGCAAGACCACGCTGGCGCGGATCATTGCGGAGATGACGCACGCGAAATTTATTCGGATCAGCGGCGTGGAAAGCAACGTCGCCGAGATGCGGCGCGTCATCGCGTCGGCCACGAATCGTCTCCGCACATCGGGACAAAGGACGATCCTGTTCATCGATGAGATCCATCATTTCAACAAGGCGCAACAGGACATTCTCTTACCCGATGTTGAGAGCGGAAACCTGCGACTCATCGGGGCGACCACTTACAATCCGTTCTTTTACGTAAATAGCGCGCTGGTCTCGCGCTCGCAGGTCTTTCGACTCGAACCACTCAGCGTCGAACAACTCGAACAATTGATCGATCGCGCGATGGCCGACAAAGAGCGCGGCCTCGGAAACTACAACGTCGAAATGGACAAGAATGCGCGCCGTCATCTCGCCAAGCTCAGCGACGGCGACGCCCGCAAATGCCTAAACGCTCTCGAGATCGGAGTGTTGACGACACCGCCTTCTGTAGCCGGGGGCGGTGACCCCGGCACCGCGATCAACGATCGCGGCCCCAACGTAATTCACTTCACTCTCACGGTCGCCGAGGAAAGCATCCAGCAAAAGGCGATCGTTTACGATCGCGTCGGCGACGCGCACTACGACACTATCAGCGCGTTTATCAAAAGCATGCGCGCATCCGACGAAAAAGGCGCGATGTATTGGCTGGCAAAAATGCTGCATGCCGGCGAAGATTTCCGATTCATTGCGCGACGCATCGTTATTTTCGCCAGCGAAGACATCGGCCTCGCCGACCCTGACGCGTTGCGATTAGCGATCGCGACGCAGCAAGCCGTCGAATTTGTAGGGATGCCCGAGGCGCGCATCCCTCTCGCGCACGCTACCGCTTACATGTGTCGCGCGCCCAAAAGCCGCGAAGCTTATGATGCGCTCAACGCCGCAACCGAGAAAATCGAGATGGAACAAACCAAACGCGTCCCCGAGTATCTGAAGAACAAGCATTTCCCGGTAAACCCAGAAGAGTGAGAGGCGACTGTGCGATCGGTGCCCGATTTCAATCGAATCACTTCGAACATCGCGATCTGGCATGGCTATGATTCTGCCGTAAAAGCGGAGTTGTACTCGAGTTGCCTCGGGACTTCCGGTGGAACCTATCTGATTGATCCAATTCATTTGCGACGTGACGCGCTCGACGAACTTGTCGGTTCTAGTCCAGTTGTGGGAATCATTGTGACGAATTCCAATCATCATCGCGCTTCGATTCAGCTGGCCGCGCAATTCTCGGCTCCGATTTTCGCGCGGCACGAGACATTTCTCGATGAACAGCCATCTCAATTGAGGCAAATTGGCGATGGCGACGAGATTTGCGCGGGGCTGCGCCTGATCTGGATCGAGGGAGCTGCATCGGGAGAAATTGTCCTGCACTTCGCACCTGACGGCGGAACGCTTATTGTCGGCGATGCGCTGATTAATTTTGAGCCGTACGGGTTCACATTTCTGCCGGCGAAATATTGTTCGAACCAAAAAGAAATGCGGCGGTCGCTGCGCAGACTTTTGGATTACAAAGCCGAGCGAATTCTTTTCGCGCACGGCACACCGATTTTATCGGGGGCGAGTGAAAGGCTGAGCAGTTTGCTGGCTGGCGATCTCTAAATGGGCACCAAACTACTAGCAGAAGAAATTGCCCACAAATACACGAAGGACGCGAAGTAAGAGACAGACTGTCCAGCATCGAGCCTCTTTGTTCGTTTGTTTATTTCGTGTGTTTCGTGGGCTAGAACTAAACAAAGATGTTGCCGGCAGGGCTGCCGGCAACTACAGGCTGGCAGCCCTGTGCTCCCCAGAACTAAAAGCTCTCTGCAAAATCTATGAGACAGCTTGGAGACGGATCAGTCGCTCGTTTCTTGCGGCTAATCCGTTTCTCGCATACGATTTTTGCGTTGCCGTTTGCTCTTGGCGCGCTGGTGGTGGCTGCGAACGGACTGCCGTCGTTGCGCATTTTTTTGCTGGTTGCCTTTTGCATGGTGTTCGCGCGCACGGCGGCGATGCTTTTCAATCGGCTGGTTGATTGGTCGCTCGATCAGCGCAATCCCCGGACTGCGTCTCGCCACCTGCTGATCTCCAAATCTGCGGCGTCGGTTCTATTGGTTCTGAGTTCGACCGGATTTGTCGTGGTCGCAGCTGCAATCAATCGATTGACCTTCATCCTGGCGCCTGTGGCTCTCGCGATAGTTTTTTTTTACTCAGTCACTAAGCGATTCACCAGCGCGACGCACTTTTTTCTCGGACTTGCGCTGGCGGTCGCTCCGGTGGGCGCCTGGATCGCGCAAACCGGACGGATTGATCTTGCGCCGGTTGTGCTTGCAGCAGGCATAATTTGCTGGGTCGCTGGTTTCGATCTGATCTATGCGACACAGGATTACGATTTTGACCGGCGCGAAGGCATTCGATCGCTGGTCGTGAGATTGGGGATCGCGCGCAGCCTGCGTGTCGCACAGCTGCTGCACCTTCTAACTTTTGCCGCGCTGATCGGTTTTGGTTTCATGGCGAAGCTTGGTTTACCCTATTACTGGTCGATGCCTCTGGTTGCAGCGGCGCTGGTTTACGAACACAAAATCGAGAAGCGCGATTTGGCAGGAATCAATCGCGCGTTTTTTCAGAGCAACGCGTTTGTCAGCGCAGTCTTTCTCGTTGCAGTTTGTTTAGATCGGTTGCACTAGCGCCAGAGCAATTCAGCCCTGGAAGATAATGACGAAGCACGAATGCCGAATGACGAATGACGAATGAAGCACGAAGCCCGAATGATGAAGAAGCGAGGTTACCACCGTTCGTCATTTGATCATTCGTCATTCCTTCGAGCTTCGTCATTCGGATTTCGTCATTCTTTCTTACATCGCGTTTAGCATCGCCACGCGCCGCTCGTGACGCCCGCCATCGAAACCGGTTTCGAGCCAGATGCGCACGACGTTCAGCGCGAGATCCTCGGGGATCAGACGCTCGCCCATTGAGAGCACGTTCGCGTCATTGTGTTGCCGCGACAGCCGGGCCGATTCTTCGTTCCAACAAAGCGCGCAACGCACGCCATGGACTTTGTTTGCCACCATCGCTTCGCCGTTCCCCGAGCCGCCGAACACGATGCCACGCTCGCATTCGCCGCGCGCGACTGCTTCCGCCGCGGGGCGGATGAAAAGCGGATAATCCACCGGGTCTTCGCTGAATGTGCCGAAGTCTTTCACTTCGTGTCCAAGCGAGCTCAGCAGTTCTTTCACCTTCTCCTTGTACCGAAAACCGGCATGATCTGAACCAAGAGAAATTTCCATGAGGACACGAATTACACGAATTTCAACGAAATGGTAGGGCGCGTCACTCCTGTGCGCGCCGAATCGTGTCACACCAACGGCGTGCAGAGGACTGCCCGCCCTACCGCATAACGAAACTACCCATCGTGCAGTTTCGCCAGCTCGCTCCAGATTTCGCGTTCGCGTTCTGTGAGCTTTTTCGGCACGTTGATCTGAACAACAACATAGAGGTCGCCGCGTTTCCCGGAGACTCCAGGCAGACCCCGCTCTCGCAGGCGAAACCGCTGTCCGCCCTGTGTGCCTGACGGAATTTTTAGGCGCACGTTGCCCTCAAGAGTGGGCACGACCAATTCGCTGCCTAACACTGCGCGCCACGGCTCGATTTTCACCTCGTGAATCATGTCGCTGCCTTCCACTGAGAAATCTGGATGCCTGGCCAGGCGCACACGCAGAAAAAGATCGCCGCTTTTTCCGCCGCGCACGCCCGCTTCGCCCTGACCGCGCAAACGGATTCGCTGTCCTTCGTGAACGCCTCGTGGAATCTTTACCTGGTAATTTTCCACTTTGTTCGAGCCGGCTCGACGCAGCGAGACTGTTCGCGTCGATCCATGCAACGCTTCTTCCAGCGTAACCATGATGTCGGCTTCGACGTCGGCCCCGCGCTCCGCCGTGGCCTGACGTCCGCCGAATCCGCCGAAAGCAGAACGGCCGCGGCCGCCGCCGAAGAACGCTTCGAAGAAATCGCTGAAGCCGGTTCCGCCGAATTCGAATTGAACCCCGCCGCCATCGCCGCCCCATTGATAAAATCCGCCGCCCGGCTGTTGCCCTTCCCACTGCCATTCACGCGGCGGCTGGAATCCGCCGGGCCGATTCCAATCAGCGCCGAGCTGATCGTATTTCTTACGTTTCTCCGGATCGCTAAGGACCTCGTACGCTTCGTTGATCTCTTTAAATTTTTCTTCAGCGGCCTTTTTGTCCTTAGCTACGTCGGGATGATGTTTGCGCGCCAGCTTGCGAAAGGCGCTGCGGATCTCCTCAGCGGTGGCCGTTTTCGGAACACCGAGCGTTTCGTAATAGTCTCGAAACTGGACGGGCATTTGCTCTCAAGCTTGTGCCTTCGCTCGATCCGCGCAACTTTTTGAATGATGCGGGAGTTGGGCAGATTCGTCGTGATCCTCGGTGTGATCACGACGCTGGTGGGACTGGTGATGTGGACTGGTTTTGCGCCAAAATGGCTGGGACGATTGCCCGGCGACATCCGGATCGAGCGCGAGCATTCCGCATTTTATTTTCCCATCGTCACGTGCATCATTCTCAGCATTGTGTTGAGTTTGCTTCTTTCGATCTTCTCGATCTTCCGACGCTAGGTGGATCGGCTGCCTACTCCGCCGAAGCAATCTCCGCAAACGGGCGGACACTTTCGCGCGACATGGACACAAAGACGTGACCATTCCCCGATCACCAGCTGCGAAGGCTGGATCTCCCAAAGACGATGGCGAAACAATCGCCGAAGGCGCAGTATCCAGACGTAATGGCCAGACCAACTCGGCATGCATTGCTGAATCAGCACGTGGCGGAGTTGCTCAAATGCCGGCGTTGCCCGCGCATGAAATCAACGCCCGTGTCTGGCGGCGCAATCGTGAGCGATGTAATGATCATCGGTCAGGCGCCCGGCCCACGTGAACCCGTTTTGCAAAGGCCGTTTGCGCACACTGCTGGCAAGACGCTCTTCCGCTGGTTCGAAGAATTTTGCGGGATGAATGAAGGCGTTGTGCGATCGAAAATCTATTTCGCAGCGGTCTGCCGCTGTTTTCCCGGAAAAAATTCCAGCGGTGGCGACCGCGTTCCAGCGCCGGACGAGGTTCGCAACTGCTCGTCGTGGATGGATGATGAGATCCGAATTTTGCAGCCGCGTCTCATCATTCCTGTTGGCCGGCTCGCTATCATGCAATTCATCGACTGCGCGGACGTTGCAGGGGACGCTGACAGCTTCCCCTACAGATTAGATAGAATAATTGGCCACAGATTTCGGGTGACACGCGCCGAGCATCGCTTCGACGTAATCCCGCTGCCGCATCCCTCCGGCGCGTCGCCATGGCACAAGATTCCGCCTGGCAAAGCACTCACTGAGCGCGCACTCAAATTGATCGCGTGCCATCCTGCTGTAGCGGCGCTCTGTGGGTGCCGACGGCGGTCATAGACCGCCGCTACAATAACGTCGTCCGAATTCGGCGTTGGACGTTGGGCGTTGAACGTTGGACGTTTTCCGAATGTCTTCTGCAGTTCCCAGTCGCTCCGACATTCCCGATTCCGATAAGTGGGACCTGACTCATTTGTTCGCTGACGTGAGCAAATGGCAGGAAGATTTTGCGTGGGTGCGGCGGGAATACCCGAAACTTGAGCGGTGGAAGGGAAGGGTGGGGGAATCGGCGCAAACGCTGGCCGCAATGCTTGAGTTTGAGAAATCCGTCGAGCTAAAAATGGAGCGCGTCTATCACTATGCATCGCTGCAACTCGCGGAGGACAGCACGAATAGCGAATACCTTGCGCGGATCGGACAGGTTCAGAATCTGCTTACA
>QHQA01000155.1:0-2683 GCA_003219695.1 Verrucomicrobiota bacterium
GATGTCGAAAAACCCGGCGTTCACTAGAGTCCCGTCAAATGGCTTTTGGGGCCTCAGTGTCTGGTATGGGAACTGGAAGCGAAGAAAAGACGCAAATGGGAAAGGTGCCGAATCGAATGACAACGGCAAAACTGAAAAGCCGGAATCAAAGGAGAGTTCTGCCAGCACAACGGGGAAGGAGGCACGGTGATGTTAAGAGCGTGGCTGCTGAAGGCTGTGATTACCGCTTCAGTGGGCCGTGGTAAAGGAACAGCCCCGATAGGTTGGTAAATCTTGGCAGATTTCCTACCGGGGCTGTGAGGTAATCGCGGGCCGGGCAGCGTTCACACCTGTTCCGGCCCGTCCTCTGTACTTTACAATTTATACGCACAAAATCAACAGTTCTTTCGTAGCCATCGTGTCAGAAGCCGATCTAAAAGACCAGAGAAATTCGTTTCCTTACTGCGTGCGCTTTCAACGTTCGCCGCCGTCAGCGTGACCGTATAACGCTCTTTTCCCATCGACTTCCGACCGGAGCCCTTCCGTTTTCCTCCTCTTTTTTTCATTTGAAAAAATACATACTCTGTCTATTGACGTCTATGATTCTATACGTATTATTTCAAACAGTCAATCACACATTTATGGCAAACAAAAGCACAAGCTCGCGGTCGCGCTCCACTTTGGCGTTTACAATTTTGTGCGGCGACATCACACGCTCGGAACGACGCCAGCGGTAGCCGCTGGCCTAGAGGAAAAACCGTGGAGTTTAGAAAAGGTCGTGGAAATGACGGAAGCCTACTGGCTTAGGAAACACGAGAACGGCTGAATTGACCCCAACACCAATCGCTATGCTACACTGCCCGCCATGAACATGTTCAGTCTTTGTCGCTATACGCTAAAGCGACACGGGCACACCAGCCGCTTGATATGCATTTCTCCATTTTGATATGGCGGATTCGCAAATATCTAAAATATCGCCGAGCTCTGAGTTATTACCGTTTAAAACCTTCGCGCGTATGCGGGCAACCAGCTTCTCGCCTTTTGAATTAATGAAATCTGCTCCACCGTATGAGTTCGTAGAGATCTGTAAGGTGCTATCTTCGGTTCCGTCGGGATTAGCCAGCTCCAGTGAAATTGGGCCAATGTGCGGTATGAACCCAGATCGGGGCGACCCATCTAATTTGCCGTGTTTTTCTATATTCCATAGGTCACGTGTTCCGCGTCGAATGTGACGCCGTTTTGTTTGCACCAAGCCTTGAGGTGATCTTTTAGGGAGGCTATGTGAGCAATGAGGCTATGTATGTCATTAAGTGCAGAATTATCATCGCCTCCAAATGTAATGCCCTCGAAGGTTCCTGTTTCGGTTTGCTCGAAGGTCCTTACGATACAATCTGGATCTGATTTTCGAACTGTTGCAGTCGAAGCTTTTAGTCGAGCAACTTTATCATTTAATTTTGCGAGCATAGAATTTCGTCTGCCTAACGAGAAAGAGGTAAGCCACGGCGGGATGTCGTAACAAACGTGCTGATTGTGCTTCGCAATGGGGCCGTTGGCTTCGGCGGATCGCCTGGTTAGGTGTTGGGATTTTTGCCGCTCTTCTTGAAGTTATCATCGGCCCATAGCGGTTGAAGGTTGGTGAAGTGAAAGCAGCGGCGTTGATCGTCCGCGCTCCGAAGATCGAAAGCGCAGCATGGGATAACATGGTCAACATGCCACTCGCCGTAGTTGGACCAACTCATGCCCGGCATGAACAGACTTTCTAAATGCGCTTTAAGTTCCGCGATGGAGCAACCAATCAGTTGCATTGTCTGCCGACTCTTGCCTGCGCCCTTCAGGGCAGCTCGTATCCGCCCGCGTAGGTTCAACAGGAGCTTGAAGCCAGGATCGTTATTTCGGCGTTCGGCGACATACTTCCGAGCCGCTTCCGACTGACGGGCTCCAAGCCACCGGCGCTGCGCAGAGATGAACTCAGGGTTGGACTTCATGCGGTGAACCAACGGCCCAAGCCGGTCATGATCATTAGTCCCTTGTGGCACAGTCCCCTGTGCGCGCACTCTTTGGTCGACGATTGGGATACTTCGGATGATGCGTTATGCTGAAATACTCGAGGTGGCTGCCGCCAACAATCCTCGTCCGGCGTCCGCAACCGCACGCACACAAACCATGTGTGTGGGTCTTCATCGCCTAACGAGAAATGGATGGAATTTCTCCGTGATATTTTCCGGAATTATTCCGCTTAATCCACTCGCTCACTTGAAGAAGAATCCCAAGAAAGCGGCGTCACGCAAATAAGACTTAATCCAGTGAAACCCGCGCCCAAAAATTTCCGTAAAAAACTATATGTCATATGAAAGTCGGCCAGAGACTTTACTGGAACGATTTGTAACCCTCTTTTTCGCGCTTGCCATCCTCCAGTCTTTTTGCAGACACTCCCTGAAAGCGTGGTCATAACATGAAATCAAAATTGGTGGCATTAATCTTATTGGCAGCTTCTACTGCCTTTTCGGAATCTATTTTCGTCGGGAGCATTATTTCGATTATCCCTAACAAAGGAGCACTTTTGATGGTGGATCGTTCTATGGACAATATATATGGAGCTGTGGCTGCACCCGATGCGTATTCCGTCGTCTTTGTTGACTGTGATTTTTCCGGTTCTGTCGATGGAGATCTATATAGAATTTTTGCCGAACCCTCGGGAACATAC
>QHQA01000155.1:2944-13291 GCA_003219695.1 Verrucomicrobiota bacterium
ACATACAGTTACGTCGATGTCCGTGGCGCGGAGAGAACTGTTCGAGCATTCAGTTGTTATCATATGTCTTACATAAAGAAGCCGGGCTAAAGCGCGTGCCCGAAGAGTCATATGAAATCGCTATGCTACACTGTCCGGCATGAACATGTTCGCCCGTTCAGGGGGAACAGTTCTCATGCCAAACGTGGCAGCATTCAGCATTACCCACACTTTCGAGGCAATACACGCTTAGGGAGCTTTTCCCCTCAAGGCAACGAACGCCTCGCGACATTTTCTTAGAACACATCGCCTGAAAGCAACAGTTCAAGCTTAAGCCGACAGGCTTATTGATGTGTTGTTGTCTCTGCCTTTGAAGCGTCCACAAGAGTCAACGAGGTCGCCAACTTATTTGGGCGGCGGTTCCTTAACCGCGAAACGTCGCGCGGCCAGCTGCCAGTGGGTTTCGCCCATCGCGGGCGACTTCTGGCCCGCTTTGTTCATCTCTTTGCGGAGCGAATCCAGGCAGGCTTTCGGCGCGCCGCGCATCCCTTCCGGAAGCGCTTGAAGCTGCTCGATCTCACGGCGGATGGCGGAGTACCAATCGCCGGCAAATCCGTGTTCGGTGGCGGCCTGCCCGGGCCGCAGAAAGGTCTGCAGACCGGCCAGAACGGCGGCGAGGAGACTGACAACGCCGGCGCCCCACTGCAAATAAGGGGCTAACTCGACCATTTTTCCCTTGTCCACGAAGATCGTCGCTCCCGCGGCGCTGGTCAGAATTACCGTGCAGATTCCCAGCCTATAATGAAGCTTCTGATAACGCTCAGCCTGCTGATAATAGGTGCATTGAGCAGCATAAGCCCGCCGGTGCCAGTCATTCAGCAGTTCCTCCATTTCCGCCGTCCAGCGTATCCCATTCTTCTCAGTTACGGCGTGTTTTAGTTTTCGTTCCATCCTCGGAGTTGCTCTGGGCTGCGTAAGTCTCCGCCGCTGGCTTTTTTTGTCAACCGTCGGCCAACCGCAGAGTCCCAGCGGCCAAAAGCTGATGCCGGACCCACTGCGCCATGTGTTCGACTGTCGATCTTCGCTAGTGTGATTCAACCCGCCGCCATTTGCGCTTGTCGGAGCCGCTGCTGAGCTTGTTCATCAAGCTAGCGCTGGTGAAATCGAACCCAAAAATTTCTGTAAAATATTATATGTCACATGAAGCCCTGCGTTAGGCCTCTTGCCGATTTGCCATCCCCGTGGCCTGCCCTTAGCGCGTTTGCGTAACGGGCGCTGGAGAACGCCTCTCAGACACGGAGGGCGTCGTCTCTACGTTTTTTTTGATTAAGTACCAAACCGTTATCGCGAGTAGTAGAGAGACCAACTTCGCGCGCCAGTTTTCCAGCGTCAGTCTGGTCCACAGGATGGAGACCAATATCGAGCGCCAATTCTTCGCAGTCTGTCCCTTCATATTTGCTGGGCAGCAAAACTTGCCCGATGCATTGACGAAACGTCTCCCGAGCGAAATTGCTCTCTATTCGCTGCCGGTGGCAAATAAAAATCTCGCCCGTTCGGCGGTTGAACACGCCGCGAAGAATGTGCGACTACGTCCAGGCTAAACACGTACGCGACAGAATCAGTACTTGTATATGTCGTACAAAGATCAAGGCTTTCGCGGTTCTCCCGCGCACGTGTGATCGCAAGGACGACCACGTTTTTTAGAGCGCCGCAGCGGTCTTTAGTCTTTGGCCGGAACGCCATTTCCTGTCCTGCCATACTTTGAGAGCGAGTAGCCGTTTATATGCTTATCGTTTACCAAGCGCCCTTCATCGGCATCAATGAATTGAAACATTGTCTGGATCTCCGACCTGGAAAGCATGGCTTCCCTTTTTTTCCGGCTTTCCAGCGCCTCGGAAAGTTCGTCATTCCAGCCTCGTTTTCGCATGAATTCATTCCACGTATAAATCTCACCTTCGGACGGTCGGCGCCCCATCCCAAAACACGACTCCAAAATTGCCTCCTCGTTGAGGTCTTGATTCACGTACTCGACTACTAGCTCGTATCTAACTCGAAGAAAGGTTGCACATTTTTCGTCGAAACCTCTTCCAAGGTTCACTTCATATTCGAGAGGCAATTCTCCTTTGCAATGGCTACGGATCTTGTCCAGCATTCGGCCGAAATAAAACAAGCCGCCGACCTTGTCGTAGGGGCTACGAAGAGCCAAGTCTCTCAGGGGGGAGCCCATTTCTAGGATTTATTGGAAATTAATAACAGTTGTCTACAAACCTTGCAAGACTATTTTTTAGTACAACTAAGGGAAATTTTAGTTTCCAAATTAGGACACTATCCCCTAAAAACGGGTTCCCGGCCGTTGAGATGCTACCAACATCACGCGGCGCAACCTCCCATCACCAGCTTCGACGACAGCTCTGCTAATGTCAGTTCGTGGTGATTTTGGACTACGAAAAGCCAAAATCTATCACACGAGAGCCCATTTCTGGGATTTGTAGTTTCCAAGTTGGGACACTATCCCCTAAAACAGGTTTCGGGGCCGTGAGATGCTACCAACATTACCCAGCGAAACCTCCATCACCAGCTCGGCGACAGCTCTGCTAAACGCCAGTTCATGATTTTGCTCCCTTTGCCATGCCTCGAAAAATTTCTGAAAAAAACTATGTGTCATAGTTCAGGGACAGCCGTCTCAAGGCGTGGGGTCGATCCTATCGGAACGTTTTTCGGCCAGATATGCCCAAACTCGCCTTGCGCCTTCGCCTTGCTTAAACCGGATTATCGCTCCACCATCAGCTCCGCCGGTAAAATGCAAAATCACGTAATCGCCTGTGCGCTCCCGATGGCGGCATGCATTCGCGTGCCGCGCGGCGCGCGCCAAATTTTTTAGAGCAGTTTAGATAAAGGCCGTAGCCGAATCACAGGCACAGCAAAATTTTCTTCGCTGTGCGAACGCAACCGAACGGAAAACTCACGCCGCTGCGTAAATGCAGTCTCGCACTATTTTCCCGGGGCCACCCTGATTTCCATCTGTTGCACAGCAGGTCCACGGACTTTCTCGACGTTATTAAGTCCGGTGCCGTTGACGATGTTGCCGTTATCATCAACCTCAACCCAGCGACCAGCACCGATACGCGTATTAATATCAGGAGGAATCCAAACCATGTGGGTGTGTTTCTTAGCCGCCG
Organism: Verrucomicrobiota bacterium; assembly: GCA_003219695.1. Taxonomy (GTDB): domain Bacteria; phylum Verrucomicrobiota; class Verrucomicrobiia; order Chthoniobacterales; family UBA10450; genus Udaeobacter. The sequence continues at coordinate 6,103 of QHQA01000155.1, forward strand.
TCTTCCCGGTCAGGCTGAAGTTGAGCTGAGTGGCTTTGCCCGCCTGCGTCTTGGCGTCGAGGATCGATGCTTTGACTTGCCCATTAACAACGAGAGTGACTTTATAAGTGCCAAGTGCCAAGCCATCGCAGACGTAATGGCCGTTGGCATCGGTCTTAACAATGTTGGAAAAGTTTTTCGCTTCAATCCGGACATCAGCGCCCTTAATTGGGTGGCCGGTGCCGTCTTTCACAAGCCCTTCAAGAACCGCGGTACCAGCCCAGGCGCTGAACGTCACAAGCAGTAGGCCAACCAAGCTAAGAATAAGTGATTTCGAGAGCATAGCTTCCTAGTTTACACGGTTTTCGCGGACGATTCACCGCCCAACAACACAGGTCGCCGATTTAAAACGTTGCTCCCGGTCCACTTCAATTTCTGGCGAACCCAGCTGAAGAATGAATCATCAGGCAACGAGGCAAGCGGTAGCATTTTCTTTGCTTTGCGAATCCTGACTATTGAGCCACGCTCGACGTGGATCGGCTTGCGGCCGTCCAGCGTTAAAAACACCGGGTATTCCGGATCGCTCGCCTCGATTTCGATGGTCGATCTTTCCGCGACGATGATCGAGCGGTTGGTCAGCACGTGCGGACAAATGGGCGTAATTACGAAGACGCCGGATTGAGGATCGAGAATTGGTCCGCCTGCCGACAGCGATTACGCCGTGGAACCCATCGGCGTGCGGCAATCAAACCGTGATCGTGCGGGCGCAGCCGAACGGGAAAAGTTGTTGCACTGCCACGTAAGGTTTCCCTTCGCGGGACTCGTCGGCGTCACCGACCCGGGTTCTGTACTTTCATCTTCAATATCGTGTCTTGCGCCGCGGTTCCAGTGATTGTCTGGACGTTACTGCTAGCTCCGGTGTTGCCGCCGTTTTTCACGATATTGCCGTTATCATCGACCTCAACCCAGCCCCCCCCACCGCCGATATGCGTATCTACGTCGGGGCGCATAAAAACCATATGTGTGTGTGTCTTAGCCGATGCCGTTTGCGCCGTCAGATTGAAGTTGAGTTGAGCGGGCTTGCCCGCCTGCGTCTTGGCGTTGGCAATCGATGCTTTGACTTGTCCATTGATAACGAGAGTGGCCTTATAAGTGGCAACTCCCAAGCCAGCGCACACGAAATGACCGTTGGCATCAGTCTTAACAATCTTGGAAAAGTTTTTCGCTTCGATCCGGACGTCAGCGCCCTTGACTGGACGACCGCTGGGGTCTTTGACAACCCCTTCAAGAACCGACGTGCCAGCCCAGGCATTGAAGGTTGCGAGCAGAACTCCGATCAGGGTAAGAATGAGTGATTTCGGTAGGATTATTTTATTCATAGATTTTTTCCTTCAGACGTTTTGTCACTTAACTCACCCTCCCCGGGGTGGTGTCAAACTATTTTTGCATAAAAAAATGAGAAAGCCCCACGCGCTGGTTTCGACCATGCCTTCAGACGTTGCTCCCGCTCCACTTCAATTTCTGCCGAACGACGCTGAAGAATGAGGCATCGGGCAACGACGCCAGTGGCAGCGTTCTCTTTGCTTTGCGAATGGTGATTATTGATCCTCGCTCGACATGGATTGGCTTGCGCCCATCGAGCGTGAGGAAGACCGGATAATCGGGATCGCTCGCCTCGATTTCGATGATGGATCCTTCTGCAACAATAATCGATCGGTTTGTGAGAACATGCGGACAAATCGGCGTGATCACGAACACGCCGGACTCGGGATCGAGAATCGGTCCGCCAGCCGACAGCGAATAAGCCGTCGAACCCGTCGGCGTCGCCACAATCAAACCATCGGCGTTAAACTCAGTAAGCGGTTCGCCGTTGACCCGTGTGCGCAACAGAACCAAACGCGAAAGTTCGCCGCGGCTTAACACGGCATCGTTTAGCGCGATCATTTTGCCCGTTCTTTTGTCGCCCAAGCTCACTCGCGCCTCGAGCAGCGCACGCTGACTAAAATTAATCCGGTCTCCGACGATGCCTTCCACTGCCTCGCGATACGTCGAAGAACTCGCGCAGGTCAGGAAGCCGAGCGAACCGACGTTGATGCCGAAGATTGGCTTAATGATTTCGCCAAGTTGCCCGACCACGCGCAGAATGGTGCCGTCGCCCCCGGCCGCTACCAGGAGATCTGTGGCAGCTCCCAATTCCGCTATCGAGAGACCCGATTTCTTTCCGGCAATGCGAGCCGTTTCCTTCTCGAACAGGATCGAGATTGAAAAACGGCCGAACTCCTGGGCAATTCCGTTGATTAGCTCAGCAACGCCTGGTTTCCCCGTATGGGCAATTAAGCCGATCGTTTTCGGATGCATGCAAAAAACTCCTGATTCCCATCCGCGCCTTTAATAGCAGCTGGAACAATCCCGGTGACCACATGGCCCAGATCTGTCACAAACGTGACAATCTTGTCTTGTGCCTTTCGGTGCAAGTCCGTGCCGCGAACAATTCCGCCTTTTCCCACCTCAGAACGTTGCAGCTCAAACTGTGGTTTGACCAGCGCGAGAATCACTCCACTTGGAGTTATCAACTCGAACGCTCTCGGCAGGATTAAGGTCAGGGAAATGAAGGAAACATCGATCACGCAGAGATCGACAGATTCTGGAATGTGCTCGCGCGAAAGAGAGCGGGCATTGACTCTTTCGAGAACAATGACGCGAAGATCGTGACGCAGCTTCCAATCCAATTGGCCGTGGCCGACATCGACCGCATACACTTTCTTCGTGCCGCGTTGCAGCAAGCAATCGGTAAAGCCGCCGGTTGAGGCGCCAATATCCAGCGCCGTCTTTCCGTGTACATCGATCTTGAAATGATCGAGCGCAGCTTCCAGCTTCAGTGCGCCTCGGCCGACGTATTTTCGTGCCGGCTTTACCGTGATTGCTGCTTGTTCATCGAGGAGCTCAGATGGCTTTGCTGCAATCCGAGTGCCCACCATCACGTCGCCGGCCATTATCGCGCGTCGCGCTTGGTCGCGGCTGACAAGCATCCCCTTCCTCACCAGAAGCTGGTCCAGTCGTAACTTCTTCGGCATTTTTTTCTCGCAGCGGCTTTCGGGCAACGCCAAACGGGACAATGGCGTTCCAGACAGGTCGAGTCGAGTCAAAAGGCGATGCCCTCCTGCTCGCACGCAATATGGCTGGGCCGTACCCAAAGGCGAGCGCTTCACCTTCAGGTTATGCGCCCGTCAAATCCTTCAACGGATTTTTTAATTGATCAAAGTAACAACAGACGTAAGGCCCTATTCACTATGAACTTGAACTGACTCTTCGCCCACGAGTCGGTCATGAATCCTCCAGTAGCGCTTCCGTCCTGGCCCCGTGGGCAAGAGGGCACCCTACGCTCTCACCCGTTGGCGCGTTGCTCTTCAATAAGTTTTTCTACAGAAGCAACGTCTTCGCTTGAAGCGCGCCTCCGTTGATATTTTCGGATCAGGATTTCCTTTAATGTTAACAGGTCCGCCAGCAACGGGCGCTCGTAGTAAGTCCAGTCGAGATCGCCTGCAGTTTTGGCCTGGAAGCGCCACAGGCCGCCGAATTTCGTGGCTCGCACTTCGCGTTTCCTTCCGCTTTGCTCCCTCTCCGTCCATATATGTTGACTCGCCATTGCGGTAAGACCTTAGATTAGGCCGGCTTGAAAGACGCAGCTAAATTGGCGGGCTATTTCATCGGGATTCTGATCGTTGGGGCATTCCTTGCTCCAGTTCTCTTCTGGTCGGCTCAATGGCTTGCAACGCACGGCGTGCTTCCCTTTGTGGCGAAGTACGATTTCGAAACATTCTTTCATCGTGCGATCCTCGTCGCTGCCGCGCTTTTACTCTGGCCGTTTCTGTGCATCAGCCATGTGCATAACGTGGCGGATCTTGGCCTCGCGCCCAATCCGCGCTGGGATCGCGACCTCTTTGCCGGTATTTTTCTCTCGGCGCTTCCCCTGCTCTGTTGCGGCGCTTTGCTCATTGCATTTCATGTTTACTCCATCAGACACGTCTTTGTCTGGTCGCGGTTTGGCAAGGTGCTGGTTGCTTCGATTACCGTTCCATTCATCGAAGAGGCGTTCTTTCGCGGGATCGTTTTGGGCGTTTTACTCAGGACAAGGCGAAAATACATGGCGATCTTCGCCGTCTCCGCGATCTTTGCAGTAGTCCATTTTTTGAAGGCACCAGAACGAATATCCGCCATCGTCACATGGACGTCAGGATTGAATTCGATTGCTCATGCGTTTGCGCGATTTGGCGATCCGATGATGCTGGCCTCCGCGTTTGCAACGTTGTTTGTCATTGGCTGTATTCTGGCGGTGGCACGCGTGCTTACTTATTCGTTATGGCTCTCGATCGGCCTGCATGCTGGATGGATTTTCGGCAGCGGCACTTTCAGTTGGCTGACGCATCGGCAAATTGTCGCCCTCCCCTGGCTGGGGAAGAATCTGCTTATTGGAATTGTGCCACTGGGCGTAACGGCGCTGACTTGGATAATAATGCGAACGTGGCTGAAATATGATCGCGCTTCACAAGTCTAAACTGTTGGAAGCGGCCGCATCGCTTCTTTACCCATCGGTCTGCACGGTATGCGGGGGAAGCATTCGAGCCGGCGTGTATCTCTGCAATCAATGCGAGGCAAAGGCCGTACGCATCCTGCCGCCATTTTGCCAGAAATGCTCCGAACCTTTCGAAGGTTCTATCACCAGCGCATTTACCTGTGCCAACTGCGCCCACCGCACAATTCACTTCGACGCAGCCGTGGCTGCATACCGCGGCCGCGGGATCGTTCGCGAAATCATTCACGAATTCAAATACGGACGCCAAATGCATTTGCGTCATCTTGTTGCGCGCTGGCTTCGTGCTGCGCTGAATGATGATCGACTGCGTGATCTCCATTTCGACGTAATTGTGCCGGTGCCGCTACATCCCGCCCGACAACGGGAACGCGGTTTTAACCAAGCGAGCCTGCTTGCGGAATTGCTAAGCGCGCAGACGTCGAGTCCTGCCAGGCCATTTCTGGAACGCATCCGCTACACCACCACGCAAACTGCGCTCGATCGCTCGGAGCGCATGGAAAATTTGCATAACGCATTCCGTTTACGAAAAAACGCGGACGTGCGAGGTTTGCGAGTGTTGTTAATCGATGATGTTCTGACCACCGGCTCCACGCTGAGCGAGTGCGCGCGGGTTTTGAAACGCGCCGGCGCGCGCGCTGTTCATGCGGCCACGGCAGCACGCGCATAATTCCATGGCAATTTTCAAGAAACCAGCAATTAAGGCGGAAGGCGGCAGAAAGCGGGAAATTCCGCGCGGCCTTTTTCAAAAATGTCCCGGCTGTTCGGAAGTCGTGCCGGAGATCGAGCTGGCGCAAAATCAACGCGTCTGTCCGCGCTGCGACTATCACTTTGCGCAACCTGCAAAGGAACGAATCCAGAACCTGCTCGACCCGGACACCTTTGTAGAGATGGATGCCGATTTGAAATCCGTGGACGTCCTGCGCTTTCAGGGAATGGCTACGTATAAAGATCGACTCAAAAAATACCGGGAAAGCACTGGGCTCGTTGATGCCGTGATCAGCGGATATGGAATTCTCGACGGCTACAAAGTCGCAATCGCGGTCATGGATTTCGGTTTTCTCGCCGCGACTATGGGATCAGTGGTGGGCGAGAAAATTACGCGGACGATTGAATACGGCACGACCCAGCGCTGTGCGGTTATCATCGTTGCCGCTTCCGGCGGCGCGCGCATGTACGAAGGAATGTTAAGCCTAATGCAAATGGCGAAAACCAGCGGCGCACTCGCGCGTCATACGCAAGAACAGCTTCCATACATCTCTGTTCTCACAAACCCAACCACTGCTGGAGTGATGGCCAGCTTTGCGTCACTGGGCGACGTGATTATTGCCGAGCCCAGAAGCATGATCGGTTTCGCCGGACCGCGCGTTATCAAAGAGACCACTCATCAGGAGTTGCCGGAAAGATTTCAGACCGCGGAATTTCTCCAGGAACACGGCTTGATCGACATGATTGTTCATCGCAAAAAAATGCGCGAGCAAATCAGTCGCTTCCTCAGTTACTTTGCCGTAACGCCGTGAATCGAGCTGGCGGGAGCCGAGCGAGATGGACGGGCAAGCCCGCGAGGGTCGGCGTGTCGGGAGACACGCCGATCAGCTATCGAGAGGCGCTCGCCTGGCTCTATGGCCTCCAGCGCTTCGGGATCAAGCTCGGCTTGGAGAACATTCGGCGTTTGCTCGACGAACTTGGCTTGGGGAGCGCGCGCGCCTCGCGTGCTGTGTTCGGCGCCTCGCCGAAGACTCTTGCTGCGTGCGTCATCCACGTCGCCGGGACGAATGGCAAAGGCTCCGTTTGCGCGATGATCGATTCCATCTGCCGCGCGCAAGGTTATCGCGCGGGTCTCTTCATCTCCCCTCACCTTGTCACCTTCCGCGAACGCATTCGTGTGAATGGCGAAATGATTTCTGAAGATGCGGCCGCAAGCGGCCTCGGGCGAGTTCGAGATCTCATCGCGGACTGGGATCCGCATCCGACATTTTTCGAAGTCACGACTGCGCTTGCGCTGAAATACTTTTCCGATGCGAAAATCAACATCGCCATTCTCGAGACCGGTCTCGGCGGACGCCTCGACGCGACCAACGCCATCCAATCCGATGTGTCGGTCATCACGCCGATCGACTTTGATCATGAAAAATGGCTGGGATACACGCTGGCTGAAATCGCAGGTGAAAAAGCAGGCATTATTAAATCGGGCGTCCCTGTTGTTGCGGCTCCGCAGTCACCTGAAGCCGAAAATAGGATCCGCGCCCGCGCCGCCGAATGCGCCGCGCCACTCAAGTTCGTAACCAAGCCATACACGGAGACAGAGATCGCGCTTTCGGGATCGTACCAAAAATGGAATGCCGCCCTAGGCATTGCTGCACTGGGCGCGGCGAAAATCGACATCCTTGGCCAATCGGTTATCCACGGTCTTGCTACAGTGGATTTCCCTGCGCGTTTCCAGCGCTGGGACGAGCGCACAATCATTGATGGCGCCCATAACCCCGCTGCGGCGTGCGCGCTTGCAGGCACATGGCGCGAATTCTTTAGCGATCAGAAGGCGACGCTCATCTTCGCTGTTCTCTCCGACAAAAATTTGCGCGGCATCTGCGAAGCGCTTGTACCAATCACTGCCTCGGT
>QHQA01000031.1 GCA_003219695.1 Verrucomicrobiota bacterium
CTCTTTTTCCGTAAGCGCGGCATCCCGCGGAGCGAGCACCCTCAACATCGATCTTTCCAAAAAATATCTGGAGCGCGGACGCGAGAATTTTGTGCTGAACAGCCTGCCGACGCTGGACCATCGCTTCATTGCGGATGATGTGAGGGCGGTCTTGCCGCGCCTCGCCCGCAAGGGCGAGAAATTTGATGTGATCATTCTCGATCCCCCAACTTTTTCGCGTTCGCCCGGAGGAAAAACGTTCCAAGTCGAACACGACTTCGAAAAGTTGCTCATTGACGCTCTCGAACTGGTAGAGCGAGACAGCCACGTCTTGCTCTCGACCAATTGCTCTACATTACGCGAGCACGCACTGGAAGTGATGGCCCGCTATTGCCTTAAAGCAACGCGCCGGGCCGCTACCTTTCATCGACCGTCTCAGCTGCCTGATTTTCCGCCCGGCGCGGGTGCGAGCTCGATTTGGCTGGCTTTGCGTTGACACGCCCATGCGCGCAAGACAAGGTCACAATGCGAATCATTAAACGAAATGGATCAGTCATCTGCGGAGGTAGCCGCCGAACTCCCGGAACGCGGAGTGCAATGGGTGAAAGACCGGGTTGAGGCGGTCCTCAACGAAACCGAGGATTACGTGCGCGAAAAGCCAGCACAATCGCTTCTATGCGCGTTTGTGGCTGGATATATTTTGAATCGCTTGCCGTTGGGTCGAATTTTTAGCGGTCTTTTTCGCCTGTTCATCGTGGCATTAAGACCCGCGATTTTGATCTATGGCGCCGCCAAGCTATACCAAGCGGCCCAGGAAGAGGAATCGTTGAATCCTTAAAAGTTGAAGCGCTGACGCTGGAGCTTTACTCCTCCAGCGTAAAACCGATCTTCAACGTCACCTGCCAATCGCCGACTTTACCGTCCTCGACGTGTCCGCGGGTCTCGGTAACCTCAAACCATCGCATGTTGCGAACTGTCTTTTTAGCGCGTGCCAGCGCATTTTGGACGGCCTCCTCAAATCCGTTGGGCGACGAACCGACTATCTCGATCTTTTTGTAAATGTGATCAGCCATGTGCCGATTATTTCCCGACTCGCAGCGGAAGACAATAAAAGTGTTTGTTCAAGATAGGGACACCGCGGCCGACCCTACCTCGTCAGCGAATTTGCTTTACAAACCCGCCGCGACTCCGGCAGCCTCGCATTGTGCAAAAATCGGCCGCCGTCTGGCTATTACTTTTGGCTGCTCTCTCCTGCGTGCGTGGCCAGGACCAGGAGCGCAAGCTAATGGACCGCCTGCTTAGTCCGGATATGACGTTACAAAATACTGCGCAGAACAAAAAGTTTATCGGGGACAGAACGTCGTCGATGAATAAACAGGCAACGGCAGGAACATTTTACGTCCAGCAGAAATCGAATTCGAAAAGTTTTTCGGCAATAGGACAGTTTTTCGTACGCCACTTCAGTTCGCAAGCGTTCCACAGCGGACGCAGCGCGTTCAACACTTCGTCACAGCGAGCGACGGGAAATTCTCAGGCTGCTTATGCAAATCTAACCGCGCGCGGCGTCCGCGATGCTGCACAATCTGGTAAAAAAGTTGCCAGCCGCGCGTACGCGGAGAACCGGCCTTTTCTGGACGAGGGTAAAAGCCAGAAATCGCTCAACCAGCAAAATGCGCCGCTCACCATCGATCAGGTGCGCGAGTTGCTGAATAAAAACAAGTAGCGCGCTCGTCTGGCTGAGGCGGATGCGCTATTCTGTGGTTGATCATGCAACCGGAAGACGCTCTCGAGTTGTTAAAGCAAGGCGCGGCACAGATCATCAGCGAAGACGAACTGCGCGACAAACTCGCGCTCGGCCGCCCGTTGCGGGTAAAGCTCGGAGTCGATCCGACGACCGCGGATATTCACCTCGGTCATACCGTTGTTTTGCGAAAACTGAGACAGTTTCAAGACCTCGGCCATCAGGCCGTTCTTATCATCGGTGATTTCACGGGAATGATCGGCGATCCCAGCGGTCGCTCTGTTACGCGGCCGCAACTGACGTATCAGGAAGTGATCGCAAATGCGGCAACCTACCGGGAGCAGGCATTCAAAATTCTTGATTCGGCGCGCACCGAGACAGTGTGCAACGGCGACTGGTTTCGGGCGATGTCGTTCGAAGATGTCATTCGCCTCAACAGCCGGGTAACGTTGCAACAGATGTTGCAGCGCGAAGACTTCAAGGCGCGCATCGATAAGCAACAAGCCATTCACGCCCATGAAATCCAGTACCCAATCATGCAAGCCTGGGACTCGGTGATGGTGAAAGCCGATGTGGAACTCGGAGGAACAGATCAGCTTTTCAATATTTTAATCGGCCGCGAATTTCAAAAGGACGAGGGACTACCGCAGCAAGTGGCTTTTCTTCTGCCGATTCTCGAGGGGCTGGATGGCGCGAAGAAAATGAGCAAAAGCCTCGGCAATTTTGTCGCCGTCAACGAGCCTGCCTCAGAGATGTTCGGGAAAATGATGAGTATCTCCGATGAATTGATGGCGCGTTATTACGAATTGCTTCTGGGGCGCGGAGCGCCGGCCGGCGCGCATCCGCTCGAATCTAAAAAGCAGCTCGCCTTCGAGATTGTGCAGACCTACCACTCGTCTGCTGTCTCCCAAAAGACGCTCGAGGAATGGGAAACCCGCTTCAGCAAGCGCGACCTGGAACACGCCGATCTCCCGGCGTTTTCGCCCATTGAACGAGAGGGTCTTGCCGCTGTGACCCTCGTTTCAAATGCGTACCAGGAAGTATTCAACGTGCAAAAATCGCATAGCGAAGTGTCGCGATTGATTAAACAGGGCAGCGTCGAGATTAATGGAATCAAGGTTCAGGATCCCAAGGCAACGATCACTCTCAGGCCTGGCCAGATTCTTCGTCTCGACCGAACGCGCGCAGTGCGAATACGATAGCGCGCTGTAACAACTGCGGCTTTACAATTGTGATTCGCTATGTAGTCGCTCTAGCTGGCTAACTGCCTGGCGAGGATAATGGTGACGGCGATGGAGAGACGGCTGGCTCGCCCCTTTGCGAGGCATGAGAAGCTTGCGGAGCGGCCATGCGAATCAGTTCCGATACGGTTACGAATTTAAAGCCCTTGGCTTCGAGCGCATCGAGAGTCGAGGGCATTGCTTCGATTGTTCCCGGGTGAATGTCGTGAGATAACACGATCGAACCCGGTTGGGTCTCCTTGAGAATGCGATTGCGAACCACCGCCGGGCCCGGCCGTTTCCAGTCATAAGGGTCAACATCCCAAAGAATGATCCGGTACCCGAATTGATCGTGGATCCAGTGCTCTTCACGGTTTGTGATCGATCCGTACGGTGGTCGCAGCAAAGTGGGACGATTGCCGGTTGCGCTTTTGATTGCATCATCGGTTCGCTGCAATTGGCTTCGAACACTTTCCTGCGACATCTTTGCGAGGTTCGGATGCGACCAACTGTGGTTCCCAATTTCGTGGCCTTCACGTGCAGCCCGCGCGACAATTTCCGGATGCTCCGCGACGTTTTCGCCGATTACAAAGAACGTTGCCTTGATATGATGCGCAGCCAGTATATCGAGCAGTTTCGGGGTAAGCGTTGCGCTTGGTCCATCGTCAAAAGTCATGGCGATGTAAGGCCCATAGACATGCACCGAGCTGAACGTGATGCTCGGTTCCGTCGGACCATTACGCTCGCTCTTTTCTGGAGCTCGCGGCGTGATCTCCTTGTCCGCTCCAAGAACACGCGTCGCGATCAGCCCCGCAACGCAAAGGAGGCACAGGCGAGAAGAAAACATCGGCGCAAAAGCGGTGGATTAATCGCGTGTATGTAGCAGAGGTCGCTAGCTACGCAATGCGGGGCGCCATTGAAATTGAAAGAACTTTTCGCGTTTCCGCCAAGGCGCGTACGCATTCAACCTTTGCGCAATTTTTGCAGTTGCGCGATCAGCTCCGCGCCCGGCAGGTATCCCTCGAACCGCCAAAGTTTCTGCCCATTGCCATCGAGAACGACAAGTGTGGGAAATCCGTGTACATCATACTGGCGTGCCAGTTCCTGGTTTTGCTTTTTCAATTCAGCGGCTTGTTCCTGCCATCGAGAACGGCCGGGCCACGGGAAGTCGAGTTCCAGGAGCACCAAATTTTTGCTGGCGTACTCTTTGAAATCGGGTTGGGAGAAAACATCATTATTCAATTTAATGCACCAGCCGCACCAGTCGGAACCGGTGAAATTAAGCAGCAATAGCTTGTTACTGGCTTTGGCCTCCTGCTGGGCTTTCTGGTAATCGTCCAGCCAGCCAGCCGCGGCGGCGCTGCTAGCCGGCGCATGTAGGAAGAAGCAGGCTGCGGCGGCAAAGAGGACGAAGCGATGTCTGTTCACATCGCCACCTTGAACCAGACCGCGCCAGCGCGCAAGCACGGCAAACGACCGTCCGCGCGGTGGCGATCCGTTATCCATATCCGCAGATAGCCCGGCGGAGAAACGCCGGGCTATAGACGGCATTGTCGATCTAGCGCAGATGCTTCGAAACGAGCTTGGTCATCTCGAACATGCTCACTTGGCTCTTGCCATTGAATACTGGCCGGAGTGAGTCGTCGGCGTTGATCATGGTTCGTTTCTTCTTGTCTTGCAGACCGCGCCTCTTGATGTAGTTCCAAAGCTTTTTAGTAAGCTCCGAGCGTGGTAGCGGCTGCGACCCGACAACGGCAGCAAGCTTGTCGTCAGGCTGGACCGGTCTCATAAAGGCGGGATTCGGTTTGCGTTTGGAAGTTTTCTTTTTGGTTTTCGGCATGGACGCTGATTACCGTTTCGCTTGGAAGAGAGCAACATTAAATTTTACAAAAACAAAAATTTTTTTAGCCGGTCCGGCGCACCGCTAAGGTCGCCACGTCGTCTGGCAGCGTTTCTTCGCCTTTAGCTGGCATTGCCTCCGCCAGTATTCGCCCAAGCATCGCCTCGGCGCTGGGCGCGGAGTGGTCGAGCATTTTCCCCAGGCGCTGGGGAGTCAGGCGAGGTTCTTTGCCTTTTCTCGAGCCGAACAAACCGTCCGTGTAGAGGAGGAAAGTGTCGCCCGGTCTTAAATCGACAATTGTTTCGGTAAGTTCAGGATGCTCCACCAGGCCCAATGGCGGTGCGACCGAAGCGATCGTTTCAGTTGCGCCGCGCAGACGCGCGATCAAAAGAGGAGGATGCCCGGCGCCGACGATACTCGCGCGTCCGGTCGCCGGCTCGACTGCCACGCACATCGCCGTCATAAAGGAGCGTCCACCAAAAATGCTGCAAAAATCGTGGTTCACCGCTTCCATCACGCTGACCGGCGTGTTGTGTTCCGCGCTGCCGTGATGAAAAAGAAGTTTTGCCAGCGTGGTTAGCAGCGCCGCAGCGGCGCCGTGACCGGTACCATCTGCGATCCAGAACAAGATCCGGCCATCTTTCATTCGCAGCCAGCCGTAGATATCGCCGCCCACCTGGATCACCGGGCGATAATAAGTCGCAACCTGCCAACCGGGCAGCGCGGGCGGTTTCTGCGGAATCAACGATTGCTGCGTTAGACGCGCAGCAGCCAAATCGCGCTCCAGATTGCGACGCCACTTCTCCAGTTCATCATTCTGTCGCTGTAATTGTCGCCGCATGGAGCGGAGGCGAAGCTGGGTCTCGATGCGCGCCCGCAGCACCGCGGCATTGACTGGCTTGGTCACAAAATCATCGGCGCCAGCTTGCAGACAAGATACCTCGCTTTCTTCGCTTCCGTGGGCCGTCAACATAATGGCGGGAATTTGTGCGATTGCCGGACGCTGATCCGAGCGGAGACGTCTTAGCACCTCAGCGCCGTTTGGCCCTGGCATATCGAAATCAAGCAGAAGAAGTGAAGGCGTCCGGGCGTGAACGGCTTCCAGAGCTTCAGAACCATCCCTGCACACACTACACTTGTAACCAGCAGCCGTGAGCAATTGCGCCAGGACCCTGCGACTCATGGCGTCGTCGTCCACTACCAAAATCTCTGTGCGCGAATGGTTCAACATCGACATCTCTTCTTTGGATTCGGATCGCACTCGCTCCCTCCTTGTATCTGGTCCCCTCTTTGTTAGAGCACCGCAGGGTTTGAAGAAAAAAATGATTTAATCATTGGCAACGAGTCTGACTGCGGATACGATTAGGAGATCATTTCCATTTATGAAATTTTCATTCCCGCTTGCCCTTCTCGCGGCATTCTTGCTTGCCTCATGCTCCGAAGAACCGCCACCGCAGACTGCCCGCCACAGGGCGGCCAGTTATCCCCCCGTGCAGACCCAGGAATACCCGCCGCAGCAACAGCCGTTCAATCCGAATGGGCCGGTTCAACCCACGGGCACGCCGCCACCGGAGACCGTCGCAGCTACGCCGCCGCCTCCGCCTGCGCCCACAAAGGTTGCAAAGGGAGATTATCCGTACGGAATTCCCGTCCCCGGCAAACCGCACCTGGTGGAGAGCCCGTATTCGCCTGGCAAATATATCGATGTGGAAGGATTCCCCCCGGGAACCGAAGTGAAGGATCCTTACACGGACAAAATTTTTCTCGTGCCGTAACGGATTTTGCTGCCCACTTGCGTTGGGAGCTTGCAGCTGATCGTGGATCTCTGGATACTGAAACGCCGAGTTAATCACCTGGGATCCACTTATCGGTTTCGTTCCCTTCGTCTATGGAGTTACGAGTAAAACGCGCGCCTCGAATCGACATCGAAATTACTGTGCCGGGCGATAAAAGCATTTCGCATCGCGCGGTAATCATCGCGGCGCTCTCGAATGGGGAATGCACTCTGCGGGGATTTCTCCCCAGTGAAGATTGCATGCACACGGTGAACGCCATGCGCGCTTTGGGCATCAAGATCGAACAGCCCGAGCCGACCACCTTGATCGTTCATGGGAAAAAGCGGGTTCTTACCGCACCGAAAAAGGAGATTAATTGCGGCAATTCGGGTACGACTATGCGGCTTCTCGCCGGTCTGCTGGCAGGACAAACATTTGAAAGTCGCCTGGTGGCGGATGCGGGACTGTCGCGACGCCCGATGGATCGCGTGATCGCGCCGCTCTGTGAGATGGGTGCTAGCATCGTTGCCGAAGGCCCGGAACAAACACCGCCGTTGCGCATCCGCGGCGGCTCGCTGCGTGGAATTCATTATTCCCCATCTGTAGCAAGCGCACAGGTCAAGGGCGCGTTGTTGCTGGCGGGCCTTTTTGCCCGGGGCAAAACCACAGTGGAAGAGCCATTGCCAACGCGAAACCATATGGAAAAAATGTTCAGTTATTTCCTCGTGCGGACGGCAATCGAAGACGAGGATGCTGCCATCACTGTGTTCGGCGACCAGATGCCGGAGTCGCGCGATTTTGATATTCCGGGCGACATCTCTTCGGCGGCTTTTTGGCTGGTTGCCGCCGCGGCACAGCGGAGAGGCCATTTGCTCATCCGCGACGTGGGCTTAAATGATACGCGAACCGCATTGCTCGGCGTTTTGCTCCGCATGGGTGCGCAGGTGCGCGAGGCTGTCGAGGACGTCGATCAGGTTGAACCGCGCGGAATTGTCGAAGTCACTGGTGTCCCACTCAAGGCCACCGTCATTCAGGGCAAGGAAGTGCCGCAGTTGATTGACGAGCTACCGATTTTGTCGGTGGCAGGCGCCCTGGCAAACGGCAAAACGATTATCCGGCAGGCAGAGGAATTGCGTGTAAAAGAAAGTGATCGCATTGCGGCGGTAGCCCACAATTTGCGGATAATGGGAGCCCGGGTCGCCGAGCTGAATGATGGTATGGAAATCTATGGACCGGCTCCTCTGCATGGCGCGCGTGTGCCGAGCTTTGACGATCATCGCATCGCGATGGCGTTTGCCATTGCCGGTCTGTTCGCTGAAGGCGAGACCATTGTTCAAGACCCCGAATGTATTGGTGAATCGTATCCGGGATTTGAAACGGTGCTTGAAGAGTTCACTAATTCGAAGCGAATGCAGATCAGCACCCCCGTAATCGGTTCCCTGGCTCCCACTCCAGTCGAGGAAGGCTAGGGAGTGCCGCCATCGGGGCGCATACGACACATGTGACGCATGGGATCGCACGTTTCCCAGCCAGATTTTCACCGGGTGATTGCCATTGATGGCCCGGCTGCCTCGGGGAAAAGCAGTGTCGCGCGCGAGCTTGCCAGGCGGCTCGGCTTTATCTACGTCAACTCGGGCGCCATTTACCGGGCAATCACCTGGCACATTCTCCAGGAGGGTATCGATGCGGAGGACAGCGACCGCGTCACTCGGGCTCTCCAATCAATGGCGATCACATGCTGCATTCAAGACAGCGAGTCGCGCATATTGGTGAATGATGTCGATCCGGCTGGCCACTTGCGTGACGATGGCGTGAACGAAAGCGTCTCCCGCGTTAGCAGGTTTCCGCCGATCCGCCAAATTGTCGCGCAGAAACTGCATGAATGCGCTCGCACACACGATTTGGTGGTGGAAGGGCGAGATATTGGTTCCGTCGTTTTCCCAGAGACCCCTTATAAATTTTATGTTGACGCTTCGCCTGAAGTGCGTCTCCGGCGTCGTGCCGCGCAAGGGGAACGCGACGAAATCACTATGCGCGATCACGCTGATTTCTCGCGCTCTGTCTCGCCACTCGTCATCGCAGAGGACGCACATGTGATCGACACATCGTATTTGACTATCGAAGAAGTCGTTCAGGAGATCATCGCTCGACTTAAGGAAATCGGTCTTCGGATTTAGCGATTCAAAGATTGAGTGAAACCAATCGCTAAGCCGCTAAATCGCTCACTTGCTAAATGAACTTCTACTACTGGCTTGGCTATCACTCGTCTCGTCTCGCCGGCCGATTGTTTTTTCATTTTCGTGTAGTTCATCGGGAGCGCATGATTCAGAGTGGGTCGGCGATTCTCGCCATGAACCACCAGAGTTATCTCGATCCGCCGCTGGCAGGGATTACGTGCGATCGGGCGATATACTTCCTTGCTCGGCGAACACTGTTGGACGCACCGCTGCTCGGCTGGCTTTTGCCAAAGCTGAATGTGATACCGGTTAATCAGGAAGGCGTCGATCGCAGCGCGATGAAGGCTGTGATTCGTCTTCTGAAGACCGGGAACGCGGTATTGGTTTTCCCGGAAGGCTCGCGCACGCTCGACGGTGAGTTGCAGCCAGTCGAACCGGGATTGGGCCTAGTGATTGCAAAAACGCTCGCGCCGGTCGTGCCGATGCGGATCTTTGGCGCCCATGAAGCCCTGCCGCGGGGCGGTGGCGGTTTGCGCTTTGTGCCAATTACCATCGTGATCGGAGAGCCAATTTTTTTTAGCACAGCCGATCTTTCCGCGCCGGGCAAAGATCTCTACCGGCGCCTAAGTCAGCGCGTCATAAATGCAATTGCGGCGCTGGGCCTGGACTGACGCGGGCTTGCGCTTGTGAGATCGACTTCGATACTGTTGCGTGAATTCACGCGAGCCGCCCCAAAAACCGCAGCCATCCCGAGTCTCAAAGAACGCTGTTATGTTGATGCTCGTCATTATTGGAGCAGTGGCTTTATTGGCTGTCTTCGCCAACGTCCAGCGTTTTCGGCGTGGCCAAGTGGAAACAGTCGTGGTGAGACCGGCCACTACGCCGGCGCCACAGGCGCGTTAAGTTTCGTTTGACTAGCCATGCACGTTCCGTTTTGTTCGTCCGAATTACGCAAAACCCGTTACACGCCCTTACTCCTGATATGAAAAAACTTTTTGTCCTGTCCGTGCTCGTCTCTTCTGCGATGATTTGTTCCTGCCAAAAACAAGGTTCGACTGTTGAACAACAACTTGCCCAACGGAAAGCAGACCTGGACGCGCGCGAGAAAGCATTAGATGAAAGGGAGAAAGCATTGGCCGAAAGGGAGCAAGCTGTAGCGGCGGCCAAGACGCTTCCCGCCAACGTTCAGCCACGGGCCCTCGCTCGCGATCCCGAGCAGTTGAAAGCCGAAAGAGAAAAGAGATTACAACAGCTCCCACCCGAGTTGCAGGGCTTGATCGCCGATCCCGCGCGGACGAACGCTGACAGAGAGAAAAGAATGCAAGAACGACTCCCCGAAAGACAGCGCAGGCTGGAAGAACTGCAAAGAGCGAGGATGTCTCGCGCGCTAAAACCTGCTGCAACCCCATCTTCTGAGGAGGAGGCCGCTTCGCCGGCTCCGTCGCCTACGCCGCAGTAAGTCTGAGGCGCCGGTTACGCGCCTCGGCCAAAACTGGCCGGTAAATTCCCGCGCTGACTGGCAAGCTCGCGAGCGTATTGGAGTGTGTCGATGGAATCCACATTCTTGTCGCGGCGGATGGCTTTAATTCTCGGGAAACGCAGCGCCAGTCCACTCGCGTGACGCGTGCTGGCCTGGATTGAATTGAATGCGACCTCGAGCACGACGTCCGGCTTCACCGTACGATATCGGCCGTAATTGGCGACCGTGTTCTGTTTGAAGTGCTCGGTTAATTCCGCGATCTCCACGTCGGTCAATCCGCTGTAAGCTTTGCCGATCGGCAAAAGCTGGCCAGTCACTTCATCGCGTACTGCGAAGGTGTAATCGCTTAGCACATTATTGCGCTTGCCATGGCCAAACTCAGCCGCGACCACCGCCACATCCAGCGTGGCTAGTTCTTTCTTGAGTTTGAACCAAAACATCCCCCGGCTGCCGGGCAAATAGAAGCTTTCCGGATCTTTGATCATCAGACCTTCATTCAAGCGCCGGCGAGCCTGTTGAAATGTTTGTTCAATCTCAGCGGCAGAATAGGCGGGAATCACTCTCGCAATTTGGAACTGTGAAGGTAACTGCAGACCACTCAGATGTCTTCGCCGTTCGCGCAACGGAATCCTTAACAACGATTCGCCGTTCAGCCAAAGAAGATCAAAGACGACAAACGCGACCGGCACATCCGCTGCTGCGCGCGCGAATAAATCTTCGCCGTCACTCTCGCGCCCGAGCCGCTTTTGCAGATCGAAGAAGGTGAGTTTGCGACCTTTCTCAAAGGCAATAATTTCACCGTCGATAATCAGCTCTTCCTGCAAGTGCGTGGCTTGATCAGCCAATTCGGGAAACTGCCCGGTGATGCGCCGCAAATCGCGCGAGAAAATTTCAACCCGTTGGGCGCCGCGATGAAGCTGCGCGCGGATACCATCGAACTTGTCTTCCAAAAAAACTGTGGGCCGTGTTTGTAACGCCGGGGCTCGATCGACCTGTGCTGTGCCTGCAAACCGTTCCCACACGGCTTCGGCAGTCGGCAGAGGAGTCGCAAGCATGCACTTGATCGGACGAAAGAGCGACAACTCAAGCCGATGGAGTTCGTGCCGCGATGCGAGTGCTGCGGTTTGACCGATGTCGCCTAACAACATGTTGGCTTCCTTGACCTGATCGAGGGCCATATCAAAAGCCTTCGCAATCGCTTCCTCGACCAAACCTTCGCGCAACCCGATGCGCAGGTCGCCGGTCAAGATTTTGACAACGTACTGGCCTTCGCGCGCGGACAAGATCCTCAATCGATCTTGCAGCAGCTTCGCCTTGGCGTTCGGACCGCGGGCGCGATGGAGATTTTGGAACAACTCGCGGGATTCGCGGAGGCTAAACGGCTGCGGCGCTGTTTGCCCATCGAGAACTTCGAATGCAGCCTTGCCAGCGTCGCCGTGGGCGCCAGCGATGCGGTGAAGTTCTGTGTCATTGATATTGGAGGCGGCTTGCAGCGCGCGGAGGATCACTGCCCAGCCAACGTGCAATGTACGCAAATCGCTTTGGGCAAAAGGTCTGCCGGTAAAATACAGTGTCGCGATTGGAAGTTGCTCGCTTGCCAGGTCGCGCAAGTAATCGGCCAGCAGCCGAATTTTCTCCAGCTTCGCCGGAGTCGCAGCGATCGCTTCACCCACATTCGCAAATGCGAGAAATTCAGACTGGGCTGTCGAATGGCTGGGGCGCGCTGCGTTCCCGAAAGCTTTCGGGACAGATCGCCGCGCGTTGTCCCTGCCTCCAAAGCGCAGTTCCATTTGATTTTCCTCACTCAATGCCCAGGCTTCCACGCCGCGCGCCCGGAGATCGCGAGCAAAACCCGCGGCGAAACCATGGAGCGTAAAGACTCGCCGGGGCTGCACCAGTTCGACGTAGCGAATTAAATCGTTGTAATCCGCTTGATCCGAAAGAGGAAATGCTGCATCGACTTGGTAGCGATAGACCGCATTTGGATCGACCGCCCAGCCACTGATCATCGCCACGCGTTTGCGCGGGATTCTTTCCAGCATCTGCGAGCGATTCGCGCTCGGCGGGCAGATCAAAACTTTTCCTGCAACATCATTCGGGTTGTACCGCGCGTATTTACAAAACGACTGGCCGAATTGCTCGTAGATCCGCGTCACCTGATAAACCGAGCCGTGCAGCATGGGCGTTAGTCCGGCTCCGTCAAGCGAGCACAGTATTTCCTGAGCTTTGCCTAACGAATAGCCCAGGAGCACCGGCACCTCGCCGGCGTCAATTGTTTCCCGGCAGAAAGTGACCATTTGGTCGATCACTTCTTCCGTTGGCGGAAACCGATAGCGTGGCAGGCCGTACGTGGTCTCCATGATGAGTGTATCGGCCTGGCGCCACTGCGCCGGCTCGGCGGACTTTCCGGAACGCAGCTTGAAATCTCCCGTGTACAGTAGGGTCTCGTCGCCGGCAAAAAGCAAACACTGCGCCGAACCAAAGATATGGCCAGCGGGCAATAAGATGATGTCGAGACCATGCGCGGTTCGCTTTTCACCAAACGGCAGGACGTGCTCGGCGCGGACGCCTGGCAGCCGGCTTTGCATTAGGCGCGCCGTTGGCTCGGAAACAACGATCTCGTCGTGAGGCGCCATGTGGTCGCCATGCGCGTGCGAAACGAAGGCGAAGCGCTTCGCGTCCCATGGATCTAGCCACAAATCCGGTTGCGGAAGATGGACCCCGCGCTCATAACGAACTTCAATCACACGAAAGATTACCTTGGGATTTGAGCGAGTGCCATAGGACGTATGAGATCGGAGATATATCGGTTGCGCGTTGACACCTGACTGAAAGCCCGGCTTTATTACGCAGATGAGGTTTCCCGCCGTAGCATTCGGTTTGCTCCTGCTACCTCTGGTCGCTTACAGCAGAGATGGCCGGGAAGAGCCAAAGATTGTTGAAAAAATCACACCGCTTCCGGTGGCGTTAGACAAAGATTTCGGGTTTCGAAAAACGAAGCTTTTCTTTTTGAGTGAGAAAGCGCCAACGGCAGGCGAGCGCGCGCGGCAGACAACAAGCACGATTGGCGGAAAATCTGGAACTTCGCCCGGCCAGAAAACGGCGACGCTTCAGGACGCCCCGATCACCTTTGAGCGTCAATACCGGCTCTTCGGAGCGGTAACAGCGCTCGATCAACGTCAGCGCTTCGGCAATTATTTCGATTTCTTTTGGCGGGCGAAACGGCCCTCAGATGTCACGGTGCGTCTAGAGTATCGCCAGGAAAAATTACACGAACACGTCCAGGCGCAGGAGATCACATATCGAAACGTACGTGGCACTCATAAGACCGAATTCAAGGTCATTGGCGACGATTATCTCGACGATGGCCGCGTGATTGCGTGGCGGTGCCTGTTGATTGCAAACGGCCATATTGTTGCCGAAAACCGCTCCTTTATGTGGGAGTAATTTGGCGGGTGCGTGCCGATGCCCCCGCTGTTTTTTGCCAACATTCGAGCGCCGCGCGGCCGCGCTTTGCTTAATGCAGCCCTTTCCAACTTGCGCTTCGAATCAAGTTCTGAAGTCCTGCGAAGTTTGACAGCATGCCTTTTGGGCTGGTATGTTTTAAAGAGTAATTGTGGATTCATCTATTCAAGTAGGGGTGAAAGGCCCGACCGTATGGGTGAGAGTGGAGGGGAAAGGCAGTTTCCTCAATAGCGGCAGCCTGAAAGAGTTCGCGCGCGAGATGTTGGATCGCGGTTACCGCGAATTTGTGGTGGACCTGGCGGATTGCGCCATGATGGATTCCACATTCATGGGGACGATGGCCAGCGTGGCGTTGCGATTGAAGGAACTTGGTCACGGTCATCTTCACATTGTTCACTGTGGGAATCGGAGCCAGGAGCTTCTCTCTGGGCTGGGCCTCGATCAGATATTTGACATTCATGGAAACGGAGCGCGGGCACCTGAATGCGAATCGCTCGAGCGATCTGGCAAACTCCAATCGCCCGAGGTTCAAAAAAAGGCGCAGGCACAAACAATGCTGGAGGCGCATGAAGCGCTTTGTGAGGCAGCGCCGGAAAATCTGTTTCGATTCAAGGACGTTCTCGATTTCTTAAAACAAGACCTTCATCACGAGACGTCGTCGAAGTAAGCTGGCCCTGGCACGATGTGGCCGACTCTTCTCCTCGGACTGCTTGTCGCGTCTGTTGCCGGATGGATTATTACCGCCTGCCTCCAAGCATGGCGGATTCGCAAGCTGGAACGTTCTCACGAGGAGATCCAGGTCGAGGAAACGCTCGTTTTCGATTTCCTGCACGGTCTCGGCGAAGCGTTCCGGGAGACCATTCGACCGCAGGAATTGCACCGGCTCATTGTTGAGGGGGCCACGCGCATTCTGGACGCGCACGGTGGGGCGCTTTATGTGACTGACCGCACGGGTAGCAAACTCACTCCGGCTTTCATCTCCAAAAGCTGCCCGCCGCTGGTCGATGTTCCGCCGAACATCTTGCAGCAAGCGGCCGCCGCTCCTGCTGCGCTGGAGAGCTTTCTCCGGCTGCACACAGTCGGTCCCGGCGAAGGACTGATTGGGCGCGTCTGGCAAACAGGGCAATCGGTTTGCGTCAACGAGTTCTCGGAAGCGCTGGAGTTGGCGAAGTTGCGCGGTAGCGCGTTTGGCAGCACCTCGGTCATGGCTGCGGCGCTCCAGTATGGAAATCAAGATCTGGGTGTGCTGGCGCTCGCTAATGGTCCGATGGGCGCACCATTTTCGCAGGGCGATTTCGTCGTTTTTAAGTCCATCGCGGAGCAGTCGGCTTTTGCGCTCTACAACGCCATCATTTACTCCATGGCGAACGAAAAAAAACGGCTGGATCACGATCTCGAAATCGCGCGGGACATTCAGCGGATTTTGCTCCCATCAGAAGCGCCGGCGATCAACGGGTTTCAGATCAGCGGCATTAATGTGCCGGCCCGCCGTGGCAATCGCTGACGTTTCGGGCAAGGGCGTCCCGGCGTCCCTGATCATGGCGATTTGTCGGAGCGTGTTGCGCGCTGAAGCGGCTCGCAATCCGTCCCCGGCGGATGTCTTGCGAAAGGTGAACCGCCAGCTTTATCCCGATATCAGGGAAGACATGTTCATCAGCATGGCTTATCTGATTCTGGACCACCAACGCAACGGCGTTGTCCTTGCGCGAGCCGGACACGATGCGCCGCTCCTCTATAAGCAGCAGTCGCAAAGTGTTACGCCGGTAAAACCGCCGGGGATGGTCGTGGGAATTGACAGCGGTAACGTGTTTGATAGGCTTACCGTTGATTTCGGCGTCTTGCTCGAGCGCGATGATTGCCTCGTTCTCTACACCGACGGCGTGACGGAAACGCTGAATACCGAGGGAGACGAGTTCGGTCTCGAGCGCATGATGCAATCGGTCCGCGCCCGCGCGAACGATGGCGCCCAGGCGATTGTAAAGAAAATCATTGAGGACGTGCGCGACTTTACGGGCTCGGAGCCTCAAAACGACGACATCACCGTGATTGCCATCCGCAAAACATGAAAAAGGTTCCTGCTTCCGAACAAGAGAACAAAATGAAGCGATCGGCCTCGGCAAACCCAATGCCTTCGCCGGCAGCGCCAGCACTGGCGACTGATCTCGAGCAAGCCGAGGCGGAAGATGCCATGGCCGGCTTGCAAGCCGATCTCGATCGGTTCCGCGATCTGGCCTTGCGCAGCCAAGCTGATTTCGAGAATTATAAAAAACGCTCGGCCCGCGAAAAGGAGGAGGCGATCAAATACGCCAACAACGCGCTGCTCGAGCGGTTGGTGGGAATCATCGATAATTTCGAGCTTGGTCTCGCAGCCGCGAAAGAGCAGGGCGAACAATCTCCGATTTATTCGGGGATGATTCTTGTCCAAAAACAACTTAGCGATTTGCTGGCGGAAAATGGGCTGCAACCGATCGAGGCCGAAGGCAAAACGTTCGATCCAAACCTGCATGAAGCAATTGCGCATGAGCCGAGCGACTCTCCTGAAGGAACGGTCATTCGCCAGGCGCGGCGGGGCTATCGCTTCAAGGATCGGTTACTGCGACCTGCGCGTGTAATTGTTTCCAGCGGCCCTGCGAAGAAGTGAGCATTCTTGCTTGCTTCACGTATTAGGCTCATAAGTCACACAGGACTCATCGCTGCATGGAAACTGAGAAACGCGATTACTACGAAGTGCTGGGCGTTGGAAGAAGTGTCACCGATGAGGAGATCAAACGCGCGTATCGCAAACTCGCGGTAAAATTCCACCCAGACAAAAACCCGGACGACCCCCACGCCGAGGAAAAATTTAAAGAGCTAGGCGAAGCGTACGATGTCCTGATGGACCCGGACAAACGCGCTGCTTATGATCGATTCGGCCACGCCGCGTTCGCCCCAGGTGGCGGTTTCGGCCGCGGTGTTTTCCATGATCCGTTCGAAATTTTCCGTGAAGTGTTCGGCGGAGGCGGATTTGGCGGTGGAATTTTCGACACGTTCTTCGGCGGCGGAATGCGCAGAGAAGATCAGCGCCGCGGATCGGATCTGCGTTACGACATGGAAATCAAACTGGAAGAGGCAGCATTTGGCGCCGAGAAGCAGATCGAAATCGCGAAGCTCGAGACCTGCGATAAATGCCAGGGCAGCGGCGCTGAACCGGGTTCGCGCAGGATCAGCTGTCCAACCTGCGGCGGCCGTGGTCAGGTCGTCAGTTCGCGCGGTTTCTTCCACATTTCGCAAACGTGTCCCCGCTGCCATGGCGCCGGTGGGATTATCGAAAAACCGTGCCAGAAATGCCGCGGCGAGGGACGCATGGAGAAGTCAAGCCGGATCAAGCTCAAAATTCCGGCTGGAATCAGGGAGGGCACCCGGTTGCGCTCGCCAGGCAATGGTGAGGCAGGCATCGGGGGCGCTCCGCCAGGGGACCTTTACGTGGTCGTCCACATCAAGGAACACAAAATATTTCAGCGCGAAGGCGATGATCTGTATTGCGAGGTGCCGATCCCGTTTTCGGTTGCAGCCTTGGCCGGGGAAATCGATGTGCCGACGCTCGAAGGCAAGGCGCATCTCAAGGTACCCGCCGGCACGCAAAGCGGGCAAATGTTCAAACTGCGCGGGAAAGGTATCGTGAACGTCAGCGGCCGCGGCCACGGCGACTTGTTCGCGCGTCTTATTGTCGAGGTGCCATCCCGCTTGAATACAGAGCAACGCCGCAAGCTGGAGGAATTCGCAGCGCTTTGCGGAGACGAAAACACACCGATGCGCAAAAGCTTCTTCGAGCGCGCGAAGGAATTCTTCAAGTAGGCGCCGCAATTTCTGTGGTCCACACTGCTGTCAAACTAATTGAATGCCCGCGCGACGCCTGGCAGGGGCTGAAACGGCAAATCCCCACCGAACTGAAGGCGCGTTACCTGCGCGCTCTGATCGCGGCCGGGTTCAAACACATCGATGCGGTAAGTTTTGTTTCTCCGAAGGCCGTTCCACAAATGGCCGACAGCGAGAAAGTGCTCGAGCAAATCGATCTGCCGAACGATGTCGAAATCATCGGCATCGTAGTGAATGAGAGGGGTGCCGAGCGCGCCATCGCCACGAAAACAGTTTCCACCTTGGGCTTCCCTTGCTCCGTCTCAGAGACGTTTCTGCGGAAAAACCAAAACCAGACACTCGAAGAGTGCTACCAAGTGTTGCAATCGGTTAAGACAAAAGCGGACAACGCCGGACTCGGGATGGTCGCTTACATTTCGATGGCATTCGGAAATTTGTATGATGATCCTTGGGACGAAAATGAAGTTCAGCAGACGATAGGGAAATTGACCGGCATCGGTGTGCGATCAATTTCACTCGCTGACACCGTCGGACTAGCTGGCCCCGATTTGATTCGTCGCGTGGTTGAATCAGTTGCGACTCAATATGCCGATTACGACATCGGCGTGCATCTTCACAGCGCGCCTGGGGGAGCCGCAGTAAAAGTGCTCGCCGCGTACGACGGAGGTTGCCGTCGCTTTGATTCTGCCATCGGCGGCCTTGGCGGCTGCCCATTCGCGCAGGACACGCTGGTAGGAAACATTCCTACCGAGAGCGTGATCGCGGCTCTTCAACAGCGCGGCGTAAAGCTGCCGGTCAGCAAATCGCTGACAGATGTGTTGGCGTTGAACTCGCTGATCGCGTCCAGATACTGACGGCTGCCACAGTTCCACTAGTTCCATAAGTCTAATGCACCGTTTCTACATCTCGCCGGAAAACTGGGACCCTCGCGTGTTGGCGTTGCGCGGCTCGGAGGCGCATCACGCGCGCGACGTCCTGCGCATGAGGGCAGGGGAGAAGCTAGTTCTCTTCAATGGGTGCGGCCGCGAAATTACTGCGGAAATTGTCGATCCTGGCGACGATGAAATTGTCTTGCGAAAGTTGCATGAAGCGGAAACGCCGCCGCTGCGCTGCCGGATTGTTCTGGGACAGGCGATTCCAAAAGGCAAAAACATCGAGTTGATCGTGCAGAAGGCGGTCGAGATCGGTGCAGCCGAAATTGCGCCGATCATTTCCGATCGTACGATTGTGCAGGTCGATTCCGAAACCGCTGCGCAAAAACAGTCCAAATGGCAGCAAATCGCGATTGAAGCGGCAAAACAATGCGGCCAGAACTGGCTCCCCCGCGTGCACATGCCAAGAAAACTTGGCGAGTTTTTTTCTGTTGCAGAGGGATCATTCGATCTCCGGCTCATTGGCTCGCTTCAGCCCGATGCGCAGCACTTGAAGAAAATTCTGGGACCTTATTCGCGTGAACACGGGAACCGTCCTCGCAGCGTATTGATGCTGGTTGGCCCGGAAGGCGATTTCACGCCCGCGGAGCTCGCGCTCGCGCGCCGACACGGTTGCCTGCCAATTACCCTCGGCCCGATCATCCTGCGAGTGGAAACCGCGGCAATCTACTGCCTGAGTATTCTGTCCTACGAATTGCTCATTTAAGCATTCCGCAGCCTAGTCAGCTACCGCTGCTTCAACGGCAGACTCATGCGGAAGCGCGGTTCGGTCCGGTGACGCAGGCTTGATTGATACGATGGTAAATTGAGATGACCCGTGCTCGGTGTTCATCGAGACAGTATCACCAACTTCATGGCTAAGCAGCGCCTGGCCGATGGCGGTCTGATACGAAATGATGTGACGCTCGGGATTGCCATCCCATGCCCCCAGGATGGTATATGTTTCTTCTTCATTCGTCTCCATGTTGCGCAGCGTGACTATTGTGCCGATGGAGACACGCGACGCGTCGGGATTTTCGAAAGAAGTCCCGCGCGCGTTGTGCAGCATTTGTTCCAGCTCGGCTTTGCGTCGCATCAGGACGCTCTGCATCTGCTTGGCGGCTTTGAATTCAAAATTCTCGCTCAAATCGCCGTACGACCTGGCAAGCGCGATTTCTTTGCTGTTCTCGGGAATTTTGACTTTCACCAGCTCTTCGTATTCGGCTTTGCGCTTTTCCAGGCTGCTCCAGGAAACAATCAGTGGCGCCGTTTTCTCCTCAGGCACCGCGTCTGTGATCATGCTTTCCAGTTCTGGATAAACTTTGACGATCCGCGCCAGGAGAGAGCGTTTCGTCAGCTCATCGAACAAGGGGCTTAACTGCAGGCGGCGCATCGCGTCGCGCGCGAGAGCGACATCGGCATTTTTAAAAATGTCTCCAATCAATTGCCGGTCTTCCACCAAAAGGCGGTGCAACTTGCTGGCACGACCCGGAGCGTGGTGCTGCTCTCGCTCCAGCACTGACAGAATCGCGCCGAGCAATTCCGGCGTAACGAGCTCGCTCCAGATTTCCCGTTCGCCGCACAGCCAGGCAAGCATCTCACTGGTGGCTGAGTGTTCGCGGATGCTCCGCTCCAGCGTCGCCCGAAGCTCGGCGTGTTGTCCGCCTTCGCTTAGGATACGCGGAATTTGCGCGACCATGCGGCCGTGGCTCGCTTGCATCAACCGCAAGGCGCGTTCCGTCCAGCGCGGACCGAGCGCCGATGGGAGCGCTTGCAAGATACGCTTCTCTTTCGCCGCCGCCAACTTCGGCAGGATCGTCTCCAACCGTTTTTCCTCCTCAAGAATAAGTTTCAAAAGGGTCAGACCAAGGTGGGTCGTGTGCAGGGATGGGATGCGCGCGAGCAAATCGTCTCGCGCCATGATCATCTCGAACGCGAGCTCCGGATGCATTTTCTGGTTCCGCGCGGCCATGTTCTCAATCGTTGCGATGACCGGCTGAAGCTGTTTTTCAGGTTCCTTGAATTGCTGGTGAGATCGTATGATCTGCTCGAGCGCCGCGATTTGCTGTTTCGGCTGTCGCGCATGCTTGAAAGCGGCAAGTAGCTCGTCAGCGTGCGATATGCCTTCACCTCGGATTTGGATTGGATCGCTTTTCTTCGGGGGGACGGAAAAAGCGCCGCTCGCCTTAAGTGCTTTCCTGGTGGATTCCCACCAGCGTTTCCACTCCGCTTCAGTGAACACGTCACCGATCAGCCATTCAGCGATCTGCTCCGCGCTGGCTTTGCCGTCCAAACTTTTCAGAATATTTCGGACGAGCGCGACCGGATTTTCCCGGGCCAGATTTTTGATCGACGCCAGGTCGGTCGCCTTGCGTGCAAGAAAATGCTCCGGCGCGAGCGGCGCGAGATTCTCCGCCGCGTACCCGACTTGCATGGGATGACACTTCTTGCTGGCAAAATCGATCACGATCTGATTGAGTAGTAGGTTCCATTCGCGCACCCGACCGAATCCCCAGCTCTTGTGCAAACAAAACGCGCCCGGCTTAAGTTTTTCTAGTTGCCCGGCGGCCTGAGAAGTCAGTTTTCCGGCTTCGACAAGTTTTTCCAGTTCAGGATCCATTTATGAGGTGCATGTGACGTATAGGTCGTATATGCGCTCGTTGCAATTTGCGATTGCCGCGCGCCTCATGGCATGAAAATCTGCCCGCCGTGAGCACGAGCATCTGGTTTTGGATTGCGTTTCACATCGGCATCTTTGTGGCAATTGCTGTCGATCTTGCCCAATTCAAATACCGCGGACGCGAACTGAGCATACGCGCGGCCGCCCAACGCACTGCCATCTGGATCGTGCTCTCGCTTCTTTTCAATTTGCTAGTGTGGAAACTGCGCGGGCCGGACAAAGCTCTCGAATTTCTCACGGGCTACGTAATCGAATACTCGTTGAGCGTCGATAACATCTTCGTCTTCGTCATCATCTTCGCTTATTTCAAGGTGCCCCCAATGGCGCAGCATCGCGCCCTGGTGTGGGGAATCCTTGGTGCGCTTATCATGCGCGGCATCATGATCTTGGTCGGCGTGACTTTGGTGTCGCGGTTTCATTTCATTCTTTACATCTTTGGAATCTTCCTAGTGATGACCGCTATTCGAATGCTTTTTGGAAAGGCCGGCGAACCAGATTTCAGGAACAGCTTGGTGATGCGATTTTGCAGGAATTGGATTCCCATCACTGCAGAATTTTACGGCGAGGATTTCAAAGCGCGGGTGGGCAATCGCTGGATGCTCACACCACTCGGTGTGGCGTTGATCGTTATCGATGTGATGGACCTAGTTTTCGCGGTCGATTCCATCCCGGCAGTCTTTGCCATCACCCAGGACCCCTTCATCGTTTATACTTCAAACATCTGCGCTATCGTGGGCTTGCGGTCGCTCTATTTCCTAGTGGCGCGCATGATGGATCGCTTTATTTACCTGAGGGTTTCGTCGGGCTCAAAATGATTGTGGCCAAATATTTTCCCGTGCCGACTCCGATCTCCCTCGGCGTAGTCGTGCTCATTCTCGCAATTACGGTCGTGATTTCGCTGATGGCGACGCAGAAGCGCGCCGCAGCCGAAGACCCAAAATAAAAATGTTGCTTTCGCTGTTCGGAATCATTTAACTGGTTGGGAGCGCCTATGAAAATCATCCTTTCCCTCGCAGCAGTCGCTGGTCTTGCCAGCGGAGCCTTTGCCGACATTCAAGACCCGCCTTCGAACGATTACGGCCCAACGCGCAAGCTTGGTCGCGGACTTTCGAATTTTTTCATCGCCCCGACCGAGTTTTTTGTGACGGTTAACCAAGTCAATCAGACCGAAGGTAATTCGGCCGGTGCGGGCTATGGGGTTTGGCGCGGACTAGGACGTGCCGGAGCACGACACGTCGCTGGTCTTATAGAGATTTTGACGTTTCCATTTCCAATATGGCGGGACAGCTATTACCCCATTCTGCCGCCGGACATTCCTTATATTCATGCCGGTTATCCGGAATTTCCGCCTGAGGTCGGTAACGAATCGAAATATCCCTACGTACGCGATACGCACCAGGATTTCAACTAGCGTGCGCTCCTATTCTTACTTCTGCTCGTGCTCTTGCTCCACACCAGGAACATAAGCAACGTGAGCAATCCCCCAGTCACTGCGCTCGCAACTGCGTGATCAATTCCAAAATCCTTTCGCGGATCACAAAAAGCTCGCCGCGATAGTACGCAAACCGCTCCTCTGGGAGGAATCGCTTTTCCCTAACGGTGTCGGCGGCTGCGATGGTCTTGTTTAGAATTTCCAGCACGCGTTTGAGCCATGCGATCACCAGCCCGGGCTCCAGAAAATCGTCTCCGCGCGCCAGCCCGCCGAGAGCGCCAGCGAGTTTGGCGTTGAGAATCATAAACCCGCTCACGAACTCGGCGAGCTGTTCGTCTTTTTCCTCCGGGAAATGGCCCGCCGCCTTTAGCTCGTCGAGCAACAGATGCAGCGCGTCGCCTGCGCGCTTTTTAACGGGATGCGAGATGCGGCCGCGCTCGTCGCGCACCCAATCGATTCCTTCGCGCATCGGATCGGGCGGCGGCAATTCATTGTCCTCCTCAAACTCATCCTCATCAACCGTGTCGAACTCAGCTTCCGGAGTCTGCGGCTCTTTCTCTTGCTCTTGATCTTTTTGATCCAGCGCTTCCTCGAGCCATGTCCATCCCATCTCGCGGGCGATGATGCGTTCACTGTCGGGATGGTCTTTATATTTTTCCAGCAAGCGCCCGTATCGTTCCGTTCGCGCATCGCTTTCGCGGAGGAATTGCTCATAGCGAATTTCGTCCCACTGCTGCGTCTCGCCTTCCTGGGTAATGGCGATGGCAAACGGGGTTTCCTCGTCCTCGATGCGGCGCTGGCGCTCGGCAATTTCCTCCGGCGCATAACGCCACGCTGGCTCGGAGATTTGCAGCCGATAATCCGC
Source organism: Verrucomicrobiota bacterium (assembly GCA_003219695.1). Taxonomy (GTDB): domain Bacteria; phylum Verrucomicrobiota; class Verrucomicrobiia; order Chthoniobacterales; family UBA10450; genus Udaeobacter. Next base: position 23,421 of record QHQA01000031.1, read on the forward strand.
GCTTTCAATCACCACGCGGCCGCTCAGTTCGCTGAACCATTCCAGATAAACACTGTTGGCGATGTGTTCGGGCGGAGTCTCGCCGCGTTTGCACATCGCCAATGCCTCTTCACTTGGCACATCAAACACGCGCACCTTGCGCGCCGCGGTGATATCGCCAGCGGGGCCGCGTTGCTGAGCAGCGGGCGGTCTCGTGGTCATGGGTATCGGGTTGGGATTTTCAAAGCTCA